>NZ_VMMM01000006.1:84738-230927 GCF_013277195.1 Streptococcus sp. 2579
ACGAAGTCAGTAACCATACCTACGGCAAGGCGAAGCTGATGTGGTTTGAAGAGATTTTCGAAGAGTATAAACTGCTTATAAACTAAAAAGGAGTCCTGATGGAACACATTATTTATCAGCTTGAAGAGGATTTGGCAATTATTACTTTAAACCGTCCTGAGGTTGCAAATGGCCTTCATATTCCTATGTGTGAGGAGATTTTAGAAGCGCTGACTCTGGTAGAAGAGAATCCAGCTGTGCATTTTATCTTAATCAATGCCAATGGCAAAGTCTTCTCAGTTGGGGGAGATTTGGTAGAGATGAAGCGAGCAGTGGATGAGGATGATATTCCATCATTGACAAAAATCGCAGAATTGGTCAATACGATTTCCTATAAAATCAAACAAATAGCCAAACCTGTTTTAATGGAAGTTGACGGTGCTGTTGCAGGTGCCGCAGCGAATATAGCTGTTGCGGCAGATTTCTGTCTTGCAACGGATAAGGCTAAGTTTATCCAAGCCTTTGTTGGCGTTGGCTTGGCTCCAGATGCAGGTGGGATTCATCTCTTGAGCCGCAGTATCGGTGTGACGCGTGCTGCTCAATTAGCTATGACAGGAGAGGCTTTGACCGCAGAAAAAGCTCTGGAGTGGGGGCTAGTTTACCGTGTTTCCGAAGCTGATAAACTTGAAAAGACGAGAGAACAGCTTCTTAAAAAATTAAGACGTGGTTCAAGTAATTCCTATGCTGCCATTAAGAAGTTGGTTTGGGAGAGCCAATTTAAAGACTGGCAGGATTACGCTACTTTAGAACTGAATCTACAGGAATCCTTAGCTCAAACAGAGGATTTCAAAGAGGGAGTTCGAGCTCATTCGGAGAGAAGACGGCCTAAATTTACAGGAAAATAAAAAAATACTTGCATCATTCTTTGAACTTTGATATAATTCTCTTGTCAAATGTTTTGATTGTAAAAGTTTTTTTGAGAAGGAGGGATATGAAAAATGGACTACCAACGAATTAATGAATATTTAACATCTATATTTAACAATGTCCTTGTCATTGAGGAAGTGAGCTTGAGAGGTAGTCGTTTCAAGGATATCTCCATCAAAGAAATGCATACGATTGATGTGATTGGGAAATTCCCAGACGTGACACCAAGTCAAGTGTCAAAAGAGTTGATGGTGACTCTTGGGACAGTTACGACTAGTTTGAATAATCTCGAACGCAAGGGTTACATTGAACGCATTCGCTCAGAGCAGGATCGTCGTGTGGTGCATCTACATTTGACAAAGAAGGGTCGCTTGGTTCATAGGCTCCATAAACGCTTCCACAAGGCCATGGTTGAAAAAATCATTGATGGTATGAGTAAGGAAGAAATTGATGTTATGAGCAAAGGTTTGACCAATCTTTATCAATTTTTGGAGGATTTGAAATAATGGCTTTTGCAAAAATAAGCCAGGTTGCTCATTATGTGCCAGAGCAAGTGGTTACAAATCACGACTTGGCTCAGATTATGGATACCAATGATGAGTGGATTTCAAGTCGGACGGGAATACGACAAAGGCATATTTCAAGAACAGAATCTACCAGTGATTTGGCTACAGAGGTTGCTAAGAAACTGATGACAAAAGCTGGAATCACAGGGGAAGAGCTGGATTTTATCATCCTAGCCACCATTACTCCAGATTCGATGATGCCCTCTACAGCTGCTCGTGTCCAAGCTAATATTGGTGCTAATAAGGCCTTTGCTTTTGACCTAACAGCGGCTTGCAGTGGATTTGTATTTGCTCTTTCAACTGCTGAAAAGTTTATCGCTTCTGGTCGCTTTCAAAAAGGCTTGGTGATTGGTAGTGAAACCCTCTCTAAGGCAGTCGATTGGTCAGACCGATCAACAGCTGTATTGTTTGGAGATGGTGCTGGTGGTGTCTTGCTAGAAGCTAGCGAGCAAGAGCATTTCTTAGCTGAGAGTCTCAATAGCGATGGAAGTCGCAGCGAGTGTCTAACTTATGGGCATTCAGGCCTGCATTCTCCATTTTCAAATCAAGAAAATGCAGATTCATTTTTGAAGATGGATGGACGCGCAGTCTTTGATTTTGCTGTTCGGGATGTAGCCAAGTCTATCAAGCAGACCATTGTGGAATCTCCTGTAGAGGCGACAGACTTGGATTATCTGCTACTTCATCAGGCTAATGACCGTATTTTGGATAAGATGGCTAGAAAAATCGGTGTCGACCGAGACAAACTTCCAGCCAATATGATGGAATATGGCAATACCAGTGCAGCAAGTATCCCGATTTTACTTTCAGAGTGTGTAGAACAAGGTCTCATCCCTTTAGATGGTAGCCAGACTGTTCTGTTATCAGGCTTCGGTGGAGGCTTGACCTGGGGCACGCTCATTCTTACAATTTAGGTAATCATGTGGTGAACACATTGTTATAAAAAACTATTTATTTTAAAGGAGTCCTATCATGGCAGTATTTGAAAAAGTACAAGAAATTATCGTTGAAGAACTTGGAAAAGACGCATCAGAAGTAACACTTGAATCAACTTTTGATGATTTGGACGCAGATTCATTGGACTTGTTCCAAGTAATCTCAGAAATCGAAGATGCTTTTGATATCCAAATCGAAGCAGAAGATGACTTGAAAACAGTTGGTGACTTGGTTGCCTACGTTGAAGAGCAAACAAAATAAACAGAATATAGATAGAAGGAGTAGGGAAACCCGCTCCCTCTTGTTTAGGCAATAGTTTGATTGTCAAATTATGACGGTATCGAACTATTACGTAAGCAAGAAACGATGGAGGCACTATGAAAACGCGTATTACAGAATTATTGAATATTGAGTATCCTATTTTCCAAGGAGGAATGGCTTGGGTTGCTGATGGTGATTTGGCAGGGGCTGTTTCCAAGGCTGGAGGACTAGGGATTATTGGTGGGGGAAATGCCCCGAAAGAAGTCGTCAAGGCAAATATTGACAAGATTAAATCGTTAACGGATAAACCCTTTGGTGTCAACATCATGCTCTTGTCTCCCTTTGTGGAAGATATTGTAGACCTTGTTATCGAGGAAGGGGTTAAGGTAGTGACAACAGGCGCAGGAAATCCTGGTAAATACATGGAACGTTTCCATGAAGCGGGGATTACAGTTATTCCTGTTGTACCAAGCGTTGCCCTAGCTAAACGCATGGAAAAAATCGGTGCGGATGCTGTTATTGCAGAAGGAATGGAAGCTGGGGGGCATATCGGTAAATTAACAACCATGACCTTGGTGCGTCAAGTGGCTGCTGCTGTATCTATTCCTGTTATTGCTGCAGGAGGGATTGCGGATGGTGAAGGTGCTGCGGCTGGCTTTATGCTAGGTGCAGAGGCTGTTCAGGTTGGAACGCGTTTTGTCGTTGCAAAAGAGTCTAATGCCCATCCAAATTATAAGGCGAAAATTTTAAAAGCTAGAGATATTGATACTACGATTTCAGCTCAACACTTTGGACATGCTGTTCGAGCTATTAAAAACCAGTTGACTCGTGATTTTGAAAAAGCTGAAAAAGATGCCTTTAAACAAGAAAATCCAGATTTGGAAATTTTTGAACAAATGGGAGCAGGTGCCCTAGCCAAAGCAGTTGTTCACGGAGATGTGGATGGCGGATCTGTCATGGCAGGTCAGATTGCAGGGCTTGTTTCCAAAGAAGAAACCGTTGAAGAAATCCTAAAAGATTTGTACTATGGAGCAGCTAAGAAAATTCAAGAAGAAGCCTCTCGTTGGGCAGGAGTTGTAAGAAATGACTAAAACAGCCTTTTTATTTGCTGGCCAAGGTGCCCAGTATCTAGGTATGGGACGGGATCTCTATGATCAGTATCCGATTGTCAAAGAAACGATTGATCAAGCTAGTCAGGTACTCGGTTATGATTTGCGTCATCTCATCGATAGGGAAGAAGACAAACTCAATCATACCCGCTATACGCAACCAGCTATTTTAGCGACTTCGGTTGCTATCTACCGTTTATTGCAAGAAAAGGGCTATCAGCCTGATATGGTTGCTGGTTTATCCCTTGGAGAATATTCTGCTTTGGTGGCCAGTGGTGCTTTGGATTTTGAAGATGCGGTTGCCTTGGTAGCTAAGCGTGGAGCTTATATGGAAGAAGCAGCTCCTGCTGGCTCTGGTAAGATGGTCGCAGTTCTCAATACGCCAGTAGAGGTCATTGAAGAAGCCTGTCAAAAAGCTTCTGAACTTGGAGTGGTTACTCCAGCCAACTATAATACACCTGCACAAATCGTGATTGGTGGAGAAGTGGCTGCAGTTGACCGAGCTGTCGAACTCTTGCAGGAAGCAGGTGCCAAACGCTTGATTCCTCTCAAGGTGTCAGGACCTTTTCATACCGCTCTCCTTGAGCCTGCTAGCCAGAAACTAGCTGAAACTCTAGCTCAAGTAAGTTTCTCAGATTTCACCTGTCCCCTAGTTGGTAATACAGAAGCTAAGGTCATGAAAAAAGAAGACATTGCTCAACTCTTGATGCGTCAGGTCAAGGAACCAGTTCGTTTCTATGAAAGTATTGCGGTTATGCAAGAAGCAGGCATAACCAACTTTATCGAGATTGGCCCGGGAAAAGTTTTGTCAGGCTTTGTGAAAAAAATTGATAAAACGGCTAAACTAGCCAATGTTGAAGATCAGGCTAGCTTGGAAGCCTTGCTAGAAAACAAGTAATCCCTTCTCCCATAAAGACAAGAGGAAACAGGAGAAAAGAATGCAATTAAAAAATAAAAATATCTTTATTACAGGTTCTAGTCGTGGTATTGGTCTTGCTATCGCCCACAAGTTTGCTCAAGCAGGAGCCAATATTGTTTTAAACAGTCGTGGGTCTATCTCAGAAGAATTGCTCGCTGAGTTTTCAAACTATGGTGTCAAGGTGGTTCCCATTTCAGGAGATGTATCAGATTTTGCAGACGCTAAGCGTATGGTTGAGCAAGCTATTGCAGATCTGGGTTCAGTAGATGTTTTGGTCAACAATGCAGGAATTACTCAAGATACCCTGATGCTCAAGATGACAGAAGTAGATTTTGAAAAAGTGCTTAAAGTGAATCTGACTGGTGCCTTTAACATGACACAATCAGTCTTGAAACCGATGATAAAAGCCAGAGAAGGTGCTATCATTAATATGTCTAGTGTTGTTGGTTTGATGGGAAATATTGGTCAAGCTAACTATGCTGCTTCTAAGGCTGGTTTGATTGGTTTTACCAAGTCTGTGGCGCGTGAAGTGGCTAATCGCAATATCAGAGTTAATGCTATTGCACCTGGAATGATTGAGTCCGATATGACAGCTGTCCTATCAGACAAGGTCAAAGATGCCATGCTGGCGCAAATTCCTATGAAAGCATTTGGGCAGGCAGAGCAGGTTGCAGATTTGACGGTATTTTTAGCAGGCCAAGATTATCTAACTGGTCAAGTGGTTGCCATTGATGGTGGCTTAAGTATGTAGCAGAAGCTAGAGGTGAAAAAGATGAAACTAAATCGCGTAGTAGTAACAGGTTATGGAGTAACATCTCCAATCGGAAATACACCAGAAGAATTTTGGAACAGTTTGACAACTGGAAAAATCGGAATTGGTCAAATAACAAAATTTGATCACAGTGACTTTGATGTGCATAATGCGGCAGAAATCCAAGATTTTCCTTTTGATAAATACTTTGTAAAGAAAGATACCAACCGTTTTGATAACTATTCTTTATATGCCTTGTATGCAGCTCAAGAGGCTGTTAATCATGCAGGTCTTGATGTAGAGACTCTTGACAAGGATCGTTTTGGTGTTATTGTGGCCTCTGGTATTGGTGGAATCAAGGAAATTGAAGATCAAGTGCTTCGTCTCAACGAAAAAGGACCAAAACGTGTGAAACCATTGACCCTTCCAAAAGCCTTGCCAAATATGGCTTCAGGAAATGTTGCCATGCGTTTTGGAGCAAACGGTGTTTGTAAATCCATTAACACTGCCTGCGCTTCATCAAATGATGCGATTGGGGATGCCTTCCGCTCGATTAAGTTTGGTTTCCAAGACGTTATGTTGGTAGGCGGTTCAGAAGCCTCTATCACACCTTTTGCTATTGCTGGTTTCCAAGCCTTGACAGCTCTCTCTACTACAGAGGATCCAACTCGTGCTTCTATCCCATTTGATAAGGATCGCAATGGTTTTGTCATGGGTGAGGGTTCTGGGATGTTGGTTCTTGAAAGTCTTGAACACGCTGAAAAACGTGGGGCTACTATCCTTGCTGAAGTGGTTGGTTACGGAAATACCTGTGATGCCTACCACATGACTTCTCCTCATCCAGAAGGTCAGGGAGCTATCAAGGCCATCAAACTAGCCTTGGAAGAAGCTGAGATTTCTCCAGAACAAGTAGCCTATGTCAATGCTCACGGAACGTCAACTCCTGCTAATGAAAAAGGAGAAAGTGGTGCGATCGTGGCTATGCTTGGTAAGGAAGTACCTGTATCATCAACCAAATCATTCACAGGACATTTGCTGGGTGCTGCAGGCGCGGTAGAAGCTATCGTAACAATCGAGGCTATGCGTCATAACTTTGTACCAATGACAGCTGGAACAAGTGAAGTATCAGATTATATCGAAGCCAATGTCGTTTATGGACAAGGCTTGGAGCAAGAAATTCCATACGCTATTTCAAATACTTTTGGTTTTGGTGGCCACAATGCAGTTCTTGCTTTCAAACGTTGGGAGAATAAATAACTATGAATTTAAACGATATTAAAGACTTGATGGCCCAATTTGACCAATCAAGTTTGAGAGAATTTTCTTATAAAAATGGGACGGATGAGTTACAGTTTAGCAAGAATGAAGCGAAACCTGTGCCTGAAGTTGCAGCTCAAGTCGCTCCAGCACCCGTTCTAGCAACACCGAGTCTAGTAGCTCCTACATCTACTCCAGCAGAGACTGTAACAGAAGAGCTTCCAGCTCCAGCTGAAACAAGTGTGGCTGCTGAGGGAAATCTTGTAGAGAGCCCACTTGTTGGGGTGGCTTACTTGGCTGCCGGTCCAGATAAACCTGCCTTTGTAACAGTTGGTGATAGTGTTAAAAAGGGTCAAACATTGGTGATCATCGAAGCCATGAAAGTCATGAATGAAATCCCAGCTCCTAAGGATGGTGTGGTAACAGAAATTCTCGTTTCAAATGAAGAAATGGTTGAGTTTGGTAAAGGATTGGTACGTATCAAATGATCGATATTCAAGGAATCAAAGAAGCTCTTCCCCACCGTTATCCTATGCTCCTCGTAGACCGTGTCTTGGAAGTGAGCGAGGATACCATCGTTGCCATCAAAAATGTGACCATTAACGAGCCTTTCTTCAACGGTCATTTTCCTCAATATCCAGTTATGCCAGGTGTTCTGATTATGGAAGCCTTGGCGCAAACTGCTGGTGTGTTGGAGTTATCAAAACCTGAAAATAAAGGAAAACTGGTCTTTTACGCTGGTATGGACAAGGTTAAATTTAAGAAGCAAGTTGTACCAGGCGACCAATTGGTTATGACAGCGACTTTTGTAAAACGTCGTGGCACAATCGCTGTGGTTGAAGCAAAGGCTGAAGTGGATGGCAAGCTTGCAGCTAGTGGTACTCTTACCTTTGCAATTGGGAACTAAGGAGGTTCTCCATGTTTCGAAAAATTTTAATTGCCAATCGTGGTGAAATTGCGGTTCGTATTATCCGTGCGGCGCGTGAATTGGGGATTGCGACGGTGGCGGTCTATTCAACTGCCGATAAGGAAGCTCTTCATACACTTTTGGCAGATGAAGCAGTTTGTATCGGCCCTGGCAAAGCAACAGAGTCTTATCTCAATATCAATGCGGTTCTATCAGCTGCAGTCTTGACTGAGGCAGAAGCTATTCACCCCGGTTTCGGATTTCTCAGTGAAAATTCCAAATTTGCAACCATGTGTGAAGAGGTGGGAATCAAGTTTATCGGTCCATCTGGTCATGTTATGGATATGATGGGAGATAAAATCAATGCGCGTGCTCAGATGATCAAAGCTGGTGTTCCAGTCATTCCAGGTTCAGATGGAGAAGTGCATAACTCTGAGGAAGCTTTGATTGTTGCTGAAAAAATTGGCTATCCTGTTATGCTCAAGGCTTCAGCAGGTGGAGGTGGTAAAGGAATTCGTAAGGTTGAAAAACCGGAAGACCTCGTTTCAGCCTTTGAAACGGCCTCTAGTGAAGCTAAGGCCAATTATGGCAATGGTGCTATGTACATAGAACGGGTTATCTACCCAGCTCGTCACATCGAGGTTCAAATCCTAGGAGATGAACACGGAAATGTGATTCACTTGGGTGAACGGGATTGTTCTCTTCAACGGAATAATCAAAAGGTTTTAGAAGAAAGTCCTTCGATTGCAATCGGAAAAACGTTGCGTCATGAAATCGGTGCTGCGGCTGTTCGAGCGGCAGAGTCTGTTGGTTATGAGAATGCAGGGACCATTGAGTTTCTTCTTGATGAAGCAAGTAGCAATTTCTACTTCATGGAAATGAATACTCGTGTACAAGTAGAACATCCAGTAACAGAATTTGTTTCAGGTGTGGATATCGTTAAGGAACAGATTCGCATTGCGGCAGGTCAGCCTTTATCTGTTAAGCAAGAAGATATTGTCCTACGCGGTCATGCCATCGAGTGTCGGATCAATGCAGAAAATCCAGCCTTTAACTTTGCCCCAAGTCCAGGTAAGATTTCCAATCTCTATCTGCCAAGTGGGGGAGTTGGCTTGCGCGTGGATTCAGCAGTTTATCCAGGTTATACCATTCCGCCTTATTATGATAGTATGATTGCCAAAATCATCGTTCACGGTGAAAATCGTTTTGACGCCTTGATGAAAATGCAACGTGCCCTCTATGAATTAGAGATTGAAGGAGTGCAGACCAATGCAGATTTCCAGCTTGACCTCATTTCAGATCGCAATGTCATTGCTGGGGATTATGATACTTCCTTCTTGATGGAAACCTTCTTACCTAAATATCAAGAAAAAGAATAAAATGACTTCAAGAGTTTAAACCGAAAAGGGGAATCAATGGCTCTATTTAGTAAAAAAGATAAGTATATTCGAATCAATCCCAATCGTTCGGTTAGGGAAAAACCTCAAGCTAAGCCAGAGGTTCCAGATGAATTATTCTCCCAGTGTCCAGGCTGCAAGCATACCATTTATCAGAAGGATCTGGGAAGTGAGCGTATCTGTCCGCACTGTAGCTATACCTTTCGTATTTCTGCCCAAGAACGCTTGGCTTTGACGATTGATATGGGAACCTTCAAGGAATTGTTTACAGGGATTGAAAGCAAGGATCCCTTGCATTTCCCTGGTTATCAAAAGAAACTAGCAACTATGCGTGAAAAAACAGGTCTGGATGAAGCCGTTGTGACAGGAACAGCTCTTATTAAAGGTCAGACTGTGGCTCTTGGGATAATGGATTCTAACTTTATCATGGCTTCTATGGGTACAGTTGTAGGTGAGAAAATCACTCGTTTGTTTGAGTATGCGACTGTCGAACAATTGCCAGTTGTTCTCTTCACAGCCTCTGGTGGAGCCCGTATGCAGGAAGGAATCATGAGTCTCATGCAGATGGCCAAGATTTCTGCAGCGGTTAAACGCCATTCAAATGCAGGTCTCTTTTACCTGACCATTTTGACAGATCCAACGACAGGTGGTGTGACAGCTTCTTTCGCTATGGAAGGCGATATCATTCTAGCAGAACCACAGAGTTTAGTCGGTTTTGCTGGGCGTCGTGTCATTGAAAATACGGTTCGTGAAAGCTTGCCTGAGGGGTTCCAAAAGGCAGAATTCCTATTGGAGCATGGATTTGTGGATGCTATTGTCAAAAGAAGAGACTTACCAGATACGATTGCTAGTCTAGTCAGATTGCACGGAGGGGGTCCCAGATGAATATTGCAAAAATAGTCAGAGAAGCGCGTGAGCAGAGTCGCTTGACAACTTTGGACTTTGCGACAGGCATTTTTGATGAATTTATCCAATTACATGGTGACCGTTCTTTTCGTGATGATGGTGCAGTTGTTGGTGGTATCGGCTGGCTTGGAGATCAAGCTGTAACAGTGGTTGGTATCCAAAAAGGCAAGAGTTTACAAGATAACCTCAAGCGGAATTTTGGTCAACCGCATCCAGAAGGCTACCGCAAGGCCCTACGGTTGATGAAACAGGCTGAAAAATTTGGCCGTCCAGTTGTGACCTTTATCAATACAGCAGGTGCCTATCCTGGTGTGGGAGCGGAAGAACGTGGACAGGGAGAAGCCATTGCTCGCAATCTCATGGAAATGAGTGATCTGAGAGTTCCTATTATCGCTATCATTATCGGTGAAGGTGGTTCAGGTGGTGCTCTGGCTCTAGCAGTCGCAGACCGTGTTTGGATGCTGGAAAATTCTATCTATGCTATTCTCAGCCCAGAAGGCTTTGCTTCCATTTTATGGAAGGACGGCAGTCGTGCCATGGAAGCAGCAGAACTGATGAAAATCACTTCACATGAGCTGCTAGAAATGGACGTGGTGGATAAGGTGATTTCTGAAGCAGGACTTTCTAGTAAAGAACTGATTAAGAGTGTAAAGAAAGAACTCCAAACGGAGCTAGCCCTACTTTCAAAAAAAACGTTAGAAGAGTTGTTGGAAGAGCGTTACCAACGATTTAGAAAATACTAATACAAAAACTAGAACTGGCAGTCAGTTCTAGTTTTTTGAGGTTCTTACTCTGTGCAGAGGGGAAAGTCAAAAGGTGCTTGGAAGACCAAACACCTTTTCGATTATTCATTTTCTTCTGTCACAAATTGACTAAGCAGTCCGTTGATAAAACGGGCTGATTTTTGATCTGAAAAATTCTTAGCGAGTTCAATGGCTTCATTGACTGCTACAAGCTGAGGTGTATCAAATGATGTAATTTCAAAGATACCCAAGCGTAGTAAGTTTTTTTCGACCAAGGTCAAGCGTTCAACTGTCCAGCCTGACTTGAGGTGCTGGTTGATTTGTTTATCCAACTCTTCTTTTTGAGCTTGGATACCAGAAACCAAGTTTAGAAGAAAGGCAGGGATTTGCACATCTGCATCTTCACGGTCATGCGTGTAGGCAAAGTGACAAGCTGTTTCCATATCTGTGTCGAATTCAAGGCTCATAAGAGCTTGAAAAGCGCATTTACGAAGTTCGCGTCTAGATTCTAATAATGGACTAGTCATTGAGGAAGTCCTCGTTAAATAGATCTTTCAACTCAGGTTTTGGTGTTTTATCTGGAACGATTCCCGCAACATGGATGTTGACAGCAGCAAGTTCCACATCAGCCATATCACGAACAGCATCTTTGACCGCTTTTTGAATAGCAAGAGCAACTTTTGGTACTTTCACACCGTACTCAAGATAGAGGTAGATGTCAGCAGTTAGTTCTTCGTTGCTTTCTTTTAAGTAGACACCACGACCAAGAGAGAGTTTTGATAGGGTGTCAGATACGGATTTATTTGAAAATGAATGGACACCATCAACTTTAGCAGTTGCGATGGCAATGATTTTTTCAAGTACACGTGGAGCGATAACGATTTCGCCAAATTGTTCTTCAATTCCCATAGAATGACCTCTTTCTAGAGATTAGGCACGAGAAACGTAAGTTCCTTCTGCAGTGTTGATGATCAATTTTTGTCCAGCTTCGATGAAGTCAGGAACGTTGACAACAAGTCCAGTTTCCATAGTTGCTGGTTTACCAGAACCTGTAACAGTAGCACCTTTGATAGATGGTTGTGTTTCAGCGACTGTCAATTCAACAGTAGTTGGTACAGTTACACCGATCACTTCAGTTCCGTAGAATTGGATTTTCACATCAGAGTTTTCAAGGATGTAAAGCAATTCATTTTCAACGTTTATGACTGGAATTTCATATTGGTCGTAAGTTTCAGTGTTCATGAAGTAGGCAGTTTCATCCATTTTGTACAAGTATTGAGCTGGAACAGTTTCGATAATAGCTTGTTCGAATTTTTCTTCTGGACGGTAGCTTGTGTCAAATGTAGAACCAGTACGGACATCACGCAATTTCATACGCATGATCGTGTTCCCTTTACCTGGTTTGTGGTGGCTAGCTTCCAAAACGCGGATCAATTTTCCGTCTGCAGTTTCAAATGTCATACCAGCTTTCAATTTGCTTGCTTCAATCATGTTTTTACCTCTTTAATAAATATTATTACTCTTCATTTTACCATAAAATCTTCTGAAAATAAAGCCAAAATAGTTATTGGGAGATGATGGGAGCGAAAAAACCAACCTCAGGGCTGGTTTTTACATATTACTCTTCTTTCAACTTGGCCAATTCTTGGGCAAGGAGTTTAAGAGCAACTTGTGGGTTGGCTTGACCTTTGGTTGCCTTCATAAGGAATCCTGTAAAGGCCTTGTCTGCGTTACGTTTGCCTGACTTGAAGTCAGCAACTGCTGCTTCATTATCCGCAAAGACTTGGTGGATAATTGGGATCAGGATTTCAGGATCTGAGATTTGAACCATACCTGCTTTTTCCACGTATTCACGCGCGCCACCGCCATTTTTAGCCAGGTGGACAAAGACTTTCTTGGCAATCTTAGAAGAGATAGTACCGTCTTCGATGATGGCAATCATTTCAACCAAGTTTTCTGGTGTCAATTTGATTTGTTCAAGTGTCTTGCCTTCGGCATTCAAGAACTGAGCGACTTCACCTTGGAGCCAGTTAGAGACTTGTTTGGCATCACCACCTAGGGCGACAGCTTTTTCAAAGAAGTCAGAGGTGACTTTGTTAGCAGTCAACTGGCTAGCATCGTAGTCTGACAAGCCAAGGTCAGAGACGTAGCGAGCACGGCGTTCTTTTGGAAATTCTGGTAACTCTGTATGCATTTCCTCAATCCACTCATCTGAAATTTCAAAGAGAGGTAGGTCTGGTTCTGGGAAGTAGCGGTAGTCTGCAGCACCTTCTTTGACACGCATGAGGATGGTTGCCTTGTTAGCTTCGTCGTAACGGCGTGTTTCTTGACGGATTTGACCACCTGAGCGTAGGATTTCAGCTTGACGTTGGACTTCGTATTCAAGACCTTTGCGAACGTTTGAGAAGGAATTGAGGTTCTTCAACTCTGTCTTGGTACCGAATTTTTCTTGACCATACGGACGAAGAGAGATATTGGCATCCACACGCATAGAACCTTCTTCCATCTTAACGTCAGAAATGCCAGCGTACTGGATGACTTCCTTGAGGGCAGTTAGGTAAGCGTAGGCTTCTTCTGGCGAGCGCATGTCGGCTTCAGATACAATCTCAATCAATGGTACCCCTTGACGGTTGAGGTCAACATAAGAGTAGCCATCTGTACCGTGGGTGTTCTTACCAGCATCTTCCTCTAGGTGGGCGCGTTCGATACCGATTTTCTTAGTTGTACCGTCTTCTAGCTCCACTTCAATCCAGCCGTTGTAACCGATTGGCTCATCAAACTGAGAAATTTGGTAGGCTTTGGGATTATCAGGGTAGAAGTAGTTCTTGCGGTCAAAGTGCATTTTTTTGTGGATGTCCATGTTGAGGGCAAGAGCCGCCTTGATACCAGCATCGACTACACCCTTATTGAGAACTGGCAGAACTCCTGGGAAAGACCAGTCAATCACGTTGGTGTTGGCATTTTGGTCATTTCCGAAGTGGGCAGAAGTAGGTGAGAAGATTTTTGAATTGGTGTTGAGCTCTACGTGGACTTCAAGTCCAATGACTGTTTCAAAGTTCATTAGTTGTCACCTCCAAAAATCACGGGTTGTTGTTTATGGTAGTCTGTTGTTGCTTCAAAGGCAGCAGCAACTTGGTAAATGGTTTCTTCAGAGTACTTAGGACCAATCAATTGCAGACCGACTGGTAGACCTTGAGAGAATCCAGCTGGAATCGAAATTCCAGGCAGTCCTGCCAAGTTTACAGGTATAGTCAAAAGGTCAGCCAAGTACATGGCAACTGGGTCATGGTTGAGTGAGTCCAAGTCATAAGCAACACTTGGAGCAGTTGGACCCAAAATCAAGTCATAATCCGCGAAGACGTTTTCGAAATCTTGAATGATGAGGGTACGGACTTGACCAGCTTTCTTGTAGTAAGCATCGTAGTAACCTGATGAAAGGCTGAAAGTACCTAGCATGATACGGCGTTTCACTTCTTCACCGAAACCTTGGCTACGGCTGTTTACATAGATTTCATTAAGGTTGCTTGCATCTTCTGCGCGGTAGCCGTAACGGATACCGTCAAAACGTTGCAAGTTTGATGAAGCTTCTGATGAAGCGATGATGTAGTAAACGGCAACACCGTATTTAGAGTGAGGAAGGCTGACTTCTTCGACGATAGCGCCCAATTTTTCAAAGTGCTTAGCAGCATTCAGAATGGTTTCCTTAACCTCTGGGTCAATTCCTTCTCCTAGGTATTCCTTAGGTAAAGCAATTTTCATGTCCTTGATGTCTTGACCGATTTTTGAAGTAAAGTCGGCGATGCGGACAGGAGCAGAAGTAGAGTCTTTGGCATCTTCGCTGGCAATAGCGTTGAGCAAGAGGGCGTTTTCCTTAACAGTTGGTGCGAAAGGTCCAATCTGGTCTAATGAGCTACCAAAGGCAATGAGACCGAAACGAGAAACCGTTCCGTAGGTTGGTTTGAGACCAACAATCCCGTTGAAGGCAGCAGGTTGGCGGATAGAACCACCGGTATCAGAACCAAGTGACAAGCGGACTTGTCCTGAGGCTACAGCTGCGGCTGAACCACTTGAAGAACCACCAGGAACCTTGGTCCGATCCCAAGCATTTTTAGTGGCACCGTAGTGAGAAGTTTCACCTGAACCACCCATGGCAAACTCGTCCATGTTAGTCTTTCCAACAACAATCATACCTTTAGCTTTGGCATTAGCAACGGCTGTCGCATCAAAGATAGGCTCGTAGTTGTAGAGCATTTTTGAGGCGGCAGTTGTGAGAATGCCGTCTGTAGAGATGTTATCCTTTACTGCAAGCGGAATTCCTGAAAGGACATTATCAGCATCGATTCCAGCTTGGTCAATAGCCTTGGCTTGAGCAAGGGCTTGCTCCTCAGCGATGGTAACAAAAGCGTTGATAGCTGTCTCGCGAGACTTGATATCTTCAAGCGTAGCTTGGGTCAATTCCGTTGCTGAAATTTCCTTAGAAACAAGGAGATTGTGCAAGTCTTCAATGGTTTTATTGTTAAAAGTCATTAGGCATCTCCTCCATCGTCTAGGATAGCTGGCACCTTGATATAGTAGTTGTCTTTTTCAGGTACGTTTTTAAACAAGCGATCACGGTCTGTTCCTTCTTCGGCCACATCAGGGCGGAGTACAGTCTTGCGGTCAGCCATAGTCGTAGTAGGTGCGACACCAGTTGTGTCAACTTCGCCCAGCAATTCAACCATGTCAACAATCTTAGACAAGGTAGTCGCAAAGGCAGCAGTTTCTTCTTCAGAGAATCTTAATTTTGAAAGATTGGCAACGTGTGTTACCTCTTCTTGCGTAATTTTCATCTTGCATCCTTTCGTGAAATGATGATTTTTAGTCTGTTCTATTTTACCATATTTTCCTATAAATAAGGGAGGGATAAGTGAAAAGAAATAGAAATTGAAAAAAATGCTAAAATCCGATATAATGGAGTGTTGAAAGGAATGGTAAAATCCAATGTAAAAATCATTCTTAGCTATCGAAACAAGGAAAATAGAGAATCTAAAGAAAGAGAACTTATGAATATTCAAGAAGAAATTAAGAAACGTCGTACCTTTGCCATCATCTCCCACCCGGACGCGGGGAAAACAACCATAACGGAGCAGTTGCTCTACTTTGGGGGTGAGATTCGTGAGGCTGGTACCGTAAAAGGAAAGAAAACAGGGACTTTTGCCAAGTCTGACTGGATGGATATCGAGAAGCAACGTGGGATTTCGGTGACTTCATCTGTTATGCAGTTTGATTACGATGGCAAGCGCGTCAACATCCTAGACACCCCAGGGCACGAGGACTTTTCAGAAGATACCTATCGTACCTTGATGGCGGTGGATGCTGCGGTCATGGTTGTGGACTCTGCCAAGGGTATCGAGGCGCAAACCAAGAAATTGTTTGAGGTTGTGAAACACCGTGGCATTCCAGTCTTTACCTTTATGAACAAGCTGGACCGTGACGGTCGTGAGCCACTGGACCTCTTGCAAGAATTGGAAGAAGTATTGGGCATTGCGAGCTATCCGATGAACTGGCCAATCGGGATGGGGAAAGCTTTTGAAGGCTTGTATGACCTCTATAATCAACGCTTGGAGCTCTACAAGGGGGATGAGCGTTTTGCTAGTTTAGAAGATGGGGATAAGCTTTTTGGTAGCAATCCTTTCTACGAGCAAGTCAAAGATGATATTGAACTTTTAAATGAAGCTGGAAATGAGTTTTCAGAGGAAGCTATCCTTGCTGGAGAATTGACACCTGTCTTCTTTGGTTCAGCTTTGACAAACTTTGGTGTGCAGACCTTCCTTGAGACCTTCCTCAAGTTTGCTCCAGAACCACATGGACACAAGAAAACAGACGGTGAAGTTGTGGATCCGTACGACAAGGATTTCTCAGGATTTGTCTTTAAAATCCAAGCCAACATGGACCCTCGTCACCGTGACCGTATTGCCTTTGTCCGTATCGTATCAGGCGAATTTGAGCGTGGTATGAGTGTCAACCTGCCTCGTACTGGTAAGGGAGCTAAGCTGTCAAATGTTACTCAGTTTATGGCGGAAAGTCGTGAGAATGTAACCAATGCCGTGGCGGGTGATATTATCGGTGTATACGATACAGGTACTTATCAAGTTGGGGATACCTTGACAGTTGGGAAAAACAAATTTGAATTTGAACCACTGCCAACCTTTACACCTGAGATTTTCATGAAAGTTTCTGCCAAGAATGTCATGAAGCAAAAATCCTTCCACAAGGGGATTGAGCAACTGGTGCAAGAGGGGGCTATTCAGCTTTATAAGAATTACCAAACAGGCGAGTATATGCTGGGAGCTGTAGGTCAACTCCAGTTTGAAGTCTTTAAGCACCGTATGGAGGGCGAGTACAATGCGGAAGTCGTCATGAGCCCAATGGGGAAAAAGACCGTTCGTTGGATCAAGCCTGAGGACTTGGATGAACGCATGTCGTCAAGTCGCAATATCTTGGCTAAAGACCGCTTTGACCAACCAGTCTTCCTCTTTGAAAATGACTTTGCCCTCCGTTGGTTTGCGGACAAGTATCCAGATGTAGAGTTGGAAGAAAAAATGTAGATCGCCAAAGTTACTTGATTGTGTAACAATCTAAGTAACTAACGCCAAGTTTCTATGGAACTTGGCTAGGCGCTCCACTAGTAAAGTTTTACGAATAATATCGATTCGTAAAACTTTACGTCGTAACAGTTAGCAAGCGGTAACTGCCTCACTAACTACGTTTGGCAAATAGGATCGATTTGTAAAACTCCGTGTCGTAATGTAAAAAATAGCCTTACCTAAACGCTTCACTAGGCAAAGTCCACGAATGGTATAGATTCGTAAAACTTTCCGTCGTAACTGGTAGTGAGTGGTCTAGCTAACTGCTTTACTAACTACGTTTGGCAAATGGAATCGATTTGCCAAGCCCCGTGTCGTGGTGTAAAAAATAGCCTTATCTAAACGCTTTGCCGTCATAATGGAAAGTAAGCTCCCCAAACATATGATGGGAATAAAAAAGAAATGAGATAGAGAATGAGAGACGAGAAAAAAGCGATTGTCTTAGGCGCAGGTAATGCTCAGTATGAATAAAGTTGAAACAACAATAAAGTCCCTGTGTATTCGTTATGATAATCGGAAGTTTTATATTTTTAATGATGATTTTCCGATTGACAGTAGTATTCTGAAAGATTATCGTTTACCCTTTGAGGGACTTTCTTACGCTACCTTATTTAGGTATTTTATCCCTAAGTATGTAAGTGAGGTTCGTGTATTGTATTTAGACTTGGATATTATAGTGAGAAAACCGATAGATGAGCTGTGGTACTTAGACTTAACAGGCATCTCCTGAGTAGTAGTTAGAGATGATTTTTATACACCTATTTTCAATGTTGTTTTTTGTTAATCAACAATGACATGTGAAGAGCAGAAAATGTCACGTAAAATCTGATTTAAGACACAAATAAAAAATCTTCCAATTCTCTGTTTCCGTGTCTGAAGGCTTCTTTTCCTTTCTGTTGATAGACTAGTAGCAGACGATTGATTTGTCTTTCAGAAAGATTGAGTTCGACACAGGCTCGATTCTTTGTTTTCTTTCCTTGGTCTATAGCTTTTATCACAAGATATTTTTTCGTTTCATTCATATTCAGTTGGATCCTTTTCATATGACTATTCTACCAAATGGGACATTTTCACGTTCGATTTACTAAAGACATTATCGCATTCGAATCACAATAAATAAAAAAATCTTCCAATTCCCTTGCAAAAATGAAGAAAGTGTGATAACATAGTACGGTATGTGGTGCTAGCACATCCGCTATATTAGATCTAATAGGAGGAAAACACAATGGCTAAAGTATGTTACTTTACAGGTCGTAAGACTGTATCAGGAAACAACCGTTCACACGCGATGAACCAAACAAAACGTGCCGTAAAACCAAACCTTCAAAAAGTTACTGTTCTTATCGATGGTAAACCTAAAAAAGTTTGGGCTTCAGCTCGTGCTTTGAAATCAGGTAAAGTTGAACGCGTTTAATAATAAAAGCAAGGAGACCTCAGGGTCTTTTTCTTTTGTCATAGCGAAAAAATCATTTTAAAAGCAGAGTAAATATCCGCTGATACAGTATTCTGCTTTTACACTTGGGCTGAAATATGATAAAATAGAGTATCAACTAGTTGAGGTAAAAAGGATGACTGTAAAAATTAATACAAAAGATGGTCAAATCGAACTAACAGATGAAGTGATTGCAACTGTCGTAGGCGGTGCAACAACTGAGATTTTTGGTGTGGTCGGTATGGCTAGTAAAAATGCCCTCAAAGATAATTTCCAAGCCCTTCTAGGTAAGGAAAATTATTCCAAAGGTGTCGTCGTAAAGGCAGCCGAAGATGGAAGCATTGCAGTTGATGTGTATACCGTGTTGAGCTACGGAACAAAGATTAGTGAAGTGTCAAAAAACATTCAAGAGCGTGTTGCCTTTAGCTTGGAAAACCAGCTTGGAATTACTGCTCAGACTGTAAATGTCTACATTCAAAATATCAAAGTTGTAGGAGAATAACCGTGTCAAAAATTACTACTAGCTTATTTCAAGAAATGGTGCAGGCTGCATCAACTCGCTTGAATAAGCAAGCTGAATATGTCAATTCATTAAACGTCTTCCCTGTTCCAGATGGAGATACTGGGACAAATATGGGAATGACCATTGAAAATGGTGCTAAAGAAGTTGCAGACAAGCCAGCTTCTACAGTTGGCGAGGTAGCGAGCATTCTTGCCAAAGGTCTTTTGATGGGTGCGCGGGGGAACTCAGGAGTTATTACGTCTCAGCTTTTCCGTGGATTTTCACAAGCGATCAAGGATAAAGACGAGTTAACAGGTCAAGACTTGGCCCTTGCCTTCCAATCAGGTGTGGAAGTTGCCTATAAGGCAGTGATGAAGCCAGTTGAAGGAACGATTTTGACAGTTTCTCGTGGTGCTGCTATCGGTGCTAAGAAAAAAGCTGAGCAAACAGATGACGCTGTTGAAGTCATGCGCGCAGCTTTAGAAGGTGCTAAAACAGCTCTAGCTAAAACACCAGACATGCTTCCAGTCTTGAAGGAAGTTGGCGTTGTGGACTCGGGTGGTCAAGGATTGGTTTTCATCTACGAAGGTTTCCTTTCAGCCCTTACTGGCGAATATATTGCATCTGAGGACTTTGTAGCCACTCCTGCCAACATGAGTGAAATGATCAATGCAGAGCACCACAAGTCTGTGGCTGGTCATGTGGCGACTGAGGACATCAACTTTGGTTACTGTACTGAAATCATGGTAGCTCTTAAGCAAGGTCCAACCTATGCCAAAGATTTTGACTACGATGAATTCCGTAACTACTTGAATGAACTTGGAGATTCTCTCCTCGTTGTCAATGATGATGAAATCGTCAAAGTCCATGTCCATACAGAAGATCCAGGACTTGTCATGCAAGAAGGTCTCAAATATGGTAGCTTGGTCAAGGTAAAAGTTGACAATATGCGTAACCAACACGAAGCACAGGTTGAGAAAGAAGCTGCTCAAGTTAGCAAGCCAGCTGAAGAAAAAGAGTATGCTTTGATTGCCGTGGTGGCTGGTAAAGGTCTAGCAGATATCTTCCGTTCTCAAGGTGTGGATTATGTTATCGAAGGCGGTCAAACCATGAACCCTTCAACAGAAGACTTTATCAAGGCTGTTGAACAGGTCAACGCTCGTAACATTATCTTCCTGCCAAACAACAAAAACATCTTCATGGCAGCTCAATCTGCAGCAGAAGTTTTGGAGCAACCAGCAGTAGTGGTGGAAGCTCGCACTCTTCCTCAAGGTTTGACAAGTCTTCTTGCTTTTGATCCAAGTAAGTCCATCGAAGAAAACCAAGAGCGTATGACAGCTGCTCTTAGCGATGTCGTTAGCGGAAGCGTCACAACAGCTGTGCGTGATACAACCATTGATGGCTTAGAAATCCATGAAAATGATAATCTAGGTATGGTGGATGGGAAAATTCTCGTGTCAAACCCTGACATGCACCAAACCTTGACAGAAACTTTGAAACATATGTTGGATGAAGATAGTGAAATCGTAACCTTCTATGTCGGTGAAGACGGAAGCGAAGAACTTGCCAATGAAATTGCTCAAGAAATCGCAGAAGAATTCGAAGACGTTGAAGTCGAGATTCACCAAGGTCAACAACCTGTTTACCCATACCTATTTAGTGTAGAATAAGATTAATGAAGGACTGAGAAATCAGTTCTTTTTTTCTTTTTAAATAATGAAATCGGTATCTTTTAAATAAAAACCAAAATAACATTCATAAATAAACGTTAAAATAGAAAATTCAGAAAATTTCTTCTTTTGTCTTGAAAAATTTTGAAAAAGTGGTATGATAGTAACAAGTTATTTTTAAGAGGAAAGAAAGGGGAACAATGGAGAAAATCAGTTTAGAATCTCCTAAGACGGGGTCTGACCTAGTTTTGGAAACACTTCGTGATTTAGGAATTGATACCATCTTTGGCTATCCTGGTGGTGCAGTCTTGCCTTTTTATGATGCGATATATAATTTTAAAGGCATTCGCCACATTCTAGGACGCCATGAGCAAGGCTGTCTGCATGAAGCTGAAGGTTATGCTAAATCAACTGGAAAGTTGGGTGTTGCCGTCGTTACTAGCGGACCGGGAGCAACAAATGCCATTACAGGGATTGCGGATGCCATGAGCGATAGTGTTCCCCTTTTGGTCTTTACAGGTCAGGTGGCGCGAGCAGGGATTGGGAAGGATGCCTTTCAGGAGGCAGACATCGTGGGAATTACCATGCCAATCACTAAGTACAATTACCAAGTTCGTGAGACAGCTGATATTCCTCGTATCATTACGGAAGCTGTCCATATCGCAACTACAGGCCGTCCAGGGCCAGTTGTAATTGACCTACCTAAAGACGTATCTGCTTTAGAAACAGACTTCATCTATTCATCAGAAGTGAACCTACCAAGCTATCAGCCGACTCTTGAGCCAAATGATATGCAAATCAAGAAAATCTTGAAGCAATTATCCAAGGCTAAAAAGCCAGTCTTGCTAGCTGGTGGTGGAATTAGTTATGCTGAAGCTGCTGCAGAATTAAATGAATTTGCAGAACGCTATCAAATTCCGGTGGTAACCAGTCTTTTGGGACAAGGAACGATTGCAACGAGTCATCCACTCTTCCTTGGAATGGGAGGCATGCACGGGTCATTCGCAGCTAATATTGCCATGACGGAAGCGGACTTTATGATTAGTATTGGTTGCCGTTTCGATGACCGTTTGACGGGGAATCCAAAGACTTTTGCTAAGAATGCTAAGGTTGCTCACATTGATATTGACCCAGCTGAGATTGGTAAGATTATCAGTGCAGATATTCCTGTAGTTGGAGATGCTAAGAAAGCCTTGCAAATGTTGCTAGCAGAACCAACAGTTCATAACAATACTGAGAAATGGATTGAAAAAGTTACCAAAGACAAGAACCGCGTTCGTTCTTATGATAAGAAAGAGCGTGTAGTTCAACCGCAAGCTGTTATTGAACGAATTGGTGAATTAACTAACGGAGATGCCATTGTGGTCACAGACGTAGGTCAACACCAAATGTGGACAGCCCAGTATTATCCCTACCAAAATGAACGTCAGTTAGTGACTTCAGGTGGTTTAGGAACCATGGGATTTGGAATTCCAGCAGCAATCGGGGCTAAAATTGCTAACCCAGATAAGGAAGTAGTCTTGTTTGTTGGGGATGGCGGTTTCCAAATGACTAATCAGGAATTGGCGATTTTGAACATTTACAAGGTGCCAATCAAGGTGGTTATGCTGAACAACCACTCACTTGGAATGGTTCGTCAGTGGCAGGAATCCTTCTATGAAGGTAGAACATCTGAGTCAGTCTTTGATACCCTTCCTGATTTCCAATTGATGGCACAAGCTTACGGTATTAAAAACTATAAATTTGACAATCCTGAGACCTTGGCTCAAGACCTTGAAGTCATCACTGAGGATGTTCCTATGCTAATCGAGGTAGATATTTCTCGTAAGGAGCAGGTGTTACCAATGGTGCCAGCTGGTAAGAGCAATCATGAGATGTTGGGGGTGAAGTTCCATGCGTAGAATGTTAACAGCAAAACTACAAAATCGTTCGGGAGTCCTCAATCGCTTTACCGGTGTCCTGTCTCGCCGTCAGGTTAATATCGAAAGCATCTCTGTTGGAGCAACAGAAGATCCGAATGTATCGCGTATCACCATTATTATTGATGTAGCTTCACATGATGAAGTGGAGCAAATCATCAAGCAGCTCAATCGTCAGATTGATGTGATTCGCATTCGAGATATTACGGATAAACCACACTTGGAACGCGAGGTGATTTTGGTTAAGATGTCAGCGCCAGCTGAGAAGCGAGCTGAGATTCTAGCGATTATTCAACCTTTCCGTGCAACAGTGGTAGACGTAGCGCCAAGCTCGATTACCATTCAAATGACAGGAAATGCCGAAAAGAGTGAAGCTCTATTGCGAGTCATTCGACCATACGGTATTCGCAATATCGCTCGTACGGGTGCAACAGGATTTACCCGTGATTAAAAATCCAACTTAAATTTGTTAAACCAGCCTAAAAGGCAATAAATAATAGAAAAGAGAGAAAAACTATGGCAGTTCAAATGGAATACGAAAAAGATGTTAAAGTAGCAGCACTTGACGGTAAAAAAATTGCCGTTATCGGTTATGGTTCACAAGGACATGCGCATGCGCAAAATTTGCGTGATTCAGGTCGCGATGTCATCATCGGTGTACGTCCAGGTAAATCTTTTGACAAAGCAAAAGAAGACGGATTTGACACTTATACAGTAGCAGAAGCAACTAAATTGGCTGATGTTATCATGATTTTGGCACCAGACGAAATCCAACAAGAATTGTACGAAGCAGAAATCGCTCCAAACTTGGAAGCTGGAAATGCAGTTGGATTTGCCCATGGTTTCAACATTCACTTTGAGTTTATCAAAGTTCCTGCAGATGTAGATGTCTTCATGTGTGCTCCTAAAGGACCAGGACACTTGGTACGCCGTACTTATGAAGAAGGATTTGGTGTTCCAGCTCTTTACGCCGTATACCAAGATGCAACAGGAAATGCGAAAAACATTGCTATGGACTGGTGTAAAGGTGTTGGAGCAGCTCGTGTAGGTCTTCTTGAAACAACATACAAAGAAGAAACTGAAGAAGATTTGTTTGGTGAACAAGCTGTACTTTGTGGTGGTTTGACTGCCCTTATCGAAGCAGGTTTCGAAGTCTTGACAGAAGCAGGTTACGCTCCAGAATTGGCTTACTTTGAAGTTCTTCACGAAATGAAATTGATCGTTGATTTGATCTATGAAGGTGGATTCAAGAAAATGCGTCAATCAATTTCAAACACTGCTGAGTACGGTGACTATGTATCAGGTCCACGTGTAATCACTGAACAAGTTAAAGAAAACATGAAAGCTGTCTTGGCAGACATCCAAAATGGTAAATTTGCAAATGACTTTGTCAATGACTATAAAGCTGGACGTCCAAAATTGACTGCTTACCGTGAACAAGCAGCTAACCTTGAAATTGAAAAAGTTGGTGCAGAATTGCGTAAAGCAATGCCTTTCGTTGGTAAAAACGACGATGATGCATTCAAAATCTATAACTAATTAGAAAGCAAAGAATTTTGCTAAAATAGTAGCTTCAGCTATTCGTGGGATATTAGATGTACTTATTTAGGAGTTGAAATCATATGAACATTACCAATTTGTTTTCTATCAAGACAGGATGTGATGAGAATGATAGGCAACTGCAAAAATTATTTTTTCAGTTGGATTTACAATTGGGAGAATTGACAGATCAACTAAGAAAATTAGATTCTAATTTTGTTCCTCGTAGTCAATTTGTAGACACGCTGGATTTGAATGATGTAGAATATAAAGAAATTTTAAACTATTTTATCTTCCATCGTAATGATAGTGAAGAAAGTTTGGCAGAATGGTTATATGATTGGATTTCTACAAATCGTTATGAACTTCCTAAAGAGTTTTCAATTCGTATGGCTCATAAATATCATGAAAGTGTTGCTGAAGTTTTTGGAGATGAATAACTAAAAAAACAGTCATTAGTGACTGTTTTTTATAGAAAAAGAGGTTTTATATGTTAAGTTCAAAAGATATAATCAAGGCTCATAAAGTCTTGAACGGTGTGGTTGTGAATACACCGCTTGATTATGACCATTATTTATCGGAGAAGTATGGTGCTAAGATTTATTTGAAAAAGGAAAATGCCCAACGTGTTCGTTCCTTTAAAATTCGTGGTGCCTATTATGCTATTTCTCAGCTCAGCAAGGAAGAGCGTGAGCGTGGAGTAGTCTGCGCTTCTGCGGGAAATCATGCGCAGGGAGTTGCCTATACTTGTAATGAGATGAAAATTCCTGCTACTATTTTTATGCCCATTACTACTCCGCAACAAAAAATTGGGCAGGTTCGCTTTTTTGGTGGGGATTTCGTGACCATTAAACTAGTTGGAGATACCTTTGATGCCTCAGCTAAAGCAGCTCAAGAATTTACAGTCTCTGAAAATCGTACCTTTATTGATCCCTTTGATGATGCTCATGTCCAAGCAGGTCAAGGGACTGTTGCTTATGAGATTTTAGAAGAAGCTCGAAAAGAATCGATTGATTTTGATGCTGTCTTAGTTCCTGTTGGAGGTGGTGGTCTCATTGCTGGGGTTTCTACTTATATTAAGGAAACAAGTCCAGAGATTGAGGTTATCGGAGTAGAGGCGAATGGAGCGCGTTCTATGAAGGCTGCCTTTGAAGCTGGTGGACCTGTTAAGCTCAAGGAAATTGACAAATTTGCGGATGGGATTGCTGTGCAAAAGGTAGGACAGTTGACCTATGAAGCAACCCGTCAACATGTTCAAACCTTAGTAGGTGTTGATGAGGGATTGATTTCTGAAACCTTGATTGACCTCTACTCCAAGCAAGGGATTGTTGCAGAACCTGCTGGAGCGGCTAGTATCGCTTCTTTAGAAGTTTTAGCTGAATATATCAAGGGGAAAACCATTTGTTGTATCATTTCTGGAGGAAATAATGATATCAACCGTATGCCAGAAATGGAAGAACGTGCCTTGATTTATGATGGTATCAAGCATTACTTTGTGGTCAATTTTCCACAGCGTCCAGGTGCTCTGCGTGAGTTTGTAAATGATATCCTGGGACCAAATGATGATATCACACGTTTTGAGTATATCAAACGAGCTAGCAAGGGAACAGGGCCTGTATTGATTGGGATCGCTTTGGCAGATAAGCATGATTATGCAGGATTGATTCGTCGAATGGAAGGTTTTGATCCGGCTTATATTAACTTAAATGGGAATGAAACGCTTTATAATATGCTTGTCTGAGGGCTAATAAAAAAATATCATATTATTTGCACAACTGATGTATAGGTGCTATAATGAAGATGAAGAAAGGGGGCGATTCCTATGGTTTTAGGAAACTTATCGTGCAATTCTTACTTCTGTTCATTATAGCACTTATGATGTTTGGCTCAGATTTCCATCCTTCATTTTGATTTCCCGTCTATTTTGAAAAGTAAACTCACACGGTCTTTAAGATGTGATTTGCTTTCTTTTTGCTGACAAATATATCATATTAAAAGGATATATGAGCAACTGACTGAGCTTATCTGTCTTGTCATCTTTATTAAGGATGGTTTAGAGAATCGGGTGTTTGGTTTTAGGCTAGCACCTCAATATCCAAATGAGTGATGAATTTGAAGGATATAAGGAATAGCTATCTATCAGATGATTTTTTGAGGAAGAAAGATAGGAGTTTTTGAGCTAGTGAAGGCTTGGATTTCTAAAGGTTAGAACTGTCATCTTCAGTTCTTAAATCGAAGAAATAAGCTATCTTACGGAAATAGAGAAGCATTTTTTTAAAAGCTTGAATAATTTTGCACCTCAAGAGGGTAATAATACAATATTTTTATTAGCAAATATTTATGGTGTAGAGGCTAGCAAAACCTATATATTATCGGCTTTAAAAAGGAAGTAAGAAAATTATGAACTAATTATTTTCGTTGAATATATGTTTTTTTATTGACAAAAGTAGTAAAAACGTATACAATTAAATATTGTAAAGAAGAAAATAGGAGAAAAACATGGCTAAGTCAAACTTTGAAAAAGTAGAATCAGTTGTTGGCTGGGTTCGTGATAAGAAAATCACAGGCTACCGTATCTCTAAAGAAAC
The DNA here is from genome assembly GCF_013277195.1 of Streptococcus sp. 2579. Lineage (NCBI taxonomy): Bacteria > Bacillati > Bacillota > Bacilli > Lactobacillales > Streptococcaceae > Streptococcus > Streptococcus sp. 2579. Next base: position 111,673 of record NZ_VMMM01000006.1, read on the forward strand.
GAATGCGCGTGAAATGTCTATCATTGCTCTGGCGCAGGGTCGTGCAAAAGTAAAAAATATTTCATTTGAAACAGCCCTAGGCCTAATTGATTTCTATGAAAAAAATCATGAAAAATTTGAAGATTAATCTTTGGATAACGGCGGATTCCTGACCCTCAAGTAGTAGAGATAGAGAATCTGCCTTTTCATTTTGGACAGCAAAAAGACTGCACGGTTGATGCAGCCTTTTCTTTTTATTTGATACTCTTCGAAAATCAAATTCAAACCACGTCAGCTTAACCTTGCCGTACTCAAGTACAGCCTGCGGCTAGCTTCCTAGTTTGCTCTTTGATTTTCATTGAGTATGAGATAGCGTTGAAGGAACTCTTTTGTACGGTCTTCTTTAGGATTGGTGAAGAGGTCTTCTGGTTTGCCTTCTTCAGCGATTACACCCTTATCCATGAAGATAACACGGTGAGAGACATCACGGGCGAATTCCATTTCGTGAGTTACAACAATCATGGTCAAGCCTTCTTGAGCCAGGTCCTGCATGATTTTGAGGACTTCTCCAACCATTTCTGGATCGAGAGCTGATGTTGGTTCATCAAAGAGAATAGCGTCAGGATTCATTGAAAGGGCGCGAGCGATGGCCACACGTTGTTTTTGACCACCTGAGAGTTGTTTTGGTTTGGCTTGCCAGTAGCGTTCTCCCATGCCGACTTTTTCTAGGTTTTCTTTGGCAATTTTTTCAGCTTCTGTGCGTTCGCGTTTAAGGACTGTTGTCTGAGCGACGATTGTGTTTTCGAGAACGTTAAGATTTTCAAAGAGGTTAAAGGATTGGAACACCATCCCTAGTTTTTCACGGTATTGCGTGAGGTCATAGCCTTTTTCGAGGACGTTTTGTCCATGATAAAGGATTTGTCCATCAGTTGGCGTTTCAAGTAGGTTAATGGAGCGTAGGAAGGTTGATTTTCCGCTTCCAGAGCTTCCGATGATAGAGATGACTTCTCCCTTGTGGACAGTCAGAGAAATGTCTTTTAGCACTTCGTTTTGTCCATAGGATTTTTTGAGGTGTTTAATTTCAAGGATTGCTTGTGTCATTATTTTAAATCCTCCGTTTGCATTTGGTTAGCACCTGTAGTATAGGTATCCATGTCCATTCGGCGCTCGATGAAGCGTAGGATACGTGTTACGGTGAAGGTGAGGACAAAGTAAATCACGGCGATGATTGTAAATGTCTGGAAGTATTGATAGGTTTGTGTTGCCACGGTATTTCCTGAGAAATAAAGTTCGACAACCGAGATAACGTTCAATACAGATGTATCTTTGATATTGATGACAAATTCATTACCAGTTGCTGGTAGGATGTTACGGACCACTTGAGGTAGGACAATCTTACGCATGGTTTGGTTATGAGTCATACCGAGTGCAGTTGCGGCTTCAAATTGTCCCTTGTCAACTGCCAGGATACCACCACGGACGATTTCAGTCATGTAGGCACCGGTATTGATTGAAACGATGAAGATAGCAGCTAGTGTACGGTCAAGGTTGATCCCGAAAGCTTGGGCAGTTCCATAGTAGATAACCATCGATTGAACGATCATTGGGGTACCACGGAAAATTTCAATGTAGACATTGAGGATCCAGCCGATTAGTTTTTGTAGGCCGTAAATGGCTTTATTTTCAGAGAGAGGAGCAGTACGGAAAACACCAATGGCAAGACCGATGATGAGACCGATGATGGTTCCGACGATAGAGATTAAAAGAGTGATACCAGCACCACGCAAGAGTTGTTGCCAGTTTTCAGAAAGAATTTTAGTGACTTGGCTAAAGAAACTACTGCTAGTCTCTTCAGTTGTTGTAGCTTCGGCAGGTTGTTCCTTGATCATACGATCCATCAAGGCAACTTGGTCGTCTTTTGAAATGGTTTCAATGCTGGCATTGATTTGGCTAATACGATTGTCATCTTTACGAAGTCCAATAGCGATAGCTGTATCTTCTTCCCCAGTTTTGAAACCAGGTTCTACTTGGACCATCTTAAACTTAGAGTTCGCAGCTTCAGCGGTCAGAGCTTCTGGGCGTTCAGAAACATAAGCATCGATAACACCAGCCTCAAGAGCTTGGCGCATTTGAGCGAAGTCTCCCATGGCTGTTTCTTTTTTAGCACCTGGGATTTGTGCAATCAAGTCATAAAGGTAGACACCTTGTTGAGAAGTGATTTTCGCACCATTAAAGTTATCTAAAGATTTAGCATTTGCGTAGGCAGAATCTTTTTTGACTAGTAGAACTGGTTCGCTAGTGTAGTAACTGCTTGAAAAGGCAATTTCTTGTTTACGCTCGGCAGTAGGACTCATACCTGCGATAATCATGTCAATCTTACCAGAAGTAAGGGCAGGAACTAGACCCTCCCACTTGGTTTTAACAACCAAAGGTTCTTTACCTAAGTCCTTAGCGATTTTCTTGGCGATTTGAACATCGTATCCGTTAGCATACTGGTTAGTCCCATCGATTTTGACAGCCCCATTGCTATCATCGTCCTGAGTCCAGTTAAAGGGAGCATATGCTGCTTCCATCCCGATGCGTAAATATTCATCGGCTTGGGCAACATTGACAAGTCCCAGCATCAGTAAGAGACTTGTGAAAATAGATAAGTATATTTTTCTCATGATTTCTCCTATTTCTAATCTATTAAAAAATAACTGTCTCCTATTTTATCGAAAAATGCGTAATTTTTCAACATAAGTAAGCCTTTACTTACGAAAAAATGCTATAATGATAAGAAAGATAAAAAGGGGGCTTAATTGATGAAAAAAACTTTTTTCTTATTTGTTTTAGGCTTGTTTTGCCTTCTGCCATTCTCTGTTTTTGCCATTGATTTCAAGATAAACTCTTATCAAGGTGATTTGTATATTCATGCAGATAATACGGCAGAATTTAGACAGAAGATAGTTTACCAGTTTGAGGAGGACTTTAAGGGCCAAATCGTGGGACTTGGACGTGCAGGCAAGATGCCTAGTGGATTTGACATTGATCCTCATCCAAAGGTTCAGGCTGCGAAAAATGGTGCTGAACTGACAGATGTTACGAGCGAAGTGATAGAAGGAGCAGATGGTTATACTGTTAAAGTTTATAATCCAGGTCAAGAAGGCGACACAGTTGAAGTTGACCTCGTTTGGAACTTGAAAAATTTGCTTTTTCTATATGATGACATTGCTGAATTAAATTGGCAACCTTTAACAGATAGTTCAGGGGCTATTGGCAAGTTTGAATTTCATGTAAGGGGAGAAAAGGGGGCTGAAAAACTCTTTTTCCATACAGGGAAACTTTTTAGAGAGGGAATGGTTGAAAAGAGTAGCCTTGATTATACTATTCGTTTAGACAATCTTCCGGCTAAGCGTGGAGTTGAATTGCATGCCTACTGGCCTCGAACTGATTTTGCTAGCGCTAGGGATCAGGGATTGAAAGGAAATCATTTAGAAGAGTTTAATAAGATAGAAGACTCGATTGTTAGAGAAAAAGATCAGAGTATGCAGCTCGTTACTTGGGTCTTTCCTTCGATACTTTCCATCTCTTTGTTATTGAGTGCCTGTTTCTATTTTATTTATAGAAGAAAGACCACTCCTTCAGTTAAATATGCCAAAAATCATCGTCTTTATGAACCACCAATGGAATTAGAGCCTATGGTTTTATCAGAGGCGGTTTACTCGACCTCCTTGGAGGAAGTGAGTCCTCTAATCAAAGGAGCAGGTAAATTCACCTTTGACCAACTTATTCAAGCTACTTTGTTAGATGTGATAGACCGTGGGAATGTTTCTATTATTTCAGAAGGAGATGCAGTTGGTTTGAGGCTAGTAAAAGAAGATGGTTTGTCAAGCTTTGAGAAAGACTGTCTAAATCTGGCCTTTTCAGGCAAAAAAGAAGAAACTCTTTCCAATTTGTTTGCGGATTACAAGGTATCTGATAGTCTTTATCGTAGAGCAAAAGTCTCTGATGAAAAACGGATTCAAGCAAAGGGGCGTCAGCTCAAATCTTCTTTTGAAGAAGTATTGAACCAGATGCAAGAAGGAGTGAGAAATCGGGTTATCTTCTGGGGACTTCCAGATTATTATCGTCCTTTAACTGGTGGGGAAAAGGCCTTGCAAGCGGGTATGGGACTCTCCACTATCTTGCCCCTATTTATTGGATTTGGTTTGTTCTTGTACAGTTTGGACGTTTATGGCTATCTTTACCTCCCCTTGCCAATACTTGGTTTTCTAGGTTTGGTTTTGGCTGTTTTCTATTATTGGAAGCTTCGATTAGATAATCGTGATGGTGTCCTAAATGAAGCAGGAGCAGAAGTCTACTATCTCTGGACCAGTTTTGAAAATATGTTACGTGAGATTGCACGATTGGATCAGGCTGAATTGGAAAGTATTGTGGTCTGGAATCGCCTCTTGGTCTATGCGACCCTATTTGGCTATGCGGACAAGGTCAGCCATTTGATGAAGGTTCATCACATCCAAGTAGAAAATCCAGATATCAATCTCTATGTAGCTTATGGCTGGCATAGTATGTTTTATCATTCAAGCGCGCAAATGGGCCATTATGCCAGCATCGCAAATACAGCAAGTACCTACTCCGTATCTTCTGGAAGTGGAAGTTCTGGCGGTGGCTTCTCTGAAGGCGGAGGTGGCGGCAGTATCGGCGCCTTTTAAAGAGAGCTATCACTGGCTGAAAAAATATGCTATAATGGAAGATAGAAAAAGGAGTAATCTATGTATCTTATTGAAATTTTAAAATCTATCTTCTTCGGGATTGTTGAAGGAATTACGGAATGGTTGCCCATTTCTAGTACAGGTCACTTGATTTTAGCAGAGGAGTTTATCCAATACCAAAATCAAAACGAAGCCTTTATGTCCATGTTTAATGTCGTGATTCAGCTTGGTGCTATTTTAGCAGTCATGGTGATTTACTTTAATAAACTAAATCCCTTTAAACAGACTAAGGACAAACAGGAAGTTCGTAAGACTTGGAGACTATGGTTGAAGGTCTTGATTGCGACCTTGCCTTTGCTTGGCGTCTTTAAATTTGATGATTGGTTTGACACCCACTTCCATAACATGGTTTCTGTTGCTCTCATGTTGATTATCTATGGGATTGCCTTTATCTATTTGGAAAAGCGCAATAAAGCGCGTGCTATCGAGCCAAGTGTAACAGAGTTGGACAAGCTTCCTTATACGACAGCCTTCTATATCGGCCTCTTCCAAGTTCTTGCCCTTTTACCAGGGACAAGCCGTTCTGGAGCAACGATTGTCGGTGGTTTGTTGAATGGAACTAGTCGTTCTGTTGTGACAGAATTTACCTTCTATCTTGGAATTCCAGTTATGTTTGGAGCTAGTGCCTTAAAGATTTTCAAATTTGTGAAAGCAGGACAGCTCTTGAGCTTTGGGCAATTGTTTTTGCTCTTGGTTGCGATGGGAGTAGCCTTTGCAGTCAGCATGGTAGCTATTCGTTTCTTGACAAGTTATGTGAAAAAACACGACTTTACCCTTTTCGGTAAATACCGTATCGTGCTTGGTAGTGTTTTGCTACTTTACAGTTTTGTCCGTTTATTTGTATAAGAAAAACCTTGAAGGGGCAGCTCTTCAAGGTTTTAAAATCCAGTCAGGGTAATCCCCAGCAGGCGGACACCTCTTTCTTTCTCGCTTAACTCTTCATAGAGTTGCAGGGCGATTTGGCTTATCTGACTAGCATCCTGTGTTTTTTGAGCCAGACTTTTTCGTTTAGTAAGAGTTGAAAAGTCCTCGTAGCGAATTTTCAGAATGACAATTTTTCCAGCTTTTTCTTGTTGACTGAGATTGAGAGCGACTCTTTCTGATAGAAGAGTCAGCTCTTTTTTAATGTCTTCCTCGGCACGGAGAATCTTCCCGTAGGTTTTCTCCTTGCCGATTGATTTACGGATGCGATTTGATTTAACTGGAGAGTTGTGAATGCCACGAGCCTTTCGATAAAGGTCATAGCCCAGTCTGCCAAATCGGTCTATTAGGGTCACTTCAGGAACTTCAAGTAGGTCAGCGCCAGTAAAAACACCCATGTGATGAAGACGTTCGACTGTCTTTTTTCCTACTCCATGAAATTTGGAAATATCCATTTGTTTGAGAAAATCCTCAGCTTGGTCAGGTAGAATCACTGTCAAACCATGAGGTTTTTGATAATCACTGGCCATTTTAGCCAAGAATTTGTTGTAAGAAACGCCAGCAGAAGCAGTTAGATGGAGTTCTTGCCAGATATCCTCTTGAATGAGGCGAGCAATTTTGACCGCTGACTTGATCCCGAGTTTATTTTCTGTCACATCCAAATAGGCTTCGTCAATGCTCATGGGTTCTATTAAATCTGTATAGCGCTTAAAGATAGCTCGAATCTGGAGTCCCACAGTCTTGTATTTTTCATAATTCCCTGAGATAAAGACTGCCTGGGGACAACGTTCATAGGCTTCCTTAGAGCTCATGGCTGAATGGACACCAAAAGCTCGCGCCTCATAGCTACAGGTAGAGACGACTCCCCGCCCACCTGTTTGCCGAGGGTCGCTTCCGATAATGACAGGTTTTCCTCTGAGTTTAGGATTATCCCTGATTTCTACCGCAGCAAAAAAGGCATCCATGTCAATATGGATGATTTTTCTTGACAAATCATTTAACAAAGGAAAAATCAACATGCCTAGCACCTTTTTACAGCTTATTTTCTTTTATTATACCCTTTTTTCTGAAAAAAGGAAAAAAGGGTATAATTTTTTCAAAAATATAATACAGTTTGGAGTAAAATATAGACTGTTTTAGAAAAGAAAGTGTAAAAATAGGGATTTTTCGCTTGTTGAAATCGGTTACTGTATGGTATACTTGACTCATGAATGTAACAGATGGTTGTTACTAGAAAGAAAAAAGAGGACATTAACATGGTTGTTAAGACAGTTGTTGAAGCACAAGATATTTTTGATAAAGCTTGGGAAGGCTTCAAAGGCGTAGATTGGAAAGAAAAAGCAAGTGTATCACGCTTTGTACAAGCTAACTACACACCTTATGATGGAGACGAAAGCTTCCTTGCAGGACCAACAGAACGTTCACTTCACATCAAAAAAATTGTAGAAGAAACTAAAGCACACTACGAAGAAACTCGTTTCCCAATGGACACTCGTCCAACATCTATCGCTGATATCCCAGCAGGATTTATCGATAAAGAAAACGAAGTTATCTTCGGTATCCAAAACGATGAACTCTTCAAATTGAACTTCATGCCAAAAGGTGGTATCCGTATGGCTGAAACTACTTTGAAAGAAAATGGATACGAACCAGATCCAGCTGTTCACGAAATCTTTACTAAATACGTAACAACAGTTAACGACGGTATCTTCCGTGCCTACACTTCAAACATCCGTCGCGCTCGTCACGCTCACACTGTAACTGGTCTTCCAGATGCATACTCACGCGGACGTATCATCGGTGTTTACGCACGTCTTGCTCTTTACGGTGCAGACTACTTGATGCAAGAAAAAGTAAACGACTGGAATGCAATCGAAGAAATCGATGAAGAAACAATCCGTCTTCGTGAAGAAATCAATCTTCAATACCAAGCATTGCAACAAGTTGTTCGCTTGGGTGACCTTTACGGAGTTGATGTTCGCAAACCAGCGATGAACGTTAAAGAAGCGATCCAATGGGTTAACATCGCCTTCATGTCTGTCTGCCGTGTTATCAACGGTGCTGCTACATCTCTAGGTCGTGTGCCAATCGTATTGGACATCTTTGCAGAACGTGACCTTGCTCGTGGTACATTTACTGAATCAGAAATCCAAGAATTCGTTGATGATTTCGTTATGAAACTTCGTACAGTTAAATTTGCTCGTACAAAAGCTTACGACCAATTGTACTCAGGTGACCCAACCTTCATCACAACTTCTATGGCTGGTATGGGTAACGACGGTCGTCACCGTGTTACTAAGATGGACTACCGTTTCTTGAACACTCTTGACAATATCGGTAACTCTCCAGAACCAAACTTGACAGTTCTTTGGACTGACAAATTGCCATACAACTTCCGTCGCTACTGTATGCACATGAGCCACAAACACTCTTCTATCCAATACGAAGGTGTAACAACAATGGCTAAAGACGGATATGGTGAAATGAGCTGTATCTCATGCTGTGTGTCTCCACTTGACCCAGAAAATGAAGAACAACGCCACAACATCCAGTACTTCGGTGCGCGTGTAAACGTATTGAAAGCCCTTCTTACTGGTTTGAACGGTGGTTACGACGATGTTCACAAAGACTACAAAGTATTTGATATCGAACCAATCCGTGACGAAGTTCTTGAATTTGAATCAGTTAAAGCTAACTTTGAAAAATCTCTTGATTGGTTGACTGACACTTACGTAGATGCTTTGAACATCATCCACTACATGACTGATAAGTACAACTACGAAGCTGTTCAAATGGCCTTCTTGCCAACTAAACAACGTGCCAACATGGGATTCGGTATCTGTGGATTTGCTAACACTGTTGATACATTGTCAGCTATCAAATATGCTACAGTTAAACCAATCCGTGATGAAAATGGCTACATCTACGATTACGAAACAATCGGTGAATACCCACGTTGGGGTGAAGATGACCCACGTTCAAACGAATTGGCAGAATGGTTGATCGAAGCTTACACAACTCGTCTACGTAGCCACAAACTTTACAAAGACGCAGAAGCTACAGTTTCACTTTTGACTATCACATCTAACGTTGCTTACTCTAAACAAACTGGTAACTCACCAGTCCACAAAGGTGTATACCTCAACGAAGATGGTTCTGTGAACTTGTCTAAACTTGAATTCTTCTCACCAGGTGCTAACCCATCTAACAAAGCTAAAGGTGGATGGTTGCAAAACTTGAACTCACTTTCTAGCCTTGACTTTAGTTATGCAGCTGATGGTATCTCATTGACTACACAAGTATCACCTCGTGCTCTTGGTAAGACTCGTGACGAACAAGTTGATAACTTGGTAACAATCCTTGATGGTTACTTCGAAAACGGTGGACAACACGTTAACTTGAACGTTATGGACTTGAACGATGTTTACGAAAAGATCATGTCAGGTGAAGATGTTATCGTACGTATCTCTGGATACTGTGTAAACACTAAATACCTCACTCCAGAACAAAAAACTGAATTGACACAACGTGTCTTCCACGAAGTTCTTTCAATGGATGACGCCTTGGATGCATTGAGCTAATCAAGTTTTTAAGTAATGAAATAAGGAACCCTCGGTCAGTCGACTGAGGGTTTTGTACTTGGGATAGTGTGAGCAATTCCTTCGGCGCAATATGCAATGTTTTTGGGAAGGAATAGTGGACCGAATCTGAAATAGTCCACTGAAACGGCTCAAACAGTGCTAGAAATTGACTGGAATTCTCTAAGCGATTTGTTCAGATTTTATTTCATTTCATCATAAAAACAAGACGACTGGCTAATTGACAATCATCTTGTTTGATACTGTTAATAAAATTCGCGAAGTTTATCTTGATTTTCTTTAAAAAATTTTTCTAACCAATCCATACCATAAGCATAACTAAAGCCTTCTAATAGAACAGAGAGGTCAATAGTATCAAATCCCATGTCTTTTAAATATTTAAAGGTATCGAATGGTGAATGAAAGTTTTTGTATTTAATAATTGCACCAATATCTTTCAAATCCTGCTCCCTGATACTCATCATCTTCATTCCTAACACATACTCAATAGGGACTACTAAAACGGTCAGATTCTCAAATGAGTACAAGGATTCGCATAAACTTAAGGGAGGTTGATTGTTCATATTTGCAACATGATTGTTGAGCCATAACTCTTCGTGGGTGTTAAGATTAAACTGTTTTCCTACACGAGCAATAATTTCATTGATTTTCTGATTTTGGTCATAAAAAGCATCAACATCTTGTGTGGCACGTAAACCATGATATTCTAAGACATAACCACCGACACAGATAATTGTTAAAGTCAGATTTTCCTGAATTAATTCCTTATTTAGGGCTTGGAAGACCGGTTTCATTTTATCCATGCTTGTATTTCTCCATCAATTTTTGAACATTGGTTAACTTAGCAGGTTTATTTAATGAAATCACATATTTATGAGTTGGAGTATGCTCTTGAAAGGCATACTTCAAGCTAATTTTTTGAAAATGAGTTAGTTCTTTGGAGTCTAGCAACTTTTCTACATCTTGGTTTGTTAAATAAGAATAGTCTTCAAAAATAACTTTTCGCAAATAGCGAAACCAATGGCTTGCGTTGAATTGTGATTGTTTGGATGCCTGTATCATATAATCGTACCAATCCATTGTCTTCCTCCTATGAAATTTAGTTTATCTTATTGTAGTTTATATTTAAAAATGTAGTTTTTCTTAATTAGCTCGTATCTATAGGATGATACTGAAAATTATCTTGTTGCTTTAAATCACAATCGAAAAATTCTGTTTTTCATCTTAGAAAAGAGTGTTTAGAAATGTAAAATGAACCTTTTTTCTTATCCAAGAACCTCACTAAAGTATATAATTTAGGAAGTCAATCCTGTATGATAATGTTTGTACTATCGTTGAGTTTTTGCTTAATTGCCTAACGAGATAAATTTTAGAAGAATTTTCGGTGTGATTTGACAAGCTTCTGACTGGAAGGATAGTTACACTAGTATTGTTTATTAAAATGAGGAGATAGAGAAAATTTGGAATCCATTTGCTTATTATCAATCGTTTTTTTAGCTTGTTTGTCTTAGATTGGTATAGAACTGATTTATGGATTGATCCTCTTGTATCTTATCCTGTTCCTAAATATGTTGGTAGAAAAATGAAGCAGTTGTTACGAGTGTCTGTATTGGGAAAAATTTTATCTATACAATTCTTTAAATGATATGAAGGCTAGGAATGCCAAAACACTGACATATTTCGTTTGAATCTCATCCAATCCCTTTACTTGTATTTGTAGAAATGCTATCAGTAATATATTCGCGAACACTATGATTTACAACAGTGTGGTCGTACATCTTTGTAAGTTTATTATACAACAACCATTTACAGGTGTAAAGTTGAGCAGTGTCTTTAGTAAATTTAGGGACTTGTTTTGTCACAGTTTTGATACCTGTATTCGTTGTTTCATGAGCATTTAACGTTCCTCTTCATGTAGGCATTTCAACAATTAGAATGATATTTTTCCGAGGATGAACTTATATATTGTGACTTTTTAGAGTTATGATGCCTCTTGATTTGACTACCGCTATCAATTTCATCCACTTTTACAGTTTCATGCAACATAGCGAGAAGGCGGTTTCCTATATGGAAGTCGTCTTGTTTTCATATTGTCTAAATACGAGATATTTACTACAGGTTATAGTTGATTTAAACAGGTCTATAGATTTCTAATATATTAAGGTGAAATAATATCTTGTAATACATTGCTATGTTCTATGAAAAAAGCGACGGTAGCTAATGCACAAGCTCCTATACTTCCACGATGTTTGTTGTAAGGTAAAATTTCAATTTCTATATTACGAGTAAAGGGAACGAAGTGGAGCTGATCTTGGATTTTATCCCTGACTTCATGAGTGAAAGGTTGATAATTAAGCAATTGACTGTTGATATAGATTTTATCAGCAGGATTGATGAGGAGAAGATTTGCAATAGAAGTGGCCAATAAATTGACTCCTTTATCAATTTGTTGGCGTAAAGCAGAGTCGCCTAAGTTGTAAGCTGTTAAAAGGGTATCTAAATGAATGTCTTTTTCAGTCTTTACAAGGCTTTTTAGTACAGTTAGTTGAGAATTTTTAAATAATAATTGGGCATGTTTGATTAACCAAGCATCCGAAATATATGTTTGTAAACAACCTTTTTTTCCGCATTCACAATATTGCCCATTCAATTCGACAATGGTGTGTCCAATTTCTCCGATATAAGGATTTTTAGAGGCTCCTATTTTTTCTTTTGTGAAAAAGGAAGTGTAAATACCTAATCCAGCGTGTAGGAAAATAAAGTTATCGGGGGTATTGTGTGGATTAAAAAGGTATTGCCCTATAGCCATACAATCAATATTATTTTTTACAATAAAAGGAAAATCGAATTTTTTAATTACATTTAATAAATTAAATGATTCCCATATGGGGTTGTTTGTAATGATGCTTCCGGAGTCTTTGTTATAATGTCCAGGTATTGATAAGCCAAATCCAAGTAATTTTGTCTCCAAAGGGACATACTCTATAGCTGTTTTTATCATATTGGTAATGGTGGAATTGATTTCTGAAATAGGATAATCTTCATTCAAAATTTCTGTCTCGAAAAGAGTTTTCCCTTGTAAGTCACATAGACTGAGAAAGACACCTAGGACGTTTATTTCAATACCTCCAACAACATACGGAATATTATCTGTAATAGAAATAGTTTTTCTACGTCTTCCAGATCCGGAAAACTCGCTAAATTCATCACCAGTTTCGTATATGAGGGATTGTTCGCTTAGCTCTTTTATGATGTTAGTCGTTGTTGCTGGAGTAAGTCCTGTTTCATTAACAATATCTGTACGGGATGTTGCTGGATTTCGATATAGAAACTCCAGTATAGTGGCTCTATTGTGTAAAAAGGCTGATTGTTTTGTAATCATTTGTTTCCTCCTTTGGTTTATTTTATATTAAACATAAGAAAAAATCAATTAAAATTATTATTATATACAAAGAAAAAAATATTGTAAAAACAGTAAAAAATATATTGACAACGCTTTCTGTTAGTGGTATATTTAATTTATAAAAAATAAAAAAAGGAGTTCCGGTGATGAACAATATTTTAACGTTTTTAGAAACGAAAGTCGCTCCGTTTGGTGAAAAAGTTGGCAACCAACGGCATTTGAAAGCTATTCGTGAAGGATTTATGATGGCAATGCCTTTGATTTTAGTCGGCTCTTTATTTCTTATTCTAATCAGTTGGCCTCAAGAGGCTTTTACAAATTGGCTGAATAGTGTTGGATTGCTAAGTATCTTGACAACTATGAATCAGTCAACAGTAGCGATTATCTCCTTGGTCGCTTGTTTCGGTATTGCCTACAGGTTGTCGGAAGGATATGGTACAGATGGTCCGTCGGCAGGGATCATAGCCTTATCCAGTTTTGTATTGATGGCACCTCGTTTTTCGAGTATGGTTTATGATAAAAATGGGGAGCAGGTCAAGCAGTTATTTGGCGGCGCAATACCATTTTCTAGCCTGAATGCATCTTCTTTATTTATGGCGATTACCATTGGATTGGTTACAGCAGAGATTTATCGTATGTTTATCCAGCGCGGAATTACGATAAAAATGCCAAGTGGTGTCCCAGATGTAGTAAGTAAATCATTTTCAGCTCTTTTACCTGGTTTTACTACTTTTGTTTTGTGGGCTCTGGTCTTAAAAGGTCTTGAAGCGGCAGGAGTTGCAGGAGGTCTCAACGGACTTTTAGGTGCAATTGTTGGAACACCGCTTAAGTTAATTGCAGGAACGCTTCCAGGTATGATTCTATGTGTTATTGTAAACTCATTCTTTTGGTTCTGTGGAGTTAATGGGGGGCAAGTTTTAAATGCTTTTGTAGACCCAGTTTGGTTACAATTTACTACAGAAAACCAAGAAGCTGTGGCTGCAGGACAAACCCTACAACACATTATTACATTACCGTTTAAAGATTTATTTGTATTTATTGGTGGCGGTGGAGCGACTATTGGTCTTGCGATTTGTCTCTTCCTATTTAGTAAGAGTCGTGCTAATAAAACATTAGGTAAGCTAGCTATTATACCGTCTATCTTTAATATCAATACAGCTATTCTATTTACGTTTCCAACGGTTTTAAATCCGATTATGCTGATTCCGTTTATTGCTACTCCTACAATCAATGCCTTGATTACCTATGTATCAATGGCTGTAGGATTAGTACCTTATACAACAGGTGTAATCCTTCCGTGGACAATGCCACCGATCATAGGAGGATTCCTTGCGACAGGGGCTAGTTGGCGAGGAGCTCTATTACAAGTTGTTTTAATTTTGGTTTCTGTGGCAATTTATTATCCATTCTTCAAAATTGCAGATAAACGCAATCTTGAAAAAGAAAAAGCTACTGTTGGAGGGAAATAAGATGGTTATCAGAGTATTTGATCAGCAGAAAAATGCTTATTCTAGCTTCGCCTTAGAGGAATTAAGTTACTATATGAATCGGGTCTTTAAGACTGACATAGAACTTGTCGAGGAGAAGGAAGCGGATATTTTTGTAGGATTAGTCAATAAAGAGGATAGAAAAGACCATGTTCTTATCTCATTAGACAAGGGTAAGGGGAGAATTGAGTCTAATACAATTGTAGGTTTACTTATTGGAATTTACCGAATGTTTCATGAATTTGGGGTTGTGTATACTAGACCAGGGCGCGGACATGACTTTGTTCCAGAGCTACGATTTGAAGATTTTTTAGATAAAGAGCTATCTATAGATGAAACAGCCAGTTACTATCATAGGGGAGTATGTATAGAGGGAGCGGATTCATTTGAAAATATACTAGATTTCATTGATTGGCTACCTAAGATTGGAATGAACAGTTTTTTCATCCAGTTTGAAAATCCTTACTCTTTTTTGAAACGTTGGTATGAACATGAGTTTAATCCATACCTAAATAAAGAAAAATTCTCAAATGAATTAGTACAAGAATTGAGTGATAGGTTGGATAAAGAATTGCAAAAAAGAGGTCTTATTCATCATCGTGTTGGTCATGGATGGACAGGTGAGGTTTTAGGCTACTCTTCAAAATTTGGCTGGGAATCAGGTCTTAGTATTTCAGAGGAGAAGAAACCCTATGTCGCTGAAATAAACGGGAAACGAGAATTATTTAATACGGCTCCAATTTTAACCAGTCTGGATTTTTCAAATCCAGATGTGGCGGATAAGATGGTAGAAATTATCAAGGATTATGCCAAGAAAAGACCTGATGTGAATTACTTACATGTATGGTTGTCGGATGCTCGTAATAATATTTGTGAATGCGAAAACTGTAGACAAGAATTGGTTTCGGATCAGTATATTCGTATTCTCAATCAATTGGATAGGGCTTTAACGAGTGAGGGATTAGATACAAAGATTTGTTTCCTACTTTACCATGAGTTGTTATGGGCGCCTCAGAAAGAAAAATTAGATAATCCTGAACGCTTTACCATGATGTTTGCACCGATTACAAGAACATTTGAAATGAGTTATGCAGATGTAGATTTTGACAATTCCATACCTACGCCTAAACCTTATCTGCGTAATAAAATTATACTTCCGAATTCTCTTGAGGAAAATTTATCTTATCTTTTTGAATGGCAAAAAACATTTAAAGGAGATAGTTTCGTATATGACTATCCTTTAGGGCGTGCTCATTATGGCGATTTAGGCTATATGAAAATTAGTCAAACTATTTACAAAGATGTATCTTATCTGTCAAACCTACATTTGAATGGGTACATTTCGTGTCAAGAATTACGTGCCGGATTCCCTCATAATTTTCCTAATTATGTTATGGGGCAAATGCTCTGGAAGAAGACAAGAAGTTATGAAGAATTGATTGAAGAATACTTTTCTGCCTTGTATGGATCAAATTGGCAGTCTGTTGTTGAATATTTAGAAAAATTATCTAGTTATTCCTCATGTGATTATTTTAATGCAATTGGCAGTCGTCAAAATGATGTTTTAGCGAATCATTATTATATAGCTTACAATCTAGCTGATAATTTTTTACCAATTATTGAGGAAAATATTTCTAAGTTATTAAATAGTCAAAAGGATGAATGGAAACAGCTCAGTTATCATCGTGAATATGTTGTTAAGATGGCGAAGGCTTTATATCTTCAAGCAACTGGAAAAACAAGGCAAGCTCAAGATGAGTGGAAAAATGTTTTGAATTATATCCGTGGGCACGAATTACTATTCCAATCTAATTTGGATGTTTATCGTGTAATTGAAGTAGCAAAAAATTACGCTGGTTTTCACTTATAAATCATAAGTATAGAAAATGAACCAAGGTATTCAGAGAAGATTGATCCTAAATATTATGAAATTTAAGGATTTTTAAGATATTTAGGGTCGACTTTCTATTTATATCGTAGCGAAGTCATTTTAATAATGATGTGTAAAAGATGGCTCAAGATTGAGGAGGAAGAAAGATGAAATCAAAAGAAGAAGTAAATATGCTTGGTTTTACAATTGTCGCTTACGCAGGAGATGCAAGGTCAGATTTGATGGATGCTTTGGCGTTTGCGAGAGATGGATATTTTGAACAGGCAAGAGAATTGGTTGAGTCTGCAAACGACTCAATAGTGTCTGCCCATCGAGAACAGACTAATTTATTAGCGGAGGAGGCATCTGGAGATAATTTTGAAGTGAGTTTTATCATGATTCATGGTCAAGATACCTTGATGACAACGATGCTATTGTATGATCAGGTAAAGTTTTTTATTGATGAATATGAACGAATTCGAAAGATTGAAGAACATATTGGTTTGCAATGAGGATTAGTCATGGAAAATTTACAGGTTAAAGCCTTACCGAAGGAGTTTTTATTAGGAGCTGCTACCGCTGCTTATCAAGTAGAGGGTGCAACTAGGGTAGATGGCAAAGGAATAAACATGTGGGATGTTTATTTGCAAGAAAATAGTCCGTTCTTACCAGATCCAGCTAGTGATTTTTATTATCGTTACGAAGAAGATATAGCCTTGGCGGCAGAACATGGTTTGCAGGCTTTGCGTTTATCTATTTCCTGGGTTCGTATATTTCCTGATATAGATGGGGATGCTAATATATTGGCTGTTCGTTATTACCATAGAGTCTTTCAGTCCTGCTTAAAACATAATGTGATTCCGTTTGTTTCTTTACATCATTTTGATTCGCCTCAGAAAATGTTAGAAACAGGGGATTGGTTGAATAGAGAGAATATTGATCGTTTCATACGATATGCTCGTTTTTGTTTCCAAGAATTTACAGAAGTCAAGCATTGGTTTACAATCAATGAACTGATGTCTCTTGCTGCAGGCCAATACATAGGAGGTCAGTTTCCTCCGAATCATCATTTTCAATTATCTGAAGCAATTCAAGCAAATCATAACATGTTGTTGGCGCATGCTCTTGCAGTCCTCGAATTTCATCAATTAGGGATTGAGGGAAAGGTAGGTTGTATTCATGCTTTAAAACCAGGCTATCCTATTGATGGGCAAAAAGAAAATATTTTGGCAGCTAAACGGTATGATGTTTATAATAATAAATTTCTATTAGATGGAACTTTTTTGGGCTACTACAGTGATGACACGCTTTTTCACTTGAATCAAATATTGGAAGCTAATAATTCTAGCTTTATTATTGAAGATGGTGATTTAGAAATTATGAAAAGAGCTGCACCTCTTAATACGATGTTTGGGATGAATTATTATCGTTCAGAATTTATTAGTGAATACAAAGGTGAAAATAGACAAGAATTTAATTCAACAGGAATAAAAGGACAGTCCTCTTTTAAATTAAATGCTCTAGGTGAATTTGTAAAAAAGCCTGGTATTCCGACAACAGATTGGGATTGGAATATTTATCCTCAAGGCTTATTTGATATGTTGCTTCGTATCAAAGAAGAATATCCTCAACATCCGGTCATTTATTTAACGGAAAATGGTACAGCCCTTAAAGAGGTTAAGCCAGAGGGCGAGAATGATATTATTGATGACAGTAAGAGAATCCGTTATATTGAGCAACATTTACACAAAGTTTTAGAGGCTCGAAATAGGGGAGTCAATATTCAAGGCTATTTTATATGGTCTTTGCAAGATCAATTTTCTTGGGCGAATGGCTACAATAAGCGATATGGTCTTTTCTTTGTTGATTATGAAACACAGAAGAGATATATTAAGAAAAGTGCTCTTTGGGTAAAAGGGCTAAAACGGAATTAAGGTTAGCGATTTGAATGATGTTTAATATGTTTTAAATATGAGGTTGAATTTTTTATAGGAGGAGTTTTATGGATAAGCTAGTCGCTGCCATTGAAAAGCAACAAGGGAAATTTGAAAAAATTTCTACTAATAATTATATGATGGCTATTAAAGATGGATTCATTGCTACTATGCCTTTAATTATGTTTTCAAGCTTTTTGATGATTATTATTATGATTCCTAAAAATTTCGGAGTAGAGTTACCGAGTCCAGCTATTGCCTGGATGAGGAAAGTATATATGCTAACCATGGGAGTTTTGGGTGTTATTGTTTCAGGGACAGTTGCAAAGTCATTGGCTGGAAATGTTAATAGAAAAATGCCTCCTGGAAAGGTAATAAATGATACTTCTGCAATGTTGGCGGCCATATGTAGTTATCTGGTATTAACTGTAACGCTTGTAGTTGATGAGAAGACGGGATCTACAAGTTTGTCGACAAACTATTTAGGATCTCAAGGATTGATAACTTCGTTTGTCAGTGCCTTTATTACTGTAAATGTTTACCGATTCTGTATTAAGCGAGACATTACTATTTATTTACCTAAGGAAGTTCCTGGGGCTATATCACAAGCTTTTAGAGA
This sequence comes from Streptococcus sp. 2579, assembly GCF_013277195.1. Taxonomy (NCBI): domain Bacteria; kingdom Bacillati; phylum Bacillota; class Bacilli; order Lactobacillales; family Streptococcaceae; genus Streptococcus; species Streptococcus sp. 2579. The sequence continues at coordinate 130,239 of NZ_VMMM01000006.1, forward strand.
TATTTTTCCTTTTTCTTTTATTTTACTTATTAGTGGTTTGTTAGATATTGTATCTCGGTTTAGTTTAGATGTTCCTTTTGCCCAAGTATTTCAACAACTATTGACCCCTATTTTTAAGGGAGCAGAATCATATCCTGCTATGATGTTGATTTGGTTTATGTGTGCTTTGCTTTGGTTTGTTGGAATTCATGGACCATCTATTGTCTTACCTGCTGTTACAGCTTTACAACTAAGCAATATGGAAGAGAATGCTCAACTCCTTGCAAATGGGCAGTTCCCTTATCATTCTTTAACACCTAATTTCGGGAATTATATCGCTGCTATCGGAGGAACGGGGGCTACCTTTGTTGTACCATTTATTTTGATTTTCTTTATGCGGTCTAAACAATTAAAATCGGTAGGTAAAGCTACAATTACTCCTGTTTTATTTGCGGTAAATGAACCTCTTCTATTTGGTATGCCTGTTATTTTGAATCCCTATCTTTTTGTCCCTTTTTTGATGACTCCACCAGTGAATGTATTTCTAGGAAAGGTCTTTATTGATTTCTTTGGAATGAATGGATTTTATATCCAGTTACCTTGGGCCTTTCCTGGACCCTTGGGATTGTTAATTGGAACGAATTTTCAACCTATCTCCTTTGTATTTTTATTTTTGATTTTAGTTGTCGACATATTGATTTATTTGCCATTCTGTAGAGCGTATGATAGACAGTTACTGATGAAAGAAGATGTTGCAAGTTCAAATGATATTATTTTAGAGGAGGATACAAGTGAAATAATGCCTGGTGAGTTAGATGAAATAAAAAGTAAGGAGTTGAAAGTACTGGTTCTTTGTGCAGGATCTGGAACAAGTGCGCAATTAGCCAATGCAATTAACGAGGGCGCTCAATTAGCAGAAGTTAGAGTGATTGCGAATTCAGGAGCGTACGGAGCTCACTATGATATTATGGGTGTTTATGATTTGATCATTCTGGCTCCACAAGTTCGGAGTTATTATAGAGAGATGAAGGTGGATGCAGAAAGATTAGGTATTCAGATAGTTGCTACCAGAGGAATGGAATATATTCATTTAACAAAGAATCCAAGTAAAGCCTTACAATTTGTATTGGAGCATTACCAAGCTGTGTAGTAAGTTTTTCCATCTTTTATTTGAGTAAGGACTTTGCTTACAGACAGGCTTGGATTTAAAAACGTTCCCCCTTTTTAATATAAAAATCCCTCTTTCACAATTGTAAAAAGAGGGATTTTGTATTTTATCTCTTAGACCAAGTTCTCTTCATAAAGAGAAGTAAGATAGGATAAATCTCCAAGCGCCCTGCAATCATTGCAAAGGAGAGGAGGATTTTTGAGATAGGGCTAAAGATTGAGAAACTAGAAGTGGTTCCTAGGATAGGTCCGATATTATTGAAACAGCTAAAGACAGCGCTGGTCACAACCAGAAAATCATTGCTATCTAGGCTGACAATGAAGATAAGCGCTAGCAAAATCATAGAATAGATGACAAAGTACTTGAGAATCTTATGCTGGGTATCTTTGTCAATCACCGTTTTATTAACATGGAGGGTCAAAACACGGTGGGGCGATAGGATTGACAAAATTTGGTTTTTGGCAATTTTTGAAAGGATGAGGCCTCGAATAATCTTGAGTCCACCTGCAGTTGATCCAGCAGAGCCACCGATTACCATGAGGAAGAGGAGGATAAACTGGGAGAAGAGGGGCCAGTTGGTAATATCTCCGTATCCAAAACCAGTTGTTGTAATGATGTTGGAAACCTGGAAGAAGGCCATTTCAAAGCTCTTTGAAAATCCTGGGTAGAGATAGAGGGTATTGAGGCTAATCAATCCTGTAGAAAGCAGTACAATGACCAAGTAAGCACGAAGTTCCTCGTCACCAAAGAAGGCTTTGACGCGACGGAGCATGAGGTAGTAGTAGAGGTTGAAATTCACCCCAAACACCAGAACTCCGATACTAACCAGATAGGTAATCAATGAGCTGCCATAGTGAGCAATTCCGTCGTTATAGACGGTAAATCCTCCTGTACCTGCTGTTCCCATGGCAATGACAAAACTATCAAATAGGGGCATACCAGCTAGATAATAGATGATGACAAAGAGGGAGAAGAGAGCTAGATAAAGGAGATAGAGAATCTGGGCAGTATTTTTGAGTTTGGATACAACCTTACCGAAGACGGGACCAGGAACCTCAGCCTTCATCACTTCTAGGTGGCTATTTTTGGCATTGTCCATAATAGCAAGTGCAAAAACAAGCACTCCCATCCCTCCAATCAAGTGGGTAAAACTTCGCCAGAAGAGGAGGGAACGACTGAGGACCGAAACGTCGTTCAGAATAGTTGCTCCGGTAGTTGTAAAGCCAGAACTGATCTCAAAAAAGGCATCTATAACACTGGGAATTTGTCTAGCAAAGACAAAGGGGAGACCGCCAAAGAAAGACCAAAGGATCCAACAGAGGGCCACAATTAAGACTCCCTCCTTGGCATAAATCCGTTGATTTTTTGGCTTTTGTAAAATTCCTGAACCGCCTAGTAATACGAGAATCCCAATGGTCGAAAAGAGGGCTGTAAAGACTTGGCTCGATTCACGGTAATAGACAGCGACAGACACAGGAACCAAGAGGAGAACAGCTTCAATCAAAAGTAACTTTGAAAGGAGGTAACGAATCATACTTTTATTCATTTCTTACCTCGCGATTAAGTCATAAATCTTGGTGATGTTTGGCAACAAGGTTGTTACTAGGAGCTTGTCTCCAACTTCCAACATATCCTCCCCAGTAGGGAAAATAGTCTTGCCCTTTCGAATGATGGCTGCAATAAGAACTCCTTTTTTTAGTTTCAGTTGAGAAAGAGGTTTGGCAGTCATTTTATTGGCTTCCTTGATATGGAATTGCAGGGTTTCGATTTGGCCATTGGCTAGATGGTGCATGGCTTGAAGGTCTGAATACTGGGCATTAACACGACCACGAATAAAGTGCATAATCGTATCTACAGCGATGCTTTTAGGTGTGATGATACTTGAAAAATCAGGCGCATTGATAATTTCGAGGAGACTGGTACGATTGACCTTGGTAATATTTTTCTGTACACCTACCCTGTCAAGGAACATCGAAGTAATCAGATTTTCCTCATCGACTCCTGTTAGAGTCGCAACGGCATCATAGTTTTGAGCACTTTCTTCTAGCAGAATATCTTTTGCGGTACCATCTCCTTGAACGATGTAGAGATTAGGGAATTTCTCACTAAAGAAACGTGCCCTTTCAGAGTTAATCTCGATGACTTTGGTATCGATACGACTGTCTTTGAGAATACCTAGTAGATAATAGGCAATTCTACCTGCTCCAACGATGAGAAGGCTCTTCACAGCACGAGATTTGAAATAATTATGGAAGAGCATCATATCAACACGGTTACCAGTGACAAAGATTCTATCTTTATCATGTATGGTCATATCACCACTTGGGATGATAATTTGATGATCCCTCTCTATGGCGCAGACAATGACGTTGCCAAATTTTTTCCGAAAATCAGAAATGGGCATTTGGCAAAGACCGCTAGTGGATTTGACGACAAATTCCATGAGGCTAACGCGTCCACCAGCAAAGCGTTCGACAGATAGAGCGTTGGGAAAGTCAATGATGTTGGCGATAGCGCGGGCAGCCAAGAGCTCAGGGTTAACGATAAGAGAAAAACCGAGAATATTCTTTTCCTTGAAATAAGAGTTAGAATATTCAGGGTTCCGCACCCGAACGATGGTCTCTTTAGCTCCCATTTTTTTGGCTAAAACGGCTGCAATCATGTTGACTTCATCGTATTCAGTCAGGGCGATAAAGATATCACAATCCTGGACACTGGCTTGCTCAAGGATGGTAAAATCGGCCCCGTTACCAAGGATACCCATGATATCAAAGCGATTGACAATATGATTGAGGACAGCTTCGTCTTGCTCAATCAGCAAAACATCATGCTTTTCTGCAACCAAGGAGCGACAGAGGGCAGAACCAACTTTTCCCCCTCCGACAAGGATAATTTTCATAATAAAACCTACTTCTTCATTATGTAACTATCATACCTTTTTTCAAGAAAAAATGCACCTACTAGCTAATAACCAGAGTTTTTAGTAGGAAATTTGCTATAAGGTAAAACTATACCCTAATCAATTGAAATAGCTATTAGCACCTTTCTCTGAAATATGGTATGATAAAGGATATACAAGGAGATAAAATGAATAATAATTTACTGGTATTACAATCAGACTTTGGTCTGGTTGATGGTGCGGTATCGGCTATGATTGGAGTGGCTTTAGAAGAATCTCCAACCTTAAAAATTCATCACTTGACGCACGATATCACGCCTTATAATATTTTTGAGGGGAGTTACCGTCTCTTTCAGACGGTGGATTACTGGCCTGAGGGAACGACATTTGTATCGGTGGTCGATCCAGGTGTTGGCTCGAAACGTAAGAGTGTGGTTGCCAAGACTGCAAAAAATCAATATATTGTCACGCCAGATAATGGGACTCTTTCTTTTATCAAGAAACACGTTGGTATTGTAGCCATTCGTGAAATTTCTGAGGTAGCTAATAGGCGTCAAAACACAGAGCATTCTTATACCTTCCACGGTCGTGATGTTTATGCTTATACTGGTGCTAAACTAGCCAGCGGTCACATTACTTTTGAGGAAGTGGGGCCAGAGCTCAGTGTGGATCAGATTGTGGAACTTCCAGTCGTAGAGACCATCATTGAAGATCATCGGGTGAAGGGAGCTATTGATATTCTGGATGTGCGTTTTGGTTCGCTTTGGACCTCTATCACGCGAGAAGAGTTTTACAAGCTGGAACCAGCATTCGGTGACCGTTTTGAAGTGACTATCTATCACGCTGATATGCTGGTCTATCAAAATCAGGTTGTCTATGGTAAATCATTTGCAGATGTGAGAATTGGGCAACCCATCCTTTACATCAACTCTCTCTATCGTTTAGGTTTGGCTATCAATCAAGGTTCCTTTGCCAAGGCCTATAATGTGGGTGTCGGTTCATCTTGGACTATTGAAATAAAGAAAATAGAATCATAAAATAGGAGAATAAATAGTATGGAAATCAAATTTACAATTAAACAAGTTGTTGCTGTCGGAATTGGCGCTGCCCTCTTTGTCGTCATCGGGATGATCAACATTCCGACCCCTGTTCCAAATACAAGCATCCAGCTTCAGTATGCGGTACAAGCGCTACTTTCTATTATTTTTGGACCGATTATCGGTTTGCTTGTCGGGTTGATTGGTCATGCAATCAAGGACTCTCTTGCTGGCTATGGTCTATGGTGGACTTGGATTATCGCTAGCGGCCTCTTTGGTTTAGTTGTGGGACTTTTTAGAAAGTACGTTCGAGTGATCAATGGTGTCTTTGACTGGAAAGATATTCTTATTTTTAACCTCATTCAACTACTTGCAAATGCCCTTGTTTGGGGTGTCTTGGCGCCACTTGGAGATGTTGTGATTTATCAAGAAGCGGCAGAAAAAGTATTTGCCCAAGGGATTGTTGCGGGAATTGCTAATGGTGTATCTGTAGCTATTGCAGGAACTCTTCTCTTGCTTGCCTATGCGGGAACTCAAACTCGTGCAGGAAGTTTGAAAAAGGACTAAAATGATGGGGAAGGCTGGACAACCAGTCTTTTTCGATGTTTATAGATTAGTTAGGAAAGTAAGCTAGGATAGGAATCTTTTTGGCGCTAAGATTTTAAGAGAAGAGACTGCAAGAAGGGTTCGATTTATGATAAAATAGAAGTCTAAGAAGCGAATGAAGAGAGTAAGATGAAAGAAGCTATAATTGAGTGGAAGGATTTCTCTTTCCGGTATGAAACACAACAAGAACCGACCTTGCAAGGGGTAGACTTGACCATTTACAAGGGAGAGAAAGTCTTAATTGTTGGACCATCTGGGTCAGGTAAATCTACCTTGGGTCAGTGTTTGAATGGTATTATTCCCAATATTTACAAGGGTCAGATGTCTGGAGAATTTTTGATCAAGAGTCAAGCAGCCTTTGATATGAGCATCTATGATAAATCTCATTTAGTCAGCACAGTTTTACAGGATACAGATGGGCAGTTTATCGGCTTGTCCGTGGCAGAAGATTTGGCTTTTGCTCTGGAAAATGATGTGACAGCCCTAGAAGAGATGAAAAGCCGTGTTCATAAATGGGCTGAAAAGCTGGACCTTCTTTCTTTACTGTCTCAGCGTCCCCAGGATTTGTCAGGTGGACAAAAGCAGCGAGTCAGTCTGGCTGGTGTCTTGATTGATGAGAGTCCGATTCTCTTGTTTGATGAGCCACTCGCCAATCTGGATCCCAAGTCAGGTCAGGATATTATCGAATTGATTGATCAGATTCATAAGGAGGAGGGGACGACGACTCTTATTATCGAGCACCGTTTGGAGGACGTTCTGCATCGTCCTGTGGATCGGATTGTCTTGATAAACGATGGCCGTATCCTCTTTAATGGGAGTCCTGATCAGTTATTGGCGACTGACCTGTTGACCCAAAATGGAATTCGAGAACCCCTTTATCTAACCACTTTACGTCAATTAGGTGTGGATTTAGCTAAAGAAGAACAATTAGCAAATTTGGACAACTTGTCCATCTCAAAAGGCCAGGTTCAGTTGCAGACTGAATTGGTAAAAGAGATACCAGATTTGCAGTCACTTTTTAGACTAGATGATGTGTCTTTTTCTTATGATGATAGACCGATTTTGAAATCCATTCATCTGGATATTAAAAAGGGCGAAAAGATTGCCATTGTCGGAAAAAATGGAGCAGGGAAATCAACCCTTGCCAAGGCCTTAAGTAGCTTTATTCAGACGGAAGGCCGCTATCTTTGGGAAGGACAGGATATAAAAGGCGATTCTGTTGCAGAGCGGGCGGAACGAGTAGGCTATGTGCTACAAAATCCTAATCAAATGATTTCAACCAATATGATTTTTGATGAGGTGGCTCTGGGACTTCGTTTGCGAGGTGTGGACGAGCAGGAAATTGAAACGAGAGTCTATGAAACTTTGAAAATCTGTGGCCTCTATGAATTCCGTAATTGGCCTATTTCTGCCCTGTCATTTGGTCAGAAAAAACGTGTGACTATTGCATCAATTTTGGTCTTAGGAGCTGAAATTATCCTCTTAGATGAACCGACTGCAGGTCAAGACCAGAAGAACTATACTGAGATTATGGAATTTCTTGAAAAACTGCATCAAAAAGGTCATACCATTGTCATGATTACGCATGATATGCAATTGATGCTGGATTATTCGGATCGGGCTCTTGTCATGGTGGATGGGGAATTGATTGCCGATACTGATCCAGCTAGTCTGTTGAGCAATCCTGAACTGTTAGTAAAAGCCAACCTAAAAGAAACTTCAATCTTCAACTTGGCCAAGAAACTAGACGTGGATCCACTTGCTTTAACGGCATTTTACAAAGAAAGGAGAGAAGGATGCAAGCTAAATTAATCGGTTACCAGCATAGAGATACTGTGATTCATCGCTTGTCAGGAGCTGGGAAACTCCTTTTTTTCATCCTCGTGTCATCGGCGGCTATGATTAGCTATGATACCAGACTGCTTGTTCTGATTGCCATCTTTTCGGTCTTTCTCCTCTATTTGTCAGAAATCCGCTTTAAAGATGTTTCCTTTGTGGCCGTTTTTGCGACGGTATTTGCCGTTTTAAACGTTTTGATGGTCTATCTCTTTTCTCCCGAGTATGGGGTTGGACTTTATGGAGAGAGAAGTGTGATTTGGCAGGGAATCGGTGCCTACACTCTGACCAGCCAAGAGCTCTTTTATCTGCTAAATCTGGCCATTAAGTACCTTTGCACCATTCCTCTGGCTATTATCTTTTTGATGACAACCCACCCTAGTCAGTTTGCTTCCAGTTTAAATCAAATTGGTGTGCCCTATAAGATTGCCTATTCTGTCAGCCTGACCTTACGCTATATTCCAGATTTGCAGGAAGAATTCTTTAACATTAAGATGTCTCAGGAAGCGCGTGGGATAGAATTATCCAAGAAAGCTTCTCTTATGCAACGAATCAAAGGCAATCTGCGCATTATTACACCCTTGATTTTTAGCTCGCTAGAACGCATTGATACTATCGCGACCGCCATGGAGCTTCGTCGCTTTGGGAAAGAGAAAAAACGCACTTGGTATAGTTATCAGGCCTTGAAAAAAGGAGACTATCTTACCTTGCTCTTGGCAGCCTTGTTTTTAGTAGCTAGTTTACTACTTATCTTGCAGAATCAGGGACGATTTTACAACCCTTGGAAATAGCTTGAAAAAATTGAAAAAATCAAGTCGTTTCTATTGACAATGATTCTGAAAGTGTTATACTAAGAAAGTAGTTTCGCTGATTTACTTCAAACCTGTTGTGAGGTAAGTTAACGATGCCTTAACCACGCTGTTTGCTGAGCTTGACTCCGGGCAGTGTGGCTATTTTTTTGCAATGGTGAAAGGAAGCAAGTCATGACAAATCACATTGTATTATTTGAACCTCAAATTCCACAAAATACAGGCAATATCGCGCGTACTTGCGCTGCGACCAATTCTCCCCTCCACATCATCAAGCCTATGGGCTTTCCTATTGATGACCGCAAGATGAAGCGAGCTGGATTGGATTATTGGGATAAACTAGAGATTTATTTTTACGAGAGTTTGGAGGATTTCATGTCTCAGATGAAGGGCAAACTCTATCTGATCTCAAAATTTGCTGAGAAAGTGTATTCTGATGTGGATTTATCGACTGACGAAGACCATTATTTTCTCTTTGGACGCGAAGACAAGGGCTTGCCTGAGGACTTTATGCGCGAACATCCTGAGAAAGCTCTCCGTATTCCTATGAATGATGAACATGTCCGCAGTCTCAATGTGTCTAATACCGTCTGCATGATTGTCTACGAAGCCCTCCGCCAGCAGAACTTTGCAGGTCTTGAGCTTGTTCATACCTATGAAGTGGATAAATTGAAATAAAAAATGAAAATGAAAATGAACAAAATGCTTGCGCTTGCAAGCGTTTTTTGTTATGATAAAAGAGTCTTCAGGGCAGGGTGAAATTCCCGACCGGCGGTAAATTTGACTAGCTATTTTAGCTTTCTCGTCGTTGTCTTGTCTCGATATACTTTAAGTATTATCTTCGACTGCGACGCCTAGATAAATATAAAATATCTTAGCCAAATAAGTCCGCGAGCGTAAGCTGATGTGGTGAGATTCCACAACCGACAGTATAGTCTGGATGGGAGAAGACGAAAGAATAGCTTTGTCTGTTCTGATAGATTTATAGCTAAACTGTAACCGCTTGCTTGAATTTTCTTAATAGAGTGAGAGGGAAGATTTGGGATATAAAAAGTGAGAATAGATAGAGGAATCCTTTCTAACTTCTTCTGATTTTATAGAAAATTGGAGGAACCTGTTATGACAAACACACGTCGACTTTCGACCATTGCAATTCTATCAGCCATCTCATTTGTGCTGATGTACTTTGACTTTCCGCTCTTGCCAGCGGCATCCTTCCTCAAGATCGAATTTAGTATCTTGCCAGTCCTTGTGGGTCTGGTGGTCATGGATTTGCCTGCTGCTCTAGGAGTTCTCTTGCTTCGCTCACTCTTGAAACTGCTTCTTAACAGCCAGGGAGTGAATACTTACATTGGTTTGCCAATGAATATCGTAGCTTTGGGAGTTTTTGTCATCGTATTTGCTTTGATTTGGAAAAAGGAACGGACAACTCTTCGTTTCCTGCTAGGCTCTCTAGCTGGGACTATTGGTTTAACCGTGGCAATGTTGGTTCTCAACTATGTTTATGCTGTTCCTTTGTACGCTAAGTTTGCTAACTTTGATATTGGAAAAATTTTGGGACTTTCCAACTACCTAATGACCATGGTATTACCTTTTAACTTGATTGAGGGTGTAATCTTTGCCGTTTCATTCTGGTTGTTGTATGTTCTCTTGAAACCAACCTTAAAACATTATGAGAGATAAACAAACATTTTTAATGAAGGGCAGTTTTGCCCTTTTACTTTTCGTTATTCTTGGCTACATGGTCAAATTTTACCCTGACACGCTGGTCGGTTTTGACCAACCGATACAGACTGTTGTTCGAGGAGACTTGCCAGATTACTTGACTATTCTTTTCAGGACCATCACACGCTTGATTGATATTCCAGTGATTATCACTTGGGTTGTCATTACAGCTTTTATCTTTTATCGTAAGCGATGGAAGATAGAAAGTTTCTTCATGCTGGGAAATTTGGCTTTGGCAGGTTTTTTAATCGTGACCTTTAAAAATATTTATCAGCGCCCACGACCAGCTATTTTACACTTGGTTGAGGAGAAGGGATTTTCCTTCCTAAGTGGTCATTCTCTGGCTGTAACCTTGATGGTCGGCTCTCTGATTGTCATTCTCAGTCAACGGATGAAAAATCCAGTCTGGAGAAAAATCGTACAAATCGTCCTTGCTCTCTATCTAGTCAGTGTGCTGGTATCAAGGGTCTATCTGGGAGTTCACTATCCATCAGATGTTCTTGCCAGTTTCTGTGTGGGTTTGGGAGTCTTGTTTATCGAATTTCCCTTTTATGACAAGCTCCGCTTCCAATGGCGATTTAAAGGTAAGCAGAAGTGAATATCAAATTCTCTTGAGGAGAAAGAAATGAAAGTCAACATAAAAGCTCTCCATCCGACTCAACTATACTTATCAGAAAAGAAACTAGCAGGCATCCAGACACTTTATCAGTCGGCAGAAACAATCCAAGTCGATCCAATCAGTATTCTTGCATTTGGAAATTGCTTGTTGATTACAGATGGGCATCACAGGGCTTATCAGGCTTTATTGGCAGGTCGGGATACGATTTCTGCTGAGTGGGATAGAGATGGTGGTGATGAACTATATCATCTCTATGCGCAAGCTTGTGAGGAAAGAAAGATTTACTCTGTTCTGGATTTAAAAAATCATATCTTAGCTCAAGATGAGTATGAAGCAAAATGGTATAACTGGTGTGAGGGTTTTAATCAAGCAGCAACTCTCTTATTGAAAAGGAAAGCAGATGAAACGGATTTTACAAATAGATAATTCACTACGTCTTGTTCCTTATTGTAAGGTCAATCATTGTGAGGAAGCTTTTGCTTGGTATCAGAACGTGGACTTAGTTTACCTCGTAGATGGTGTGAAGAGACCTTATAGTCAAGAAACTTTGGAAGCCATGTATTCCCATTTGGATCAGCATGGTGAACTTTTTTGGATTGAAGTCAAGGAGAAGGGAGAATGGTTTCCAATTGGGGATGTTACACTATCTCAGGATAATCTCCCCATTGTGATTGGGAATCCCGCTTACCAACATCGAGGGCTTGGGAAAAAGGTTCTAAGTACTTTGATTGAATTGGCTCGAGTAAAAGGATGGAAAGAATTGAAAGTCAAGGAAATCTACACCTACAATCATGCTTCTAGGAGGTGTTTCAAGTCGCTTGGATTTGTGGGAAATGGAGCAACAGAAAAAGGAATGAGTTTTATATTGAAATTAGTTTAATCCTGTCACTTTCTCCCCCTTAACCTTTGACTATTCCGTAAAATTATCGTAAAATAAAGAGTAAATGATAAAATGAGGTCAGAGTCTGTTCGCTCTGGCGATAGTAGTATAAATGAGGAGAAACGCTTTGGAATTAGAAGTATTTGCTGGGCAAGAAAAAAGTGAACTATCTATGATTGAGGTAGCGCGTGCTATCTTGGAACTTCGTGGTCGCGATCATGAGATGCATTTTAGCGATCTTGTAAACGAAATTCAAAACTACCTTGGAACATCAAACAGCGATATCCGTGAAGCTTTGCCTTTGTTCTACACAGAGTTGAACTTTGACGGTAGCTTCATCTCACTTGGAGACAACAAATGGGGTCTTCGTTCATGGTATGGTGTGGATGAAATCGATGAAGAAATTATCGCTCTTGAGGAAAATGATGACGATGAAGTAGCACCAAAAGCTAAGAAAAAACGTGTCAATGCCTTCATGGACGGCGATTCAGATGCTATTGACTACAATACAGATGACCCAGAAGACGAAGATGCATACGAAGCAGATCCAGCTCTTTCATATGATGATGAAAATCCAGATGATGAGAAAAATGAAGTGGAAGCTTATGATGCAGAAATCAACGAAATCGCCCCTGATGACTTAGGTGAAGACGTGGATCTCAACGAAGAAGACGACGATTTTTCAGATGACGACGCTGAAACCAGCGAGGAATAAAAGTTAGCTATTGACAATTATCCTATTTTTAGGTATCATATTGTTCGGGCACCTCTTTTAGAGGTCGGGGCTCCCTAGTTCTTAGGGAGCTATTTTTGTTTTTTCAAGAAGTTATCTTCTTGTATTTTATACTCAATGAAAATNNGACTGACAAAGTCAGGAACACATATCTACGGCAAGGCGACGTTGACGCGGTTTGAAGAGATTTTCGAAGAGTATTAGTTGTGAATCTGGTGCAGTAGTCCCAGGTTATTCTTATTAGTAGGGTCTTGTTTTCTATCTCCCCTCGTAGTAAACAAGGTCTTGAGCATTTTAGAAAGAGGAATCTATGTCTACGAAATATATTTTTGTAACTGGTGGTGTGGTGTCGTCTATTGGGAAAGGGATTGTCGCAGCGAGTCTGGGCCGTCTCTTGAAAAATCGTGGTCTCAAAGTAACCATTCAAAAATTTGACCCTTATATCAATATTGATCCGGGAACCATGAGTCCTTACCAGCACGGGGAAGTTTTTGTGACAGATGACGGAGCTGAGACAGATTTGGACTTGGGTCACTATGAACGTTTCATCGATATCAATCTCAACAAATATTCCAACGTGACAACTGGGAAAATTTACAGTGAAGTGCTTCGTAAAGAACGCCGTGGAGAATACCTTGGGGCAACTGTTCAGGTCATTCCTCATATCACAGATACTTTGAAAGAAAAAATCAAGCGTGCAGCTGTAACGACAGACTCTGATGTCATTATCACAGAGGTCGGTGGAACCGTTGGAGATATCGAGTCTTTGCCATTCCTAGAGGCCCTTCGTCAGATGAAGGCAGATGTGGGGGCGGATAATGTTATGTACATCCATACAACCTTGCTTCCTTACCTCAAGGCTGCTGGTGAAATGAAGACCAAACCAACTCAGCACTCTGTAAAAGAATTGCGTGGATTGGGAATCCAACCAAATATGTTGGTTATTCGTACAGAAGAGCCAGCTGGTCAAGGAATTAAAAACAAACTGGCCCAGTTCTGTGATGTGGCACCAGAAGCCGTTATCGAATCGTTGGATGTTGAACACCTTTACCAAATTCCACTGAACTTGCAGGCACAAGGGATGGACCAAATTGTTTGTGACCATTTGAAATTAGACGCACCAGTAGCAGATATGACAGAATGGTCAGCCATGGTGGATAAGGTCATGAATCTCAAGAAACAAGTTAAAATTTCCCTTGTCGGTAAGTATGTTGAGTTGCAAGATGCCTACATCTCAGTGGTCGAAGCCTTGAAACACTCTGGTTATGCCAACGATGCAGAAGTTAAAATCAATTGGGTCAATGCCAATGATGTGACAGCAGAGAATGTGGCAGAGCTTTTGTCTGATGCGGATGGAATCATCGTACCAGGTGGTTTTGGTCAACGTGGTACGGAAGGGAAAATCCAAGCCATTCGCTATGCGCGTGAAAATGATGTTCCAATGTTAGGTGTCTGCTTGGGAATGCAGTTAACTTGTATTGAATTTGCTCGTCACGTTTTAGGTCTTGAAGGTGCCAATTCTGCAGAGCTTGCACCAGAAACAAAATACCCTATCATTGATATCATGCGTGATCAGATTGATGTTGAGGATATGGGTGGAACCCTTCGCTTGGGACTTTATCCGTCTAAACTAAAACGTGGCTCTAAGGCAGCAGCTGCTTATCACAATCAAGAAGTGGTGCAACGCCGTCACCGTCACCGCTATGAGTTTAACAACGCCTTCCGTGAGCAGTTTGAGGCAGCAGGTTTTGTCTTCTCAGGTGTTTCTCCAGACAATCGTTTGGTAGAAATCGTGGAAATTCCAGAAAATAAATTCTTTGTAGCTTGTCAGTATCACCCTGAATTGTCAAGCCGTCCAAACCGTCCAGAAGAACTCTACACTGCCTTTATTACTGCAGCGGTTGAGAACAGTAATTAGCCAAATCAGAACCTTTGAGAAGAATCTCAGAGGTTTTTTGCATACGATGATATTGCAGTATATCTGAGGTAGGAGTCCTCTGTATGTACCTACTACCGTTGAAATCAATAGCGACTCCCTCTTGCCCTGTGCTAGTGAATGGATTTATCAGTATATTGAAATGAAATAAAATCTGAACAAATTAATTCGGAAAGCCAAATCAATTTATAGAAATATTTTAGCAGTCAAGGTGTACTGTTATAGATTCAATACACTATACTTTTTTAATTTAATCCACTATATCTGCAGAATACTCTTTCAGTTTTATTCAGCCTAGTCTTGCTTAGGAAAAAGCAAAAAGCCATCCCATTCAGGATAGCTTCTTGGTTCTTAGATTTGTTCTGCAAAAACCTTCTCAGCAAGGTTCATAGCGTGGTCTGATACACGAGTGTAGTGTGAGATGATGTCGATAAAGTTGACCCCAGCTTGTGTTGAACATTCGCCCTTGTTGAGGCGTTTGATGTGGGTTTTTCTGAGAACACGCTCTATGTTATTGATTGCTTCATGACGTTCTACAAGACTGCGTGCTTTTTCAATATCATTGTTTTCCACACTATCCAGAGCATCTTTGATAAAGTCACTAGTTTGACGGTAAACTTCCTCTAATTCTTTCAAGGCGGCATCAGAAAATTCAACATTTTTCCGTTGAAGATAGTCAGTCAGATTGAGTAGAGCCTCCGCGTGGTCTCCAATCCGTTCCAAATCACGGGAGGAATCAAGGATATTGGTGAGCACTTCGCTTTCTTTTTGACTGAGAGCTTCGCTTGAAAGGGCAATGAGATAACGTGTTAATTGCTCATCGATGGTGTTAATGGCTTCTTCGGTTTTATGCCCTTTTTCAGCAACTTTTTCATCCAAGTCAATGATGTACTTATAGGAAAGGTCAAAGGCTTTAGCAGCGTAGTTTCCTAAGTGCAAGAGCTCTTTCTTAGCATTTCCGAGAGCGATAGATGGGGCTTGTTTGATGAAATGTTCATCAAGATATAAGGGTTCGTATTTGACAACCTCGTCCTCTCCAGGAATAATCTTGGTTACAAAGTAAGCCAGAGCTCCGATAAATGGAAATTGGACAATGGTGTTGGTAATATTAAAGGTTCCGTGGGCGAAGGCAATGGTCATTTCCGGTGCTAGATTTAGCGTAGATTCAAACCAATGAATCAGGGCTGTAAAAGGAACTAGAAAAATAACGCAGACGACTGTTCCGATAACGTTGAAGGCAACATGAGCTCCTGCTACCCGTTTAGCTGCAATATTAGCACCTAAAGAGGCAATGATGGCTGTAATGGTTGTCCCGATATTGTCACCAAATAGAACTGGCAAAGCTCCTTGCAGGTCAATGAGATTGCTGGCATAGAGGTTTTGTAAAATCCCGATGGTAGCCGAGGAAGCTTGAATCAGTAAGGTCAAGCCGGTACCGACAAAGACACCCAAAACAGGATTCTTACTTAGCTCAATCATATAGTCTTTAAAGACCTGTAAATCTTTGAGTGGAGCCATTGCACCGCTCATAAGATTGAGGGCAAAAAAGATACCACCGACACCAAAGAGGATGCGTCCGATATTATTGACTGTCCGATTTTTTGTAAAGAAGAGGCAGACAGCACCGATAAAGAGCATAGGCAGGGCATAGTCACCTAGTTTAAATCCAATAAGAAAGGATGTGACTGTTGTCCCAATATTAGCTCCCATGACAATCCCGATAGCCTGACGTAAGGTTAGGAGACCGGCACTGACCAGGCCGACTGTGATAACTGTTACACCAGAACTAGACTGAATTAGAGCAGTCATCCCAATACCAACCAGAACTCCAAAGAAAGGATTACTAGTATATTTGTCAATGTAAAAACGAAGGCGATCTCCAGCAGCTTGTTGTAAACCGTCTCCCATGGTCTTGATACTATATAAGAATAGCCCCAGACCACCTAAAAAGTGAAATAAAATTTCCTGCCAATTAATGGACATTTCTTTTTCCTCCGAAAAATAATAACGGAATTTCTCCTATTCTATTTTAAAGGATAAAAGTAAATCTAACAAGTGTTAAGCTAAGATTTTAGAAAGAAAATTCGTTAGAAAAAGCAAAAATAATATACTCTAGCATGCCACAAAGATTAAATATCGAAAAATCTTGTGAAATCTTTCCTTATATTTCCAAAGTGTGATATAATAGTTTCGAATAAAATAAATAAAGGGGTTTTTGTAACATGGCAAAACTTACTGTTAAAGACGTTGACTTGAAAGGTAAAAAAGTCCTCGTTCGTGTTGACTTCAACGTACCATTGAAAGATGGCGTAATCACTAACGACAACCGTATCACAGCAGCTCTTCCAACTATTAAGTACATCATCAAACAAGGTGGACGTGCAATTCTTTTCTCTCACCTTGGACGTGTGAAAGAAGAAGCTGATAAAGCTGGTAAATCACTTGCTCCTGTAGCTGCTGACTTGGCTGCTAAATTGGGTCAAGATGTTGTTTTCCCAGGTGTCACTCGTGGTGCTGAATTGGAAGCAGCAATCAACGCTCTTGAAGATGGACAAGTTCTCTTGGTTGAAAACACTCGTTACGAAGATGTTGACGGCAAAAAAGAATCTAAAAACGATCCTGAACTTGGTAAATACTGGGCATCACTTGGAGATGGTATCTTCGTAAACGATGCATTCGGTACAGCTCACCGTGCACACGCATCTAACGTTGGTATCTCAGCAAACGTTGAAAAAGCAGTTGCTGGTTTCCTTCTTGAAAACGAAATTGCCTACATCCAAGAAGCAGTTGAAACTCCAGAACGTCCATTCGTAGCTATCCTTGGTGGTTCAAAAGTTTCAGACAAGATCGGTGTTATCGAAAACTTGCTTGAAAAAGCTGATAAAGTCCTTATCGGTGGTGGTATGACTTACACATTCTACAAAGCACAAGGTATCGAAATCGGTAACTCACTTGTAGAAGAAGACAAATTGGATGTTGCGAAAGCTCTTCTTGAAAAAGCAAACGGAAAATTGATCTTACCAGTTGACTCTAAAGAAGCTAACGCATTTGCTGGTTACACTGAAGTGCGTGACACTGAAGGTGAAGCAGTTTCTGAAGGCTTCCTTGGTCTTGACATCGGTCCAAAATCTATCGCTAAATTTGACGAAGCTTTGACTGGTGCCAAAACAGTTGTATGGAACGGACCTATGGGTGTATTTGAAAACCCAGACTTCCAAGCTGGTACAATCGGTGTGATGGACGCTATCGTGAAACAACCAGGCGTTAAATCAATCATCGGTGGTGGTGATTCAGCTGCCGCAGCAATCAACCTTGGACGTGCAGACAAGTTCTCATGGATCTCTACTGGTGGTGGAGCATCAATGGAACTTCTTGAAGGTAAAGTATTGCCAGGTTTGGCTGCACTTACAGAAAAATAATTTCAGCCCGTTAGTCTCTACAAAATCCTGATTTTGTAGAAAAAGGAAGAAAACTGAAACGTTAACAAAAAGGTGGCTATGTCACCTTTTTGTGTTAGTGTAGGTATTTGTGACGCGGTGGTGGGGCATCAATGGAGCTTCTTGAAGGTAATACTCTTCGAAAATCTCTTCAAACCACGTCAACGTCGCCTTGCCGTACTCAAGTACAGCCTGCGGCTAGTTTCCTAGTTTGTTCTTTGATTTTCATTGAGTATAAAGTTCTTCCAGGACTTGCAGCCTTGACAGAAAAATAAGATTAACTAAATGAATCAAAGAAGAGAGGGATGAAAGTTCCTCTTTTCTTTTGCTCAAAATAAAAACGCTTCCTCTCAACTATTCCTCATAAAATCACCCAAATTATGATAAAATGGAAATAGAAAGTTGAGATTATGAGTTATTTTAAAAAATATAAATTCGATAAATCCCAGTTTAAACTTGGTATGCGAACTTTTAAAACAGGTATTGCTGTTTTCCTAGTTCTCTTGATTTTTGGCTTTTTTGGCTGGAAAGGTCTTCAAATTGGTGCTTTGACAGCTGTTTTTAGCCTGAGGGAGAGTTTTGATAAGAGTGTTCATTTTGGGACTTCGCGTATTCTAGGAAATAGTATTGGTGGCCTCTATGCCTTGGTTTTCTTCCTAATAAATAGTTTTTTCCACGAAGCCTTTTGGGTGACCTTGGTAGTTGTTCCAATCTGCACCATGTTAACCATTATGACAAATGTAGCCATGAATAACAAAGCAGGTGTTATTGGCGGTGTAGCAGCCATGTTAATCATTACCCTATCAATTCCGAGTGGAGAAACAATTTTGTACGTATTTGCGCGTGTATCGGAAACTTTTATGGGAGTTTTTGTCGCAATTCTCGTAAATTACGATATCGACCGCATTCGACTCTTTTTAGAGAAGAAAGAAAAATAATGTTACATTTTATAACATTATCAATTGACGTTTGTCTTTTTTTAGACTATAATAGACAGAAAGAAGGAAATTGTAAATGAAGGAAAAAGAATTTCGCCGAAATATGGCTGTTTTTCCTATCGGCAGTGTTATGAAGTTGACCGATCTATCGGCGCGCCAGATTCGTTATTATGAAGATCAAGAGTTGATTAAGCCTGATCGAAACGAAGGGAACCGTCGCATGTATTCCTTGAATGACATGGATCGTCTGCTTGAAATCAAAGATTATATCTCTGAAGGTTATAATATCGCTGCCATTAAGAAAAAATATGCTGAACGTGAAGCGAAATCCAAGAAAGCGGTTAGTCAGACTGAGGTGCGCCGTGCACTTCACAATGAACTCCTCCAACAGGGTCGCTTTGCTTCAGTACAGTCACCTTTTGGTCGCGGTTAGGCAACCGCAAGTAGTCATACATTAAGGAGAAAACTCATGCCAATCACAGCTGCAGATATTCGTCGTGAAGTCAAGGAAAAAAATGTTACCTTTATCCGTCTCATGTTCTCAGATATTTTGGGAACCATGAAAAACGTCGAAATTCCTGCTACAGATGAACAGTTAGATAAAGTCTTGTCAAACAAGGCTATGTTTGATGGATCTTCTATCGAAGGTTTTGTACGTATCAATGAGTCGGATATGTACTTGTACCCAGACTTGGATACATGGACAGTCTTCCCCTGGGGAGATGAAAATGGAAGTGTTGCAGGTTTGATCTGTGATGTCTATACAACAGAAGGTGAACCATTTGCAGGAGACCCTCGTGGCAATTTGAAGCGTGCTCTTCGTCACATGGAGGAAGTAGGATTCAAGTCCTTCAACCTTGGTCCAGAGCCAGAATTCTTCCTATTTAAGTTGGATGAAAATGGAGACCCAACACTTGAAGTGAATGACAAGGGTGGCTACTTTGATTTGGCGCCTACTGACCTTGCGGACAATACACGTCGTGAGATTGTCAATGTCTTGACCAAAATGGGATTTGAAGTAGAAGCAAGTCACCATGAGGTTGCGGTTGGACAGCATGAGATTGATTTCAAGTACGATGAAGTTCTCCGTGCTTGTGATAAGATTCAAATCTTTAAACTTGTTGTTAAAACCATTGCTCGCAAACATGGTCTTTATGCAACCTTTATGGCCAAACCAAAATTTGGTATTGCTGGATCAGGTATGCACTGTAATATGTCCTTGTTTGATACAGAAGGAAACAATGCCTTCTTTGATCCAAATGATCCAAAAGGAATGCAGTTGTCAGAAACAGCCTACCATTTCCTTGGCGGTTTGATCAAACATGCCTACAACTATACTGCCATCATGAACCCAACGGTTAACTCATACAAACGTTTGGTTCCGGGTTATGAAGCGCCTGTTTACATTGCTTGGGCTGGTCGTAACCGTTCGCCACTTGTGCGCGTGCCTGCTTCACGTGGTATGGGAACTCGTCTTGAGTTGCGTTCAGTGGATCCGATGGCAAACCCATACATCGCTATGGCGGTTCTTTTGGAAGTTGGTTTGCATGGTATTGAAAATAAAATCGAAGCGCCAGCTCCTATCGAAGAAAATATCTACATCATGACAGCAGAAGAGCGTAAGGAAGCTGGTATTACAGACCTTCCATCAACTCTTCACAACGCTTTGAAAGCTCTGACTGAAGATGAAGTTGTCAGAGCAGCTCTGGGAGAACATATCTATACTAGTTTCCTTGAAGCCAAGCGAATCGAATGGGCAAGTTATGCAACCTTCGTTTCACAATGGGAAATTGATAATTATTTAGACCTTTACTAATACTAATATAGAAGAAAGATTGCCTGAGGGCGGTCTTTTTTTCTTGTATTTTATATCGAGGTGTGATATATTTTATATAACGAAGTGCGATATATCGAATTTAATAGGAGGTGAATGCAAATGGAATTAACGGATAAGATTCGTCGAGTTTATCTTCCGATGACGGAAACGGGTTTTTATATCTTGTTCTGTCTGCAAAAGGAAGGTCATGGTTATAGTATTACGCAAAAGGTCAAGGAGATGACAGATTCTCAAGTTTCGATTAGTCCTGGGACTATGTATGGAACCTTGTCAAAAATGGAAAAGGATGGTTTGATTTCCTTTGTCCGCGAAGAGGAAAAGCGTAAAATCTATCAGATTACAGACTTGGGACGCAAAGTCTTAGAGATTGAATTGAAACGTATTGAACGACTCTACAGAAATAGTCGGGAGGAAAGATGATGGAAAAGAAAGTTGTTTATCGAATTTTTACAATTGCGGATTATGAGAGGGAGGCTTTATATCTTAGAAAAATGCATGCTAAGGGCTGGAAACTTAGAAAAGTAAGTTATTCTATCTTATTGTTTGCAGTTAAGTATACCTTTGAAAAATGTCAGCCTGAGCAAGTATCTTATCAGTTGGACTTTTATCCCATGAAAAAATCAGATAGAGCCTCCTATTTACAATTATTTAAAGACTGTGGCTGGGAGCATATTACAGACTTTAATGGGTTTTCCTACTTTAGAAAGCTTCATTCTGAAATTGAATCGAATGCAGAATTTGAAATCTATAATGACGCTGCTGGGAAGTTAGCTATGGTCAAACGGATTTTAACGAGGCGGATGCTTCCTATTTTGCTTCTCTTTTTAGCTCTACTACCGGTTTTCTCAAAGTTTGTCAGTGGAGGTAGTTCTTTCAGTTGGGTAGTGTTTTTGATTTTCATAATAGATTGGGTTTTATTGATAGTTTTTGCGATTCAGATTTCTTATATTTTTTGGAGCTTGTTTCAAAAATGGAAAGAATTATCTGACAAATAAAACCATGTATGTTTTCTGATTTGGAGGTAAGGTAATGAATAGCAAAGTACAATTTCGGTTTTTCACCATTGTTGATTTGGACAAGGAAGAAGAATATTTACATGAGATGCATTTGAAAGGTTGGAGGTATAGAACGAGTCGTTTTGGTTTGTTCTATTTTGACCAATGTCAACCAGACGATGTCATCTACTGTATCTATGATTCTAGATTTCTTAAAAAATATAAGCATGAACTGCAAGATTTTAGAAATAGCGGTTGGGAATTGATAGAAGCAGGTTCTTGTTCGGTTCTTCGTAAATCATCTTTTGATTTACTTCCGGAGGATATGAGCAAGGGTCTTAGATGGGAAGTTATGCGATCTAGACTTCGTTCCTGTACAGCTACTTTCTTAGGCGGTCTTGTTGTTTGTATGAGTTTGTTTCGAGAAGAACTGTCGCAACCTTTCTCTGTCATTTTTGTTCTATATGCCTTTATGATTTCTTATCTAATCTATGGTTATTTCAGACTAAAAAGGAAATATCAAGTAGATGGAAGGTGAGTTTCTCGGTCTTCAGACCGATTTTTAGCACTCTTGGCAAAAGAGTGCTAATTTTTTGAGTTTTTATCTTGACATTCTCTTTTAAGGGTGTATAATAGAATCATGAGTTAGCACTTGAGTATGTTGAGTGCTAATCGATCAGACAGAGAGGAGTGATGAGGTGGTTACAGAGCGTCAGCAGGATATTTTAAATCTGATTATTGACATCTTTACCAAAACGCACGAACCTGTCGGATCCAAAGCCTTGCAAGAGTCTATTAACTCTAGCAGTGCAACCATTCGTAATGACATGGCGGCTTTAGAAAAGCAAGGTTTGCTTGAGAAGGCTCATACTTCAAGCGGTCGCATGCCAAGTGTTGCTGGTTTTCAGTACTATGTGAAACACTCACTGGATTTTGACCGACTGGCTGAAAATGAGGTTTACGAGATTGTCAAAGCCTTTGATCAGGAATTCTTCAAATTGGAGGATATTCTGCAAGAGGCTGCTAATCTACTGACAGACTTGAGTGGCTGTACGGTAGTAGCACTGGATGTTGAGCCCAGCAAGCAACGGTTGACAGCCTTTGATATCGTTGTTTTGGGGCAACATACAGCCTTGGCAGTATTCACCCTAGACGAGTCGCGAACGGTTACCAGTCAGTTTCTGATTCCAAGGAACTTTTTGCAGGAGGACTTGCTGAAGCTGAAGAGCATCATTCAGGAACGTTTCCTCGGCCACACCGTTTTAGATATTCACTACAAGATTCGGACGGAGATTCCGCAGATTATCCAGCGTTACTTTACAACAACGGACAATGTTATCGATCTCTTTGAACACATTTTTAAGGAAATGTTCAACGAAAACATTGTAGTGGCGGGCAAGGTAAATCTCTTGAATTTTGCTAATCTGGCAGCTTATCAGTTCTTTGATCAACCGCAAAAGGTGGCTCTGGAGATTCGTGAGGGGATGCATGAGGATCAGATGCAAAATGTCCGAGTTGCGGACAGTCAAGAGTCCTGTCTAGCTGACCTAGCGGTGATTAGTAGCAAGTTCCTCATTCCTTATCGCGGAGTTGGAATTCTAGCCATTATCGGTCCGGTTAATCTGGATTACCAACAGCTAATCAACCAAGTCAATGTGG
Source organism: Streptococcus sp. 2579 (assembly GCF_013277195.1). Lineage (NCBI taxonomy): Bacteria > Bacillati > Bacillota > Bacilli > Lactobacillales > Streptococcaceae > Streptococcus > Streptococcus sp. 2579. The sequence goes on from NZ_VMMM01000006.1 coordinate 153,332, forward strand.
TCAATCGTGTTTTGACCATGAAGTTGACAGATTTTTACCGCTACCTCAGCAGTAATCATTACGAAGTACATTAAGATTGAAATCATTAAAGGAGGCGAAAATGGCCCAAGATATAAAAAATGAAGAAGTAGAAGAAGTTCAAGAAGAGGAAGTTGTGGAAACGGTAGAAGAAACAACTCCTGAGAAGTCTGAATTGGACTTGGCAAATGAACGTGCAGATGAATTTGAAAACAAATACCTTCGCGCTCATGCAGAAATGCAAAACATTCAACGCCGTGCCAATGAAGAGCGTCAAAACTTGCAACGTTATCGTAGCCAGGATTTGGCAAAAGCGATTCTCCCTTCTTTGGACAACCTTGAGCGTGCACTCGCAGTTGAAGGTTTGACAGATGATGTGAAGAAGGGCTTGGAAATGGTGCAAGAAAGTTTGATTCATGCTTTGAAAGAAGAAGGAATCGAAGAAATCGCAGCTGACGGTGAATTTGACCATAACTACCATATGGCCATCCAAACTCTTCCAGCAGACGATGAACACCCAGCAGATACCATCGCCCAAGTCTTCCAAAAAGGCTACAAACTCCATGACCGCATCCTACGCCCAGCCATGGTAGTGGTGTATAACTAAGATACAAAGCCCGTAAAAAGCTCACAGTAAAAATAGGAGATTGACGAAGTGTTCGATGAACACAAGAAAATCTATCTTTTTTACTCAGAGCTTAGGGCGTGTTCGATTAGGCAATTCTGACGGTAGCTGAAGCAACTTGTCAGAAAACGGCAATCGCTATGGCGTTTGCCTAGCCTCCTTACTAACTCGTCGTCGAAATAAAATCGATTTCGACTCCTCGTGTCGCAATTTACATAATAGAAAACTTGTCCGAAACGACACTAAACTATGAAAGAAAGATAAGAGGCAAGCCGGAGGCTTGCAAGGAAGATATTTCCCACCGTGGTGAAAGTTTCAGTAGCAAAAGCTACTGAAACAGGGGATTTTTGAGACAATAGGCTCAAAAATAAGTGATGAAATCCCGAAGGGAGTTGCTCACGTCCCCACCACTTAAGGGAAATATCAAAAAATCAAAATTCGAATTAAAATTTAAGGAGAAAAACACATGTCTAAAATTATCGGTATTGACTTAGGTACAACAAACTCAGCAGTTGCAGTTCTTGAAGGAACTGAAAGCAAAATCATCGCAAACCCAGAAGGAAACCGCACAACTCCATCTGTAGTCTCATTCAAAAACGGCGAAATCATCGTTGGTGACGCTGCGAAACGTCAAGCAGTCACAAACCCAGATACAGTTATCTCTATTAAATCTAAAATGGGAACTTCTGAAAAAGTTTCTGCTAACGGAAAAGAATACACTCCACAAGAAATCTCAGCTATGATTCTTCAATATTTGAAAGGCTACGCTGAAGACTACCTTGGTGAAAAAGTAACCAAGGCAGTTATCACAGTTCCAGCTTACTTCAACGATGCTCAACGTCAAGCAACAAAAGACGCTGGTAAAATCGCTGGTCTTGAAGTAGAACGTATCGTCAACGAACCAACTGCAGCAGCTCTTGCTTACGGTTTGGATAAGACTGACAAAGAAGAAAAAATCTTGGTATTTGACCTTGGTGGTGGTACATTCGACGTCTCTATCCTTGAATTGGGTGACGGTGTCTTCGACGTATTGTCAACTGCAGGGGACAACAAACTTGGTGGTGATGACTTTGACCAAAAAATCATCGATCACTTGGTAGCAGAATTCAAGAAAGAAAACGGTATTGACTTGTCTACTGACAAGATGGCGATGCAACGTTTGAAAGATGCGGCTGAAAAAGCGAAGAAAGATCTTTCTGGTGTAACTTCAACACAAATCAGCTTGCCATTCATCACTGCAGGTGAGGCTGGACCTCTTCACTTGGAAATGACTTTGACTCGTGCGAAATTTGACGATTTGACTCGTGACCTTGTTGAACGTACAAAAGTTCCAGTTCGTCAAGCCCTTTCAGATGCAGGTTTGAGCTTGTCAGAAATCGACGAAGTTATCCTTGTTGGTGGTTCAACTCGTATCCCAGCCGTTGTCGAAGCTGTTAAGGCTGAAACTGGTAAAGAACCAAACAAATCAGTAAACCCTGATGAAGTAGTTGCTATGGGTGCGGCAATCCAAGGTGGTGTCATCACTGGTGATGTCAAAGACGTTGTCCTTCTTGACGTAACACCATTGTCACTTGGTATTGAAACAATGGGTGGTGTCTTCACAAAACTCATCGACCGCAACACAACAATTCCAACATCTAAATCACAAGTCTTCTCAACTGCGGCAGACAACCAACCAGCCGTTGATATCCACGTTCTTCAAGGTGAACGCCCAATGGCAGCAGATAACAAGACTCTTGGACGTTTCCAATTGACTGATATCCCAGCTGCACCTCGTGGAATTCCTCAAATCGAAGTAACATTTGACATCGATAAGAATGGTATCGTGTCTGTTAAAGCTAAAGACCTTGGAACTCAAAAAGAACAAACAATTGTGATCCAATCGAACTCAGGTTTGACTGACGAAGAAATTGACCGCATGATGAAAGATGCAGAAGCTAACGCTGAAGCAGATAAGAAACGTAAAGAAGAAGTTGACCTTCGTAACGAAGTAGACCAAGCTATCTTCGCAACTGAAAAGACTATCAAGGAAACTGAAGGCAAAGGATTCGACACAGAACGTGAAGCTGCCCAAGCTGCCCTTGATGACCTTAAGAAAGCGCAAGAAGATAACAACTTGGACGACATGAAAGCAAAACTTGAAGCATTGAACGAAAAAGCTCAAGGCCTTGCTGTTAAACTCTACGAACAAGCCGCAGCAGCGCAACAAGCTCAAGCAGGAGCAGAAGGCGCACAAGCAACAGGAAACGCAGGCGATGACGTCGTAGACGGAGAGTTTACGGAAAAATAAGATGCAAAGCCCGTTAAAACCTCACAGTGAAAATAGGAAATCTGACGCAGAAACTTTAGTTTCTAGAAAGATTTGTCTTTTTCACCAAGAGGTTAGGGCGTGCTCGATTCGGTAAGATGTTGAGGCGTTAAGAAAACGAAAGAAAAATAGGAAGCCATCGCCTTGTGCGATGCACAAAAGATGGCTTATCTTTTTTCCGAAGTTTTTAGCCGAAACTCAGTTAAGCCTAACTCGTTAAGAATGACAAATGGCTAAAGAGTTTGTCATTCGACTGCAATCGCTATGGCGACTTGCCTAAACGCCTTACTAGTTCAAAAACAAAGTATAATCGACTTTGTTTTTGAACGTCGTAATGATAGGAAGAAATCCAGAGGTTGCAACCCAGCCTCTGTTTTTCGATAAAAAGGATCTGAACCTGATTTATTTGGGGTTTGTCTTGTCAATATATAAAGAAAGGAATTGAACCCGACCTAAATGGTGGTTCGATTCAGAACATCAATAGAAAGGAACAAGGGTGTTCGTAACTGAACACGGGCTACGGACTGTGCCAAAAAGATAGTTTTTTCTAGGACGCAAGCGTCCGTCGTCAAAACTCCTATTTTGGCTGTGTCCGTTTGACGCCCTTTGTATCTTGAATTATGAACAATACTGAATTTTATGATCGTCTGGGGGTGTCAAAAAACGCTTCGGCAGACGAAATCAAAAAAGCTTATCGTAAGCTTTCGAAAAAATATCACCCAGATATCAATAAGGAGCCTGGTGCTGAGGAAAAGTACAAGGAAGTTCAGGAAGCCTATGAGACTTTGAGTGACGACCAAAAACGTGCTGCCTATGACCAATACGGTGCTGCTGGAGCCAACGGTGGTTTTGGTGGAGCTGGCGGTTTCGATGGGGCAGGAGGCTTCGGTGGGGCAGGAGGCTTCGGTGGTTTTGAGGATATTTTTTCAAGTTTCTTTGGAGGAGGCGGAGCTTCGCGCAATCCAAACGCTCCTCGTCAGGGGGATGACCTCCAGTATCGTGTGAACTTGACCTTTGAAGAAGCTATTTTTGGAGCTGAAAAAGAAGTTAAGTACAACCGTGAAGCTAGCTGTCGTACATGTAATGGTTCTGGTGCTAAGCCAGGAACAAGTCCAGTCACTTGTGGACGCTGTCATGGCGCTGGTGTCATTAACGTTGATACGCAGACTCCGCTTGGTATGATGCGTCGCCAAGTAACCTGTGATGTCTGTCATGGTCGCGGAAAAGAAATCAAAGATCCATGTACAACTTGTCACGGAACAGGTCATGAAAAACAAGCGCATAGCGTACATGTCAAAATCCCTGCTGGTGTGGAAACAGGTCAACAAATTCGCCTAGCAGGTCAAGGTGAAGCAGGATTTAACGGTGGACCTTATGGTGACTTGTATGTAGTAGTTTCTGTGGAAGCTAGCGACAAGTTTGAACGTGAAGGAACGACTATCTTCTACAATCTCAACCTCAACTTTGTCCAAGCAGCTCTTGGTGATACAGTTGATATCCCAACGGTTCACGGTGATGTTGAATTGGTTATCCCAGAGGGAACTCAGACTGGTAAGAAATTCCGTTTACGTGGTAAGGGAGCTCCGAGCCTTCGTGGTGGTGTAGTTGGTGACCAATACGTTACTGTCAATGTCGTAACACCGACAGGCTTGAACGACCGCCAAAAAGCAGCCTTGAAAGAATTCGCAGCTGCGGGTGATTTAAAAGTCAATCCAAAGAAAAAAGGCTTCTTTAACCATATTAAAGATGCTTTTGAAGGAGAATAAAGCAAAAAGAGCTGTCGGGCTCTTTTTACTTTATAGATTTTTTAAGACTTTCCTAAGTAATGACGGACGGTAGCGACCTCCTTCGAAGTTCCATACCTAAACTTTGAACCTAAGTCTTAAAGTTTCCAAACAGCTGAAACCAAGCTGTTTCAGCTGTTTTCATTACGGCAGAAAGTCTTCGATTTAGTTGTGAAATGGTGAATGATACTCTTCAAACCACGTCAGCGTCGGCTTGTCATGGGTATGGTTACTGACTTCGTNNCTCAAAACAGTGTTTTGAGTTGACTTCGTCAGTTCTATCCACAACCTTAAAACGGTGTTTTGAGCAGTCTGTGCCTAGCTTTCTAGTTTGCTTTTTGATTTTTATTGAGTATGAGTTACCTAAATTATGATGCATAGTTGATGGGATATATATAGTAGATTGAAATATAATATGAACAAATTGATAAGAGGATTTTAAAGTAATCTCTAACAATGCTTTAGAAACTATGATGTGCTATTCTAAATTCAATTCACTATAACTTGTTTACCTTTTAAAAAAGAGCCGAGTGGCTCTTTTACTTATCTTCAAGTTCCTGTGTTTCTTTAATCACAGCTAGTCTAGTCTGGATATCCTTTTCCACGACCTTAAACTTGTAAGTCAGGTCTTCTTGATATTCCTTGATGAGTTCTTTTTGCTGGTCGATGATTTGCAGGCTGTTTTGGATAATATCCACATCATCCTTGATAGCTTGAACGCGGTCAGTTGTATTCAAGACTTCATCTGTGATGGTTTGGCGATTTTTTGTGACCAGATAACTTCCGGCTGCGGCTCCTGCAAATAGCAGTAGGTTGGATAATTTCATGGTAACTCCTTAGGCGTTTTTGATGGTTTCAGCGACTTGAGCGAGTTTGTCAAAGTCAGGTTCGTGGGCGATAAAATCAATCTTGAGGTCATCGTCCGCACTGTAGCGAGGCACGAGGTGAACGTGGGTATGAAAGACGGTTTGACCTGCGATTTCTTCACAGTTAGCAATGATATTCATACCAGCAGCCTTGGTAGCTTTCATGACTTTTTGAGCTACTTTTGGTACTTGGGCAAAGAGTTGGCTGGCGCTAGTAGCGTTCATTTCCAAAAGATTGCGATAGTGTTCTTTTGGCACGACTAAGGTGTGTCCTGGTGTCACTTGAGAAATATCCAGAAAGGCAAGAACCTGCTCATCTTCATATACTTTTGAAGCAGGAATTTCCCCTGCGATGATTTTACAAAAAATGCAATCTGACATAAAATCTACCTCTACTGTATTGAATTTTGATATAATATAGCTACATTATACCAGATTTGGAGAAAATATGTTAGAAATTAAAAACCTGACAGGTGGCTATGTCCATGTCCCTGTCTTGAAAGATGTGTCTTTTACTGTTGAAAGTGGGCAGCTGGTCGGTTTGATTGGTCTCAATGGTGCTGGGAAATCGACGACAATCAATGAGATTATTGGTCTGTTGACACCTTATAGTGGCTCCATCAATATCAATGGCCTGACCCTGCAAGAAGATGCGACTAGCTATCGCAAGCAAATTGGTTACATTCCTGAGACACCTAGCTTGTATGAGGAATTGACCCTCAGAGAGCATATCGAAACGGTTGCCATGGCTTATGGTATTGAGCAGAAAGTGGCTTTTGATCGAGTAGAACCTTTGTTAAAAATGTTCCGTCTGGACCAGAAATTGGACTGGTTCCCTGTTCATTTTTCAAAAGGGATGAAGCAGAAAGTCATGATTATCTGTGCTTTTGTGGTGGATCCGAGTCTTTTCATCGTGGATGAGCCTTTCCTTGGTCTTGATCCGCTGGCTATTGCAGACTTGATTCAGCTTTTGGAAGTGGAAAAGCAAAAGGGTAAGTCTATTCTCATGAGTACTCACGTGCTGGATTCAGCGGAAAAGATGTGTGATGCCTTTGTTATTCTCCACAAGGGAGAGATGCGTGCCAAAGGCAATCTCCTGCAACTGCGCGAAGCCTTTGATATGCCTGAGGCTAGTTTGAATGATATTTACTTGGCTCTGACCAAAGAGGAGGAGCTATGAAAGACTTGTTTTTAAAGAGAAAGCAGGCTTTTCGTAAGGAGTGTCTTGGTTATCTGCGCTATGTTCTCAATGACCACTTTGTCTTGTTCCTGTTTGTCTTGCTGGGTTTTTTAGCCTACCAGTACAGTCAACTCTTACAACATTTTCCTGAAAATCATTGGCCTATTCTTTTGTTTGTAGGAATTACGTCTGTTTTACTTTTGCTTTGGGGAGGAATTGCCACCTATATGGAGGCTCCAGACAAGCTCTTTCTCTTGGTCGGAGAAGAGGAAATCAAGCTCCATCTCAAGCGTCAAACTGGCATTTCCCTAGTCTTTTGGCTCTTTGTGCAGACCCTTTTCTTGCTGTTATTTACGCCTTTATTTTTAGCAATGGGTTATGGCTTGCCTGTTTTTCTGGTCTATGTGCTTTTATTGGGGGTAGGAAAATATTTCCTCTTTCGTCAAAAGGCCAGCAAATTTTTTACTGAAACTGGACTAGACTGGGATTATGTCATTTCCCAAGAAAGCAAGCGTAAGCAAGTCTTGCTTCGTTTCTTTGCCCTCTTTACGCAGGTCAAGGGGATTTCAAACAGCGTCAAGCGTCGTGCCTATCTGGACTTTATCCTAAAGGCTGTTCAGAAGGCCCCTGGGAAGATTTGGCAAAATCTCTATCTGCGTTCTTATCTACGAAATGGAGACCTCTTTGCGCTCAGTCTCCGTCTTCTCTTGCTTTCCATACTGGCGCAGGTTTTTATCGAGCAAGCTTGGATTGCGACAGCAGTGGTGGTTCTCTTTAACTACCTCTTGCTCTTCCAGTTGCTGGCCCTCTATCATGCCTTTGACTACCAGTATTTGACCCAACTCTTTCCACTGGACAAGGGGCAAAAGGAAAAAGGCTTACAGGCTGTAGTCCGAGGATTGACCATTTTTGTTTTACTTGTGGAATTAGTTGTCGGGTTGATTACCTTCCAAGAAAAACTGGCCCTTCTAGCCTTACTGGGAGCTGGTTTGGTTTTACTAGTCTTGTATTTGCCTTATCAGGTAAAACGTCAGATGCAGGACTAACATTGCCTATATGACACTAAAAAAGAAGTTGAGTTCAGTCTGTCTCAGCTTCTTTTATTTTCTACAGGATAATGGTTGGTCCGTAGAGACTCAACTTGGTCTTGACTTGGTCAAAGTGGAAGCGGTCATAGGCCCGCCAAGCGGCGCGAGTTGGAGCATCTGGATTGAGAGCACTGAGTCCCATGAGAAGGCTGGAAGTCTGGTAAAATTTTTCCAGTTCAATCAAGACTCGATTATCCACTGTCTCAGACTTGGCTAGAAAACCAAGAATAGAGTTTAGCTGCTCCTGAAAGCGGACGTCGTCAGCGCTTGCCTGTTTGCATGCTTGGTAGGCTTTGTTTAAGTCAGTAATCAAAGTCTGAGCTCTTTTGATAGGGTCTGTATCTGTCATGAGAATTCCTCCTTTAATCTTGGTGCCAGTCTTGTTTCTAGCAACTGTGTTTTGATACTGTCAGTTTATCACTTTTATCTCCTTTTTCACCATCAAATCTTTAATTGTTCTTGAAATTTCCTGAATGGTACTGTTAAGATTTTATGATAAAATAGTGGTAAGATTATCATGCTTATTTGAGGAACAAGATACCTTTCAGGAGCGTTAAAGGCCTGTTTAGGATTGGGTGGGCTTGTATCATAGTATTTTTGCTATTCTATTTTTAGGAAGAAATCGAAACAAGGAGAGTAAGAAGATGAGAATATTTGTTTTAGAAGATGATTTTTCCCAACAGACTAGGATTGAAACGACGATTGAGAAACTCTTGAAGGAGCATCATATCACTCCCAGCTCTTTTGAAGTTTTTGGTAAGCCAGACCAGCTGCTGGCAGAGGTGCATGAGAAGGGAGCCCATCAGCTATTCTTTTTGGATATTGAGATTCGAAATGAGGAGATGAAGGGTCTGGAAGTGGCTAGAAAGATTCGGGATCGGGATCCTTATGCCCTGATTGTCTTTGTGACGACTCACTCGGAGTTTATGCCCCTGTCCTTTCGCTACCAAGTGTCTGCTTTGGACTATATTGATAAGGCCTTGTCAGCTGAGGAGTTTGAGTCTCGGATCGAGACAGCCCTCCTCTATGCCAATAGTCAAGATAGTAAGAGTCTGGCGGAAGATTGCTTTTACTTTAAATCAAAATTTGCCCAATTTCAGTATCCTTTTCAAGAGGTTTACTATCTCGAAACATCGCCCAGAGCCCATCGTGTTATTCTCTATACCAAGACAGACAGATTGGAATTTACAGTGAGTTTAGAGGAGGTTTTCAAGCAGGAACCCCGTCTCTTGCAGTGCCATCGCTCTTTTCTCATCAATCCTGCCAATGTAGTTCGTTTGGATAAGAAAGAAAAACTCCTTTTCTTTCCCAATGGGGGAAGCTGTATGATAGCGCGTTATAAGGTCAGGGAAGTATCTGAGGCTATCAATAACTTACATTGAGTGAGGTGCTGGAATGGAATTAGTTTGGAAGATAGTATATGTGTTTTTGATATCTGGATTGGAATTGTTTATATTTTTTAAGGTGGATGGAATTGTTCTAACTCTGGAGAGAGTTTTTAAGTCCTTTCTTTTTAAGCTACTTTTAGCAGTTGTTTTTGTAACGATTAGCTATATAGTAGGAAATACTTACCTATCTTATTTTATGGAACCCTTGTACGGCATTGGTTTATCTTTCTTATTGTTAAGAGGGCTTCCTAAAAAACTACTCTTCTTTTATGGTCTCTTTCCAATGATGTTGGTGAATCTTTTTTTCAGGGTAGTCTCCTATTTTGTGCTTCCATTTTTGGGGCAAGGGCATGTGTATGATGACCGCTCTTTTATTTGGTTATGTATAAAAATTTTCATTTGCTTTATTTCTCTAGCCTTTTTGAAATGGTTAGACTATGATTTTACTAGTTTGAGAAGGGAGATTCTCGATAAAGGTTTTCAAAAGTCCCTGACTAAGATTAACTGGATAATGGGGGCTTACTATCTAGTGATGCAAAGTCTGTCTTATTTTGAAAATGTACAAGGTATTCAATCAACGACTGTTCGCCATCTGATTCTAGTGTTTTACCTACTCTTTTTTATGGGGATTATCAAGAAGCTGGATACCTATTTGAAGGACAAACTCCATGAGAGACTGGACCAAGAACAGGCCTTGCGCTACAGAGATATGGAACGCTATAGTCGGCATATAGAGGAACTTTACAAGGAAGTACGGAGTTTTCGCCATGACTACACCAACCTCTTGACCAGTTTACGTCTGGGCATTGAAGAGGAGGATATGGAGCAGATAAAAGAGGTCTACGACTCTGTCTTAAAGGATTCTAGTGAAAAATTGCAGGACAATAAATATGACCTGGGCCGATTGGTGAATATTCGTGATAAAGCCCTCAAAAGTCTCCTAGCAGGAAAGTTTTTAAAAGCCAGAGATAAGAACATTGTCTTTAATGTAGAAGTTCCAGAGGAGATTCAGGTAGAGGGGATGAGTCTACTTGATTTTCTAACCATTGTGTCTATCCTTTGTGACAACGCTATTGAAGCCAGTGCAGAGGCTAGTCAACCTCATGTTTCAATCGCCTTTTTAAAAAATGGGGCACAGGAGACCTTTATCATCGAAAATGCCATCAAAGAAGAGGGTATAGACATTTCTGAGATTTTCTCCTTTGGAGCCAGTTCTAAAGGGGAGGAGAGAGGAGTTGGTCTCTATACCGTTATGAAGATTGTGGCAAGTCATCCTAATACCAGTCTAAATACCACCTGCCAAAATCAAGTCTTTCGTCAGGTTTTAACAGTTCACTCGATGTCAGTTGATGATTAGAAGACTTGTGGAAAGAAGTACTGCCTGCAGTCATCAATTAAAATGCCATAGTATATGAGGTACCCTATATGAATAAGAAATCCTTTTTTATCATCTGTTCTACGTTGATCATAGCATCGAATCTTCTCATGCTTTCCGTTGTGAACAAGGGAGAAGAAACAGGGAGCAATCTGTTTGTGATTGCTATAGCCTGTGTTTTATTACCAGCATTTTTATATGCGGTTGAAAATCAACTGACTTCATTGGTAAGAGTAGAATCAATACTCCTGATTCAGTTGACAGTTATATCCCTACTCCGTCTTATCAACAGAATAGGGAGTACGCCTGAAATCCTCAACATTATCATTACCCTTATCGCTTTGGCAAGTGGGACAGCTGCTATCCTTGTTGCGATCATGAGAATATATGAGAACAGACGGAAGTAAGGCTGAATAGCTTTCGATGTATTTTCACATTGTTAAATTCCCCTAGGGCAAGTATGTTTTTCATGCTTGCTTTTTAAATTTTTTACAATTCAAGATGTTTTGATGACCATTTGTGATTTGGATGGAAAATTTTAAAAAATAGTAGTATACTAACCTTATTAAGGTTGTAATAGGACGAAAGTAAAAAGAGGTATTCCTCGTGAATGCAAAAACAATGTTACAATTGGCTATTATGGTTGCTTAAAGACTTGAGCTTGTGTACTTGGAGGTAATTATGGATTTTAAAAGTTTTATTATTGGTTTAGTAGTTGGTATATTTGGTCCTTATATGGATGATTTAATTAGAAAAATATTTTCAAAATCTCCCAAAAAGGATACAGATAGTACCCTCTAAAAAATAAATTTCTCCCCTGTATTTGCTAGCTTAATTTACAGGGGAGTTTCTTTAATTTTGTTTCGCCTGTCAAAATGATATGTGATAGCAGGATGAAAAGTCTACAAACAAGTTGGTATCAATACAATATAAAGAGGAAAGTATGTTTTTCATGCTTGCTTTTTAAATTTTTTACAATTCAAGATGTTTTGATGACCATTCGTGATTTGAGTGATCCAAGGTCAAAATAAGTGCTATACTAATAGTGTAAAGGTTCTAGCTCAACAAACATTTAGGAGGAAATCTTATGAAGAAAAAAATACTTGTCATTTTCATCTTGTATCTAATCATGTCCATCTTTCTATATCCGCTTAGGGAGAGTGCTTGGTATCAGCTATTTTATACTATAGCCTATATGATTGCGGTTATGATTTATCTTGCTTTAACTAAAAAGAAAGGAGCAAAGAAATGAAAACTTTTCTTGCTAAAAAACGGAACATCTTCCTTGCGAGATTGTTCTTAGGTCAGTTGCCCTTGCTTGTCTCTACTTATCTATTTCTATCTCGTCAGTTTTTAAATTTTTCCTTGGTTTTCCAATTTCTTTTAGTGGTTATTAACTTGGCTTCGATTTTGGTTACTGTTTACCTCACTAGGGAGATGAGGATAAGAGAGTTTGAAGATGATGATTTGGTTAGTCCTAGAACCAATCAACTCATGTTCATCGGCTTGACAGGTTTTATGTCTATTATCTGTTTGTATAGAGGTATCACAGCAGGAGAATCCTATCAGCAATTGATTGCCTACATTGGTGCTATTCTCTGCTTGATTATCATGCTTCTGCTTATTTGGGGCTTGAAGTATTATAAAAAGTAGGGGCTAATGAAGTTTTTACAATTCAAGATGTCTCGATGACTATTCAAGATTTGGATGAAAAACTTTAACAAATAGTGCTATACTGAAATTGTCAAAGTTGCAACGGGTGCTGCTACATTATGTTAAAAATCGCTCTTGATTGATAAGCTGGATTTGTTAGGAAAGGAGTAAATAATTATGGATAAGAAAAAGATAGTTTCGACTATAATATGTATAGTATTTCTTGTAGTGTCAGTAGATAATTTTTTTAGAGACTTAACCCCGTTATTGTTCATTTTAAATATTATTGGCCTAACTTGTTTTTTAGTGTTAACATACACTAACATAAAAGAGATACTCTTAAATATAAGTAAATGATGATTTGGTTAGTCCTAGAACCAATCAACTCATGTTCATCGGCTTGACAGGCTTTATGTCTATTATCTGTTTGTATAGAGGTATTTCAGAAACAGAATTCTATCAACAACTAATCGCTTATATATATGAAATACAGACTATTTCTTGTTATTTTCTTGAGTAGTGTGTTGGATATTCTTTTAGGGACATTTTTACAAATCTCTATCGTATCGATTGGGTGGCTTGTTCTTTACAGTGGTTTGTTTGAGGCAGGAGTTTTCCTTCTTGCCAATAAAGGGTTGGCGGTAAAAATCAAGGAAGTAGACATTCGAAATCGCTTTAAATTTATTTTTGGAAAAACCTTATGGTTTCAAATTCTTTTGCTCATCTTTTTGATAATCAAACTTTATCTTGGTTTGGATGCGAGGTTGATTTTATTCTATGGACATATTTTCATTGTCTTTAATGCCTTAATGTATCTATTATCTAGTAGTCAGGTTATCCTTAAAAAGAACAAACTGTCTTCTTAATCTTACAGCAGTAGAGCCTGACAAGGGGAGCCATCCTGTCTTGTAGATAGTAGGAGGATTTATATGAAAAGACACTCTATTCTTTTCAAAACGAGTGCAATTCTTTCTTATTTGTTTCTGTTTTTCGGACTGTCTTGGACGCCCCAATTTTGGAGCAATTATTGGGAGTTCTCGTCTTGGGTAGGAAATATTATCTGGATTCGAAACATCATCAGCCTTCTCTTTATCGGCTTGATGGTTTGGATTTTGGTCAGGTCGGGCCATGCTTATCTCTTTCGTATCCCTAGGAAAAAGTGGTTGAGCTATTCTGTTCTGACGGTGTTAGCAGCTGTTGTGCTTATCTGCTTTAACTATCTGACAGCTAAACACGTTCAGGGAACCAATGAAGGGTGGAATTTGTTTATTGCTTATAGTGAGACAAATTTTGCGGAGTTTGGTGTTTACCTAACCTTAATCGTACTAGGACCTCTGATGGAAGAATTGGTATGTAGGGGATTGCTTCAACATGCCTTCTTTAAGAATTCGAGGTGGGGGCTGGATCTTCTCTTTCCGTCATTCTTATTTGCCTTGCCCCACTTTTCTAGCTTGCCAAGTCTGGCAGATATTTTTGTCTATACGGCAGTGGGCTGTCTATTTGCCTGTCTAACACGTTATACTAAGAGTATCTATCCTTCTTATTCGATTCATATTGTTAATAATATCATCGCAAACTTACCATTTTTGCTCACTTTTCTACATAGGGTCTTGGGGTAAAAAAACCAAAGGCTTGCTTTTCAGCCATAGAGGAGGTTATCATGTATAAACACTTATTTTTCCTAGATTCAAAAACCTTAGACTGGTTGACACCTTATATTCTGGTCTTGGCTTCTGACACCATTGCCTTTAATGTTTTTGTGCTAACCTTTGTATCTGTTGTGATGTTTTATTTTCTGAATCCCATGCTATCTTTAATGGCTATATTCTTAGGAGCTGGCTATGTGGTCGGTTTTTGGTTGTTAAAATGGTTTGTTTTGGAAAGGTTAGAGCTCAAGGATGACGCGTAGGAAGTCTGTTTGGTGAGGAGGATAATTTGATGGAGTTTTTTGACAAATTTCATGCCTTTTGTTTTGGATTTTTAGTACTAATAATCGTCATTACAGTTCCTTATACGATTAACCACGGGGATTTTTTTCAAAATGAGCCTGCACTGATTATTGTAAGTCTTCTTGTAACCTCGATGAGTGTTGCTTATGCTAGAAAATTTGAAATGATTTCTTTTGGGATGTTAAGCAAGAAAGACATTTTGCTTTTCATTACAATCTTTCTTCTAAGTCTGCTTGAGACGCTGGTTTATATTCATTTCTTCGCTATTTCTTCTGGCGCGGGAGTTCAACACTTGGCGGAAGTCCGCAGAGGAATTTCCCTGTCTTTGGTTTTGACTTCCTCAGTTTTTGGCCCCATCCAGGAGGAACTCATTTTCAGAGGACTTCTTCAAGGTGCGGTTTTTGACAATTCTTGGTTAGGGCTTGTGCTAACTTCCTCTCTCTTTTCGTTCATGCATGGTCCTTCTAATGTCCCTTCGTTTATTTTTTATCTACTTGGGGGCTTGTTGCTGGGCTTTGCTTATAAAAAGAGCCAAAACTTATGGGTTTCTACTCTAGTTCACATGTTTTACAATGCTTGGCCACTCTTATATTATTTATAAAAATCATGAAAGGGAAGCAGAAGAAAGAGCTTGCCTTTTCTTTCTACAATGATACCCAAGTCAATCCAGAGGCTTTTCTTTGAGAATCGGGTGTGGAGCGGTTGACGAATAGGCCAAAAACTAGTAGAATAGTAAGGAAACTTTATACGGAGGAAAGAAATGGATTTGGGTGATAATGAGCTAACACTGACTCCCATACCTGGGAAAAGTGGCAAAGCTTATATGGGTAGCTATCCTGATGGGAAGCGTATCTTTGTAAAAATGAACACCTCTCCAATCCTACCTGGTCTAGCTAGAGAACAAATTGCTCCACAATTATTATGGAGTCGCCGTTTGGCAGATGGGCGTGATATGTGTGCTCAAGAATGGTTGACAGGCAAGATATTGACCCCCTATGATATGAATCGTAAGCAAATCGTCAATATTTTAATCCGTCTGCATCGCTCACGTCCGTTGATGACACAGTTGAGTCGTTTGGGCTATGCCATGGAAACACCTGTAGATTTACTACAGTCTTGGCAGGAAACGGCTCCAGATGCTTTGCGTAAAAATCATTTTATCAGTGAAGTGATGGCTGATTTACGTCAGACTATTCCAGGATTTAGAGAGGACTATGCGACCATTGTCCATGGAGATGTACGACATAGTAATTGGATTGAGACAGATAGTGGCTTGATTTATTTGGTAGATTGGGATTCGGTTCGCTTGACCGACCGCATGTTTGATGTGGCCCATATGCTCTGCCATTATATTCCAGAACATCAGTGGAAGGAGTGGTTAACCTACTACGGTTACAAGTACAATCAAACGGTATTAAATAAATTGTATTGGTACGGTCAATTATCTTACTTGAGCCAGATTTCCAAGTATTATATGAACCAAGATTTAGAAAATGTTAATCGGGAGATTCATGGCTTGCGTCACTTCCGAGACAAGTATGGAAAGAGAAGATGAGAGTTAGAAATCGTAAAGGGGCGACAGAATTACTAGAGGCAAATCCCCAGTATGTGGTTCTCAATCCCTTGGAATCCAAGGGAAAATGGCGGGACCTGTTTGGCAATGACAATCCCATTCATGTGGAAGTTGGAAGTGGAAAGGGTGCCTTTGTTTCAGGAATGGCCAAGCAGAACCCTGACATCAACTATATCGGGATTGATATTCAAAAGTCTGTTTTGAGCTACGCTTTGGACAAGGTGCTTGAAGTTGGAGTGCCTAACATCAAGCTCTTGTGGGTAGATGGTTCTGACTTGACTGACTACTTTGAAGACGGTGAGATTGATCGTTTGTATCTGAACTTTTCAGATCCTTGGCCGAAAAAACGCCATGAAAAGCGTCGTTTGACCTATAAGACCTTCTTGGATACCTTCAAGCGTATCTTACCTGAAAATGGTGAAATTCATTTCAAGACGGATAACCGTGGCTTGTTTGAGTACAGCCTAGTGAGCTTTTCTCAGTATGGCATGAAGCTCAATGGTGTTTGGCTTGATTTACATGCCAGTGATTTTGAAGGCAATGTCATGACAGAATACGAGCAAAAATTCTCCAACAAGGGGCAAGTTATCTACCGAGTTGAGGCAGAATTTTAAGAAATAGCCTGAAATCAGGCTGTATAAGTGCTTTTGCTTTACATAAGTTAGCAAATGTGATATACTAAGGGTAAGAATATGAGAAAGAGAGGCGGGGAAATATCTTCGCCTCTTACTTATGAGGAGGTGGACGCAATCGCAACAATCGTAGAATTAGTCAGAGAAGTTGTAGAACCTGTCATCCAAGCACCTTTCGAACTCGTGGATATCGAGTATGGAAAGATTGGCAGTGACATGATTCTCAGTATTTTTGTAGATAAACCTGAAGGAATTACCTTGAACGACACGGCAGACTTGACAGAAATGATCAGTCCTGTCCTAGACACCATCAAGCCAGATCCCTTCCCAGAACAATATTTCCTAGAAATCACCAGTCCAGGCTTGGAACGTCCTTTGAAAAACAAAGATGCCGTCGCTGGAGCGGTTGGGAAATACATCCATGTCGGGCTCTACCAAGCCATCGATAAGCAAAAGGTCTTTGAAGGAACCTTGTTGGCCTTTGAAGAGGATGAGTTGACTATGGAATATATGGACAAGACACGTAAGAAAACTGTCCAAATTCCATACAGTTTAGTATCAAAAGCACGTTTAGCAGTTAAATTATAGAAAAAGAAAGGATAGCTTTTGAGGATTCAAAAGTGAAGAAAACATGAGTAAAGAAATGCTAGAGGCCTTCCGCATTTTGGAAGAAGACAAGGGAATCAAAAAAGAAGACATCATCGACGCAGTAGTAGAGTCGCTTCGTTCCGCTTATCGCAGACGCTATGGTCAATCAGACAGCGTAGCTATTGACTTCAACGAAAAAACAGGTGACTTTACAGTTTATACTGTCCGTGAAGTGGTTGATGAAGTATTTGATAGCCGTTTGGAAATCAGCTTGAAAGATGCTCTTGCTATCAATTCAGCCTATGAACTTGGTGACAAAATCAAGTTTGAAGAAGCACCTGCTGAGTTTGGTCGAGTAGCAGCCCAATCTGCCAAACAAACCATCATGGAAAAAATGCGCAAGCAAACACGTGCCATCACTTACAATACTTACAAAGAACATGAGCAAGAAATCATGTCTGGTACAGTAGAGCGCTTTGACAACCGCTTCATCTATGTCAATCTTGGTAGCATCGAAGCCCAATTGTCAAAACAAGACCAAATCCCTGGGGAAGTTTTTGCTTCCCACGATCGTATCGAAGTATATGTTTATAAGGTTGAAGACAATCCTCGTGGCGTCAACGTCTTTGTTAGCCGTAGCCATCCAGAAATGATCAAACGCTTGATGGAGCAAGAAATTCCAGAAGTTTATGATGGAACTGTTGAAATCATGAGCGTGGCTCGTGAAGCAGGTGACCGTACCAAGGTTGCAGTTCGTAGCCATAATCCAAACGTGGACGCTATCGGTACAATCGTTGGACGTGGTGGTGCTAATATCAAGAAAATCACTAGCAAATTCCACCCAGCTCGCTACGATGCCAAGAGCGACCGTATGGTGCCAATCGAAGAAAACATCGACGTTATTGAGTGGGTAGCAGATCCAGCTGAATTTATCTACAATGCCATCGCTCCTGCTGAAGTTGACCAAGTTATCTTTGACGAAAACGACAGCAAACGTTCCTTGGTGGTTGTGCCAGATAACAAGCTTTCTCTTGCCATTGGTCGTCGTGGACAAAACGTTCGCTTGGCAGCTCACTTGACTGGTTACCGTATCGACATCAAGTCTGCTAGCGAATTTGAAGCCATGGAAGAAGCTGATTCGGTAGAGTTGGAAGCAGAAAACGATACTGTAGAAGAATAAAAGCTGCTAGAGGAGGGAAAGATGAAAACAAGAAAAATCCCTTTGCGCAAGTCTGTTGTGTCCAATGAAGTGATTGATAAGCGTGATTTGCTCCGCATTGTCAAGAACAAGGAAGGGCAAGTCTTTATCGATCCGACAGGCAAGGCCAATGGCCGCGGCGCTTATATCAAGCTAGACAATGCAGAAGCCTTAGAGGCTAAAAAGAAGAAGGTCTTTAACCGCAGCTTTAACATGGAAGTGGAAGAAAGCTTTTATGACGAGTTGATCGCTTATGTGGATCACAAAGTGAAAAGAAGAGAGTTAGGACTTGAATAAGCAAAAGATAAGCAATCTCTTGGGACTTGCTCAGCGAGCAGGGCGGATTATATCGGGTGAAGAATTGGTGGTCAAGGCCATTCAAGACGGCAAGGCCAAGATGGTCTTTCTAGCTCATGATGCTGGACCCAATCTAACCAAGAAGATTCAAGATAAAAGTCATTATTATCAAGTAGAAATTGTAACCGTGTTTTCAACACTGGAATTAAGCATAGCAGTCGGGAAATCGAGAAAGGTTTTGGCTGTAACAGATGCTGGATTTACAAAGAAAATGAGGTCTCTTATGGAATAGAAGAGGAGGACATGATTTGTCTAAGAAAAGATTGTACGAAATCGCAAAAGAACTTGGAAAAGAAAGTAAAGAAGTTGTAGCGCGTGCAAAAGAGTTGGGCTTGGATGTGAAAAGCCACTCATCAAGTGTGGAAGAAGCTGTCGCTGCAAAAATTGCTGCCAGCTTTAAGCCTGCAGCTGCTCCGAAAGTAGAAGCAAAACCTGCAACACCAAAAGCAAGTGCAGAAAAGAAAGCCGAAAAGTCTGAACCAGCTAAACCAGCTGTAGCTAAGGAAGAGGCAAAACCTGCAGCCCCAGAAGCAAGTGCAGAAAAGAAAGCCGAAAAGTCTGAACCAGTAAAACCAGCTGTAGCCAAGGAAGAGGTAAAACCAGCTGAGCCAGTCGCTCCTAAAGCAGAAAAAGTAGCGGCTAAACCGCAAAGCCGTAATTTCAAGGCTGAGCGTGAAGCCCGTGCCAAAGAGCAGGCAGAACGACGCAAGCAAAATAAGGGCAATAACCGTGACCAACAACAAAACGGAAACCGTCAGAAAAACGACGGTCGTAATGGTGGGAAACAAGGTCAAGGCAACCGCGACAATCGTCGCTTTAATGACCAAGCGAAGAAACAGCAAGGTCAGCAAAATCGTGGAAACGATCGCCGTCAACAAGAGGACAAACGTCCAAATCAAGCGGCTCCACGTGTTGACTTTAAAGCCCGTGCAGCAGCCCTCAAAGCAGAGCAAAATGCAGAATATGCACGTTCAAGTGAGGAACGCTTCAAGCAGTATCAGGCTGCTAAAGAAGCCTTGGCTCAAGCTAACAAACGCAAGGAACCAGAGGAAATCTTTGAAGAAGCGGCTAAGTTAGCTGAACAAGCGCAGCAAGCACAGCAAGTTCAAGCAGTGGTTGAAGTCGTCCCTGAGAAAAAAGAACCTGCAGTGGATACACGTCGTAAAAAACAAGCTCGACCAGACAAAAATCGTGACGATTATGATCACGAAGAAGATGGTCCTAGAAAACAACAAAAGAATCGAAGTAGTCAAAATCAAGTGAGAAATCAAAAGAATAGTAACTGGAATAACAACAAAAAGAACAAAAAAGGCAATAACAAGAACAACCGTAATCAGACTCCAAAACCTGTTACAGAGCGTAAATTCCATGAATTGCCAACAGAATTTGAGTATACAGATGGTATGACCGTTGCGGAAATCGCAAAACGTATCAAACGTGAACCAGCTGAAATCGTTAAGAAACTTTTCATGATGGGTGTCATGGCCACACAGAACCAATCCTTGGATGGGGAAACAATTGAACTCCTCATGGTGGATTACGGTATCGAAGCCAAACAAAAGGTTGAAGTGGATAATGCCGATATCGAACGTTTCTTTGTCGAGGATGGTTATCTCAATGAAGATGAATTGGTTGAGCGTCCACCAGTTGTAACTATCATGGGACACGTTGACCACGGTAAAACAACTCTCCTAGATACCCTTCGTAACTCTCGTGTTGCGACAGGTGAAGCAGGTGGTATCACTCAACATATCGGTGCCTACCAAATTGTGGAAAATGGCAAGAAGATTACCTTCCTTGATACACCTGGACACGCGGCCTTTACATCAATGCGTGCGCGTGGTGCATCTGTTACCGATATTACCATCTTGGTTGTAGCGGCAGATGACGGGGTTATGCCACAGACTATCGAAGCCATCAACCACTCAAAAGCAGCCAACGTTCCAATTATCGTAGCTATCAACAAGATTGATAAACCAGGTGCCAACCCAGAACGTGTTATTGGTGAATTGGCAGAGCATGGAGTTATGTCAACTGCTTGGGGCGGAGATTCTGAATTTGTTGAAATCTCAGCTAAATTCAACCAAAACATCGAAGAATTGTTGGAAACAGTCCTTCTTGTGGCTGAAATCCAAGAACTCAAGGCAGACCCAACAGTTCGTGCGATCGGTACAGTTATCGAAGCTCGCCTGGATAAAGGAAAAGGTGCGGTCGCAACCCTTCTTGTTCAACAAGGTACCTTGAATGTCCAAGACCCTATCGTTGTCGGAAATACCTTCGGTCGTGTCCGTGCTATGACCAACGACCTTGGTCGTCGTGTTAAGGTAGCAGGTCCATCAACACCAGTTTCAATCACAGGTTTGAACGAAGCGCCAATGGCAGGTGACCACTTTGCAGTTTACGAAGATGAAAAATCTGCGCGTGCAGCAGGTGAAGAGCGTGCCAAACGTGCCCTCATGAAACAACGTCAAGCTACCCAACGTGTCAGCCTTGAAAACCTCTTTGATACCCTTAAAGCTGGTGAACTCAAGTCAGTTAACGTTATCATCAAGGCCGACGTACAAGGTTCTGTTGAAGCCCTTTCTGCCTCACTTCAAAAGATCGACGTGGAAGGTGTCAAAGTTACCATCGTTCACTCTGCGGTCGGTGCTATCAACGAATCAGATGTGACCCTTGCCGAAGCTTCAAATGCCTTTATCGTTGGTTTCAACGTACGCCCGACACCACAAGCTCGTCAACAGGCTGAAGCTGACGATGTGGAAATCCGTCTCCACAGCATTATCTACAAGGTTATCGAAGAGATGGAAGAAGCTATGAAAGGGATGCTTGATCCAGAATTCGAAGAAAAAGTTATCGGTGAAGCAGTTATCCGTGAAACCTTCAAGGTGTCTAAAGTGGGAACTATCGGTGGATTCATGGTTATCAACGGTAAGGTTACCCGTGACTCTAAAGTCCGTGTTATCCGTGATGGTGTCGTTATCTATGATGGCGAACTCGCAAGCTTGAAACACTACAAAGACGACGTCAAAGAAGTTACAAACGGTCGTGAAGGTGGATTGATGATTGACGGCTACAATGATATCAAGATGGATGATGTGATTGAGGCGTATGTCATGGAAGAAATCAAGAGATAATAGAGAAACGATAGCTCATTTGACTCGTCGTCAACAGCGCCTTGATGAACTTCAGTTCTATCTAAGGCTTGTTTCCTAGATTCAAATGGCTCTAGTTCCTCTATCTAATAGAAATAGCTAGGTCTGCTGGCCTAGCTTTTGGTTCAAAGTAGAGAAAGGAATATCATGGCAAATCATTTCCGTACGGATCGTGTGGGCATGGAAATCAAGCGTGAAGTCAATGAGATTTTGCAAAAGAAAGTCCGTGATCCGCGTGTCCAAGGTGTGACCATCACAGATGTCCAGATGCTGGGTGACTTGTCTGTTGCCAAGGTTTACTACACCATTTTGAGTAACCTTGCTTCAGATAACCAAAAAGCCAAAATCGGGCTTGAAAAAGCAACTGGTACTATCAAACGTGAACTTGGTCGCAATTTGAAATTGTACAAAATCCCAGATTTGACCTTCGTCAAAGACGAGTCCATCGAGTATGGAAACAAAATTGACGAGATGCTACGCAATCTGGATAAGAACTAAGAAGAGGGGCAACCCTCTTTTTTGGTGGAGAAAGTAGGTGGAATTTGAAATGGAAAAATATTCTTTTAAAAAGGGGGTCTGTATTTTTAAATGTTAGCTAATCAGAAAATGCTTTTTTTTTTAGGAAATATGATATGATAAAGTGTAAAAAAGAAATAAGGAGTTTGTATATGGCTGAACAAGAGTTGGCTATGCAAGTATTGCAACAAGTGGTGAAACTACCTGTTGTTAAGGTTGATCGTTCGAAATTTTTAGTGGATAAGTTTTCCAAAGAATTGGATCCACAGGACATTCCTACCTTATTAGAACAAGGTCCAACGTCTCTCTTATCTCAAGAAACCTTAGATAGAGTGGCTAATGTCTGCATTAGGGATAATGTTTTATTGGCGAGTGGAACCTCTGTTTTGGCAGGATTACCAGGTGGACTTGCCATGGCAATCACTATACCAGCGGATGTAGCTCAATTTTATGCTTTTTCTTTAAAATTAGCTCAAGAACTAGGTTATATTTATGGATATGAGGATCTTTGGGCTTCACGCGAGGAGTTGAGTGAAGATGCTCAAAATACCCTCTTGCTTTATCTAGGCGTCATGTTGGGGGTAAATGGAACCGCTGCCTTGCTACGTGCTGGTGGTATAACAATTGCCAAACAGGTAATGAAAACAGTGCCTAATAAAGCCTTAACAAAGACGCTTTGGTACCCTATTTTGAAAAAAGTCTTAAAAATATTTGGTGTGAATCTGACCAAGGGAGGGCTGGCCAAAGGAATGGGGAAATTTATTCCTATCTTGGGAGGTATCATTTCAGGTGGTTTAACCTTTGCAACTATGAAACCGATGGGTGAAAGCTTGCAGAAAGAATTATCCAAGCTAGTCAACTATAGTGAAGTTCAATATCAAGAAGATGTTGAAACAATCCGAAAAGAGGCTGAAATCATCGAAGGAGAGTAATATGGGACTCATAAAAATTCTAGCTAAAACTTATGGGAATTACTTTTTGACCGTGCAAGGTGTAAAAGTAATGAAGACGATAAAGAAAGATGACCACGCCGTTGTCGGTCTAGGGAAACTTTTTATTGCAGACAAGTTAATGGATACGGCTCGGTGGCTCATCAAGCCAGAGGAGAGAGAATGAAATTTTTCTGGGGACTTCTTGCCATTCTTTTTATTAAACAGATTATTGGAATTGTGAAATTCTTTTGGATGATCATCTCTTTTGCAGTCCAATTGCTGTTTTACAAGCTATTATTTAAACTATTGGATTGGCTCTTTAAACTTATTTAGTCCGTAATTCAAGTCGCAGAGAACTAGCAGGAACTCCACTGCTAGTTTTTTAATCTCTTTCCTTGTGGTATAATAAAAGCAGTAAAATCATTTTAGAACATTCAGTGGAGGTCGTCATGGACAATATCATCGATGTGTCAATTCCCGTTGCAGAAGTGGTGGATAAGCATCCAGAAGTCTTGGAAATCCTAGTAGAGCTGGGTTTCAAACCTCTTGCTAATCCCTTGATGCGTAATACTATCGGTCGTAAAGTATCACTCAAACAGGGTTCTAAGCTTGAAGGAACTCCTATGGACAAGATTGTCCGTACGCTGGAAGCAAACGGCTACGAAGTGATTGGGTTAGACTAATGGCAGATGAACGGATTCATGTCCTACGGGATATTTTGTTAGAATTGCACAATGGTGCCTCTCCTGAGTCGGTTCAGGAGCGTTTTGATGCGACCTTTACAGGTGTTTCAGCCATTGAGATTTCCCTCATGGAGCACGAACTGATGAACTCAGACTCAGGTGTCACATTTGAAGATGTCATGGAACTCTGTGATGTCCATGCCAATCTTTTTAAAAATGCTGTTAAGGGTGTCGAAGTAGAGGATACCGAGCATCCTGGCCACCCAGTTCGGATCTTTAAGGAAGAAAATCTGGCCCTCCGTGCTGCCTTGATTCGCATTCGGAGACTGTTAGATACCTATGAGTCTATGGAAGATGAAGAAATGCTTGCGGAGATGCGTAAGGGTTTGGTGCGTCAGATGGGACTTGTGGGGCAATTTGACATCCATTACCAACGTAAAGAAGAACTCTTCTTTCCTATCATGGAGCGCTATGGACACGATTCACCCCCAAAAGTTATGTGGGGAGTGGATGATCAGATCAGGGAACTCTTTCAAACAGCTTTAGCGACAGCCAAGTCACTACCAGAAGTGTCAATTAGCAGCGTAAAAGAATCTTTTGAAGCCTTTGCGACAGAGTTTGAAAGTATGATTTTCAAGGAAGAGTCCATCCTCCTTATGATTCTCCTTGAGTCCTTTACTCAGGATGACTGGCTTCAGATTGCGGAGGAGAGCGATGCCTATGGTTATGCCATCATCCGTCCATCTGAGAAATGGGTGCCAGAACGCCAGAGTTTTGTCGAGGAAAAGAGTGCAGAGGAGCCCGTACAACTAGATACGACAGAAGGCCAAGTTCACCAAGTTATCGATACGCCAGAGGGTCAGTTTACTATCACCTTTACACCTAAGGAAAAGGAAGCAGTGCTGGATCGTCATAGTCAACAGGCTTTTGGGAATGGCTATCTATCGGTCGAGCAGGCAAATCTCATCCTCAATCACCTCCCCATGGAGATTACCTTTGTCAATAAAGACGATATTTTCCAGTATTACAATGACAATACGCCAGCTGATGAGATGATTTTCAAACGGACACCGTCTCAAGTTGGGCGCAATGTCGAACTCTGCCATCCGCCTAAGTACTTGGACAAGGTCAAGACTATCATGAAGGGACTTCGTGAGGGGACCAAGGATAAGTATGAAATGTGGTTCAAGTCTGAGTCGCGAGGTAAGTTTGTCCACATCACCTACGCAGCAGTGCACGATGAAGAGGGAGAATTCCAAGGTGTGTTGGAGTATGTTCAGGATATTCAGCCCTACCGTGAGATTGATACGGACTATTTCCGTGGATTAGAATAAGGAGAAAAAATGAGTTACGAACAAGAATTTATGAAGGAATTTGAAGCTTGGGTCAATACCCAAATCATGATTAACGACATGGCGCACAAGGAAAGTCAAAAAGTTTACGAAGAAGACCAGGACGAGCGTGCCAAAGATGCCATGATTCGTTATGAGAGCCGCTTGGATGCTTATCAGTTCTTGCTTGGTAAGTTTGAAAACTTCAAAGCAGGCAAGGGATTTCATGATTTGCCAGAAGGCTTATTTGGTGAGCGGAATTATTAAACGAGAAAGGTTCTTGATTTTTTACTAAAATCTTGATAGAATATTTATATTAAATCCTTGTCAGAGCAGGGGTTTTTTATTGAAAGGATTTTATCATGTCAAAGAAACTCAATCGTAAAAAACAATTACGAAATAGCCTCCGTCGTGCAGGTGCCTTTTCAAGTACTGTGACTAAGGTTGTAGAAGAGACAAAAAAAGTCGTGAAACGTGCAGAACAGTCAGCAAGCCAAGCTGGTAAGGCTGTTTCTAAAAAAGTTGAACAAGCAGTAGAAGCTACCAAAGAGCAAGCTCAAAAAGTAGCCAATTCTGTAGAAGATTTTGCAGCAAACTTGGGTGGACTTCCACTTGATCGTGCCAAAACTTTCTATGATGAAGGCATCAAATCTGCTTCAGATTTCAAAAATTGGACTGAAAAAGAACTTCTTGCCTTGAAAGGAATCGGCCCAGCTACCATCAAGAAATTGAAAGAAAATGGTATCAAGTTCAAGTAATTTTTCTTGTTCCTTGCATTTCCGTTAAAATCTTGCTACAATAGAGCCATTAGAGGTGTTTTGAATCCCACATTTTACAGAAAGTGGCGGAGCTGAGAAGTCCACAAATGTGTCAAAACTGGTTGCTAATGGATGAAAAATTGAAATAAAAGTGTCTTTTTGTTTTAAAGACGAGAGTTGCGGGCAACTGCCCGAAATTGGGTGGTACCGCGGATAAATACATTCGTCCCTGTCATGTAGATGGCAGGGACGATTTTTTTGTAGAAAGCGAGGAAGAAGGATGACAAGAGCTGAATTACCAGAACGCTTAGAAACCGAACGACTCGTCCTACGAGTTCGTACAGTGGCAGATGCTGAGGGTATCCATACCTACGCTAGTTTGCCGGAGGTCGCTTACCCAGCGGGCTTTCCGCCCGTCAAGACCTTGGAAGATGAAATCTATTATCTGGAGCATATCCTTCCCGAGCGCAATCAAAAGGAAAATCTCCCAGCTGGCTACGGAATTGTCGTCAAAGGAACCGATAAAGTCATCGGCTCTGTTGATTTCAACCATCGGCACGAAGACGATGTACTGGAGATTGGCTACACCTTGCCCCCAGACTATTGGGGACGAGGTTATGTGCCAGAAGCAGCGCGTGCCTTGATTGACATAGCTTTTAGAGAACTAGGTCTTCACAAGATTGAACTTTCTTGCTTTGGTTACAATACCCAAAGTCAACGAGTCGCAGAGAAACTTGGCTTTACTCTGGAAGCTCGCATCCGAGACCGCAAAGATGCCCAAGGCAATCGCTGTGATGATTTGAGATATGGCTTGCTGAGGAGTGAGTGGGAGGTAATTTGATGCATCTTTTCATCATTGGTGCTCCAGCATCAGGAAAAATGACCATTGGTCAAGAATTATCTCGACTGACAGATGCTACCCTCTTTTATAACCATCAAGCCATCGATTTTGCACTAGAAATCTATCAGGACTTTACAGAGGAAATGTGGGAATTTGTTCGTGGAATCACCTTTTCTTTCCTTGGAGCAAGTGCAAGAAATCAGCGATCAGTAATTTTAACTGACGTAATTGATTTTTCAAATCAGTACCAGCTGATGTATTTAAAGCAAATTCAGGATTTGTTGAATGACTATCATCAAGAGATTCTGTTTGTGGAGTTGGAAACAAGTCTTGAGGAGCGCTTACATCGAAATCGAACGGAGAATCGATTAAAGCACAAACCCTTAAAACGACATATTGAGGTATCTGAAAGAGAAATTTTAGAAACCACTGAAACACTTCAATTAAATTCCCAACATCAACCGAATGAGCTACACCACTACTTTAAAATAAATAATACGAATTTGTCTGCAGAAGAAGCTGCTAAGCAAATTCAAAATAAAATGAACAAAATAGAGAAAGGACACACACATATCTAAACAACTTCATGAAGACGTTCTCAAGACTCAAGAAGTTCAAAAGTCTCAATCTTTTTCGTTCGTGATTCCTACCACCAAATGTAACTTTAAAACTCTACCTTAATCGCGCTTGGAGTACACCCTTCAAAGTAAACGAATCACAAAGAAACTGGGATTTCCCATTTAAGCCTGTATCCGAGGTCGTAAGAATATCCAATACAGCAGAGGTAGAGTTTGATTTATTGAAGAATGAGTTAGAGGAGAAAATAGATGGCTAAAAAGAAAAATAGAAAAAAGAATTAAATCGCCAGCAAAAGTTGGATATCAAAGTCGTTTCTGAAGAAGAGGTTGTCTGGACAGAACTACTGGCTAAAAAACCAACTTTTGTAGAACGTCGGACCATTCAAAATTTCGATGAACTACATACAACAGTGATGCAATATGCTGATGAACATGGAGAGTATCCAGATGTTCAGCTAATCAATTACCAACTGAAAAATAGGATTTTTGATTAGAATCAGGACCATGCTTTATTTAGAGAAGCTATGCATACTCCAAATACACAGAAGCGAAATGAACTGTTAAAACAAGTTTTAAAGATCAATCCAGATTATTTTGCTGCTGATTTTCACCCATTCTTATCAGAGGTTGAAGATTTTGATTTACCAACCTTTAGATTAGATTTAGGAGGCAAAGATTGAAATTAATGTATTATTTTAATACTGACAATAGATTGAAGAATCTTTTTGCTCAAACTTGGAAAATACTTATGTATGCGCTAACGTATTTTCCAATAATATCTCTAATTATATTCTGTCTTACCGATTTTAAATTAGTTATAATTTTACAATTTGCCTTGATACTAATATATGTGTTTAACTATAAAAATCGATTTAATAAGTTTAGAGTTTTTCTTACTAAAAGTACTAAATCTTTAGCTTTTATGAACGCATGGGATGGAATATTTTGCGGAATCTTGACTTACATTCTTTATAACCTAAATCTAGTTGAATCAACTTTAATCAACTTATCTCAATATTTTTTTATTAATTATGGCATAAGTAAAAATCACATAAATAACTGGATTATCATTGTAATACTTTTAATATTACCATTTGTATTATCTGTTATAAAAACTGTAGGATCAATCAAGATATTTCAAAAAGTTAATAAAATAGATATCGTAAAGGGAAAGACACTGTGGAATGTATATGCCACGATGCTTATTATTTCGTTTTTATGGTATTATATCTATATTTATTACTTTATTTCTAATGTTATTGATTTTCATTCTGATTTAATAACTGACATTCTTATGTTCAGTTCACTTATTGCACTTTATTTAATATGCTGGTGGATGATTTATAATCTAATTAGACATGGTGCAAAAGATACCAAAGAAGTAATAGCATCATGGTTAATTGGTTCAATCTGTATATTACTGTTAGCAGTATTTAATCAAGTTGAAAATGAATTAATAAATGCTTTAACATGGTTTTTGCCAATTTTAATTCCTAGTCTAATTGGAGAAATAAATTCTCAATTCGATACAAAAAAACATAAGAAAAAACCAATAAGAACTGAGAAAATGGATAGACACCTCTATCGAACTCAACTATATGGTTTTCTTACTCTATTAATGTTGAGTATTATTCCAAAGTTAACCGAAATTATTTGGGGTTTAAAGATTAAGAAGAAATTGGTCGAATTTATAACTCCCGAAGCTGATTGGATGTCTGAATTATTTGCCTCAACTATAATTATTTTCGTTTGTTTCATATTATCATTAGTTATTGGGAAGATTATAATTTGGTTATTACAATATTTCTATTTAAACACCTATAATGGATATTACGTGTATCGTGACAATATGCATAGTATATTAATAAATCGTAGATATAAAAGAAATATTCATAAAAGGAGAAAAAATAATGTCTAAATAACTTTCACCTAAATACACTCCATCCTATGTTTAGGTTGGTCGTTAACAAAACAACTTCATGAAGATGTTCTCAAGACTCAAGAAGTTCAAAAGTCTCAACCTTTTTCATTCGTGATTCCGACCACCAAATGTAACTGGAAAAACTCTACCTTGGTCAGGCTTGGGGTACAACCTTCAAAGCAAATGAATCACAAAGAAGCTTAGATTCCCGTTCAAGCCTGTATCCGAGGTCGTAAGAATATCCAATACAGCAGAGGTAGAGTTTGATATATTGAAGAATGAGTTAGAGGAGAAAATAGATGGCTAAAAAGAAAAATAGAAAAAAAGAATTAAAACGCCAGCAAAAGTTGGATATCAAAGTTATTTCTGAAGAAGAGGCTGCTTGGACAGAAATCATGGCCAAAAATCCAACTTTTGTAGAACGTCGGACTATTCAAAATTTCGATGAACTGCATACAGCAGTGATGCAATATGCTGATGAACACGGAGAGTATCCAGATGTTCAGCTAATCAATTACCAACTGAAAAATAGGACTTTTGATTGGAATCAGGATCATGCTTTATTTAGAGAAGCTATGCATACTCCAAATACACAGAAGCGAAATAAATTGTTAAAGCAAGTTTTAAAAATAAATCCAGATTATTTTGCTGCTGACTTTCACCTATTCTTATCAGAGGTTGAAGACTTTGATTTGTCAACCTTTAAAAAAGTATTGGATTTTGAAATTCTAGTTTTAGAAAAATGGAAAATGAATGGCTACAATAGTTGGAATTATTTTGAAGCACGCCCTATCCTGTCTGCTCTGATGTTTCTGATTGAGTATTATATGATGGAGAACTTCAATTCTAAGGCTATGAAATTGATTGACCTATATTTGAGTAAGCGACCAGAACGTTTTCCTCCTAATTTTGTCTTCTGTATGCTTTCCTTGTATCATATCACTGGTCAGGAACTAAAGGTTGAGCGCTTCTATCGTGAAGAATTGAATAAAGGGAAACGGGACGATACCATTCTTATTCATGCCATCATCTCTGCTTTTTCTCAAGGAAAAATTGAGGAAGCCAGTCAGTTATTTGCAAAATTAGTGGAAATCAATGATGAAGCTGTTGAATTCTTTATAGAGGAAGATTGGCAATTCAAAGTTATAGATATAGAAGACCAAGAATGCTATTATCCAAATTCAGTTGAATCGTTACAAGCTAGTTTGTATCCTCTGTTTGATTATTTACTAGAAAATATTATTTTAACGAAATTTTTAACAAACGAAGCCCAAAAATTCCGCCGTAAACCAGTATTTTCGAATCATTCTAGTATGATAAAAAATTTATCCGAGGTATCCGATTGTCATTCCTTTATGAATGAGGAAAAAATGAAGGGGATTCGGATGGATCTTGTTCACATCTTTGTTGAAAATGGGATTCGTAGGTATTCAGATTTCAAAAAATGGACTGAAAAAGAAGTTCTCGCTTTGAAGGGAATTGGTCCCGTAACCGTTAAAAAGCTGAAAGAAAACGGCATAAAGTTTAAGAAAGAGAAGTAATTGTTTATGGAAGGGGGGAGGTGAAATTGTCTTGAATGAAATTTCTAATTTCATCCTGTATACTACACCAAATGGCGACGTTCAGCTAGATATCCTTTTACAAGATGAAAATCTTTGGTTGACTCAAAAAGGTCTTGCAGAGCTCTTTGGAGTTGAACGAAGTGTCATTACAAAGCACTTAAAAAACATTTATGATAGTGATGAGTTGGATAAGGTGTCAACTTGTGCAAAATTTGCACAGGTTCAACAAGAGGGCAATAGAACTGTCCGGCGTGAACTTGAATATTACAATCTGGATGCTATCATTTCAGTTGGTTATCGAGTAAATTCCAGTAAGGCTACTCAATTTAGAATTTGGGCAACTAAGACCTTGAAAGAATTTATCATCAAAGGTTTTGTTTTAGATGATGAACGTTTGAAACAAGGACAGACAGTTTTCGGACAAGATTATTTCCGTGAACTTTTAGAACGAATTCGCTCTATTCGTTCTAGCGAGCGCCGAATCTATCAACAAATTACGGATATCTTTGCTGAATGTGCCATAGATTATGATCGAAACTCAGATATTACTAAAAATTTCTATGCTATGGTGCAAAATAAATTTCATTATGCAATTACTGGAAGTACGGCTGCAGAAATTATCTATCAGCAAGCCGATGCAAGTAAAGAAAAAATGGGATTAACTACTTGGAAGAATGCACCTGATGGACGAGTACTCAAATCAGATGTAACGGTTGCTAAAAACTATCTGCAAGAAAAAGAAATTCGACAACTAGAGCGAACTGTTACAGCCTATTTTGATTATATCGAGGGTTTGATTGAGCGCCGTAATACGTTTACAATGCGAGGATTGGCAGATAGTATTAATCGTTTTCTATCTTTTAATGAGTACGAAATTTTAGAAGGAAAAGGAAGTATTTCCAAGAAACAAGCAGACTCAAAAGCCATTCAGGAGTATGAAAAATTTAACCGAACTCAAAAAATTATATCAGACTTTGATAAACATATTATGAAGATAATGAGAGAAAGTTAATGTAAAATTTTCACCGTTTATTTGCTTATAGAAGATAATGAGAAAAACAAGATGAGTTGAATCAAAGCCTATCTTCTACATACTAATTTTATTTAAAGATATTAGCTAGAAAGGACAAACACATGTCTAAAGAACTTTCACCTAAATACAATCCAGCCGAGGTTGAGGCTGGTCGTTACCAAAAATGGCTTGATGCCGATGTTTTCAAGCCTTCTGGAGATCAAAAGGCTAAGCCTTATTCAATCGTCATTCCACCACCAAACGTAACTGGTAAGCTTCACCTTGGTCACGCTTGGGATACGACTTTGCAGGATATTATCATCCGTCAAAAACGCATGCAAGGTTTTGATACACTTTGGCTTCCAGGTATGGACCACGCTGGTATTGCGACTCAGGCTAAGGTTGAGGAGCGCTTGCGTGGTGAGGGTATTACGCGTTATGACCTCGGTCGTGAATCTTTCTTGACGAAGGTTTGGGAATGGAAAGACGAATATGCTACTACTATCAAGGAACAATGGGGCAAGATGGGGCTCTCTGTAGACTATTCACGCGAGCGTTTCACTCTTGACGAAGGTTTGTCAAAAGCTGTTCGCAAGGTCTTTGTGGACCTTTACAAGAAAGGTTGGATCTATCGTGGTGAATTCATCATCAACTGGGACCCAGCTGCACGCACAGCCCTTTCTGATATTGAAGTTATCCACAAGGATGTCGAAGGTGCCTTCTATCACATGAACTACATGCTGGAAGATGGTTCACGCGCCCTTGAAGTGGCAACAACTCGTCCTGAGACCATGTTTGGGGACGTTGCCGTTGCGGTCAATCCAGAAGACCCACGCTACAAGGACTTGATTGGAAAAAACGTCATCCTTCCAATCGCTAATAAATTGATTCCAATCGTTGGGGATGAGCATGCTGATCCTGAGTTTGGTACTGGTGTCGTGAAAATCACACCTGCCCATGATCCAAACGACTTCTTGGTTGGTCAACGACACAACTTGCCACAAGTTAACGTCATGAACGATGACGGAACTATGAATGACTTGGCCTTTGAATTTGCAGGCATGGACCGTTTTGAAGCTCGTAAGGCAGTCGTTGCCAAGCTGGAAGAAATCGGTGCCCTCGTTAAAATCGAAAAACGTGTCCACAGTGTTGGACACTCAGAGCGTACAGGTGTTGTGGTTGAACCACGCTTGTCTACGCAGTGGTTCGTCAAGATGGATCAATTGGCGAAAAATGCTATTGCCAACCAAGACACAGAGGACAAAGTTGAATTCTACCCACCTCGTTTCAACGATACCTTCCTTCAATGGATGGAAAATGTCCACGACTGGGTTATCTCTCGTCAGCTCTGGTGGGGGCACCAAATCCCTGCTTGGTACAATGCTGAGGGTGAAATGTACGTCGGTGAAGAAGCTCCAGAAGGTGACGGATGGACTCAAGACGAAGACGTCTTGGATACTTGGTTCAGTTCTGCTCTCTGGCCATTCTCAACCATGGGCTGGCCTGATGTCGACTCAGAAGACTTCAAACGCTACTTCCCAACTTCAACCTTGGTAACAGGTTACGACATCATCTTCTTCTGGGTGTCTCGCATGATCTTCCAATCCTTGGAATTCACTGACCGTCAGCCATTCCAAAACGTTCTTATCCACGGTCTTATCCGTGACGAGCAAGGACGTAAGATGTCTAAATCTCTCGGTAACGGGATTGACCCGATGGATGTCATCGAGAAATACGGTGCCGATGCCCTTCGTTGGTTCCTTTCAAACGGCTCTGCACCAGGTCAAGACGTGCGCTTCTCTTACGAGAAAATGGATGCTTCATGGAACTTCATTAACAAAATCTGGAACATCTCTCGCTATATCCTCATGAACAATGAAGGCTTGACCCTTGAGCAAGCAACTGCCAATGTGGAAAAAGTTGCCAACAAGGAAGCTGGAAATGTCACAGATCGCTGGATTCTCCACAACCTCAATGAAACGATCGGCAAAGTCACTGAAAACTTTGATAAGTTTGAGTTTGGTGTGGCTGGACACATCCTCTACAACTTTATCTGGGATGAGTTTGCGGACTGGTATGTTGAGTTGACCAAGGAAGTCCTTTATAGTGATAATGAAGAAGAGAAAGTCATCACACGCTCTGTTCTCCTTTACACTTTGGACAAGATCCTTCGCCTCCTTCACCCAATCATGCCATTTGTGACAGAGGAGATCTTTGGACAAATCTCAGAAGGCTCTATCGTTACAGCAGAATACCCAACTGTCAACCCAGCCTTTGAAGACCTTGCGGCTCACACAGGTGTAGAAAGCCTCAAGGACTTGATCCGTGCTGTTCGTAATGCGCGTGCAGAAGTAAATGTAGCTCCAAGCAAGCCAATCACCATCCTTGTTAAGACAAGCGATAGTGACTTGGAAGCCTTCTTTAACAGCAATGTCAACTACATCAAACGATTCACAAATCCAGAACACTTGGAAATTGCATCAACCATCCCTGCACCTGAACTTGCTATGTCAAGCGTTATCACAGGATCAGAAATCTACTTGCCACTAGCAGACCTCCTCAATGTCGAAGAAGAACTGGCTCGTCTCGACAAGGAACTGGCTAAATGGCAAAAAGAACTGGACATGGTAGGCAAGAAGCTCTCTAACGAACGCTTCGTAGCTAATGCCAAACCAGAAGTCGTCCAGAAAGAACGCGACAAACAAGCTGACTACCAAGCTAAATACGCCGCGACCGTCGCACGTATTGATGAGATGAAGAAATTGGTGGAATAAAGCTAAATAAACACAGAAACACGGTGATGAGCCGTGTTTTTTGGTATAATGAAATCAATATCTATTGATGGAGAAAGTGATGTCCAAACACCCTCATTATGAATTGTTAAATTTAATTGGCTACGGTCTTGCTAAGTTTGACAAGCTTTTTATAAAAGAATTTCAATGTTCTAGCAAGTCGGAGTTTTATCGCTACGTGGTTTCTCTGGGAGTTGCTGAAACAACTGGAGTTGTAAAAAATAGAATGGATTTATTTGATCCTTATTTTGAAAATAATCGAAAAGGTTGGTGGCAGAAAGCTGAAGTTTACCGTTTTCGTAAAGATTTAATTGATATGATGTTTGGAAATGAAGATGTTCATAGTTATGCTGAAATCGTTAAAATGCTACTTGCCAGTGAAGGAAAGCGAACAGGCATTACTACCATTGAAAAACCAATCATTCGAACCAAATTCAAACGTCTACAGGAAACGGGAATGGAGGCAGAGAATTATTTTATCCTTCATTTTGATAAAGAAGAAAAATTCCAAGGTGGACAGTTAACCGATGCCCGTCTTTATGGTGATGGATATGATTTCCAAGTAGATGTTCAAGAGCATTCTTACCTTGCCGAAGTAAAAGGTATCCGAAAATCTAAGGGGCGTGTGCGTTTGACTGCGAAAGAATTCGAAAAAGCCAAAGAGTTTCAATCGGATTTTATTTTATCCTTGGTCACAAACCTAGATGATATTCCAAAGTTAGTATTAGTTGATAATCCTTTAAAACATTTTGAGTTTAAAAAGAATATTATCAAAAATGAAATTATTGAATACAGAAGCTTAGAAGATTTGTATTAGTTCCCCCTTAATTTTACTAGTTGAAGAAGATAGAAACCTTGACAGGTCAACGACTCAATGAACTGGAAATCAACGGTATTCGTTTAACCAAGTTTAAAAATGGGGAAATCGGTATTGAATTTATCTGGATTGATATCGAGAATCCCCCAAGTGATGCTATCGGCTGGGTAGCAAAGAAATAAAAGTTTTCAAAACTATTGTAACAAGTAAGGGATTTTATTTTCGTGTACAATTTCAGCTATTCTTGTTATAATCAGCCTATAGGAATCAAGGAGGTGACTCTTATGGCTGTTTTTGTGTCTTTGGATGGAATTGTGGTAGAAGTACTTGATGTCTTTTCTTCTTTTAATGGGGATAGTGAGTTTTTCTTGTGTAAACGTCTTAAAGACAAGAGTCAGTTTGTGATGGAACGCTCTCAGTTCGAGGAGATGTTCCAACTTCAAAGTAGTCACTTGACGACGCAAGAAAAATTACAATTGTTTACCTCTGTGTTTGCTGGCCGTTATGATGTTTATGCTAAGAGTTTTATCAATGATCAAGGGAAAATTCAGTATTTTCCATCCTATGATTATGGTTGGAAGCAGTTGCCGCCTGAAAAACGGAGTTTCCAGACATTAACGGATTCCGTTTTGAAATCTCATTTTCGTGGGGAGACAGCTATCGGTATCTTTCCTATGCACTTAGATGATAGCTGTTATTTTTTGGTACTGGATTTGGATGAAAGTGATTGGAAAGAAGCCGGTTTAGCCATTCGAAGAATAGCCAGGGAACGCCAGATGGAAGCCCATTTAGAGATTTCTCGTTCGGGTCACGGACTCCATATTTGGTTCTTCTTTGAGGAAGCGATTCCGAGTCGAGAAGCTCGCTTGTTTGGAAAGAAACTATTAGAATTGGCTATGCAGGAAAGTATGCAACTGTCCTTTGATTCTTTTGATCGCATGTTTCCAAATCAGGATGTTCTTCCTAAGGGGGGATTTGGTAATTTGATTGCCTTGCCTTTTCAAGGAGAAGCTTATCATCAAGGGCGAACGGTCTTTGTGGATGAACAGTTTCAGCCTTATGAAGACCAATGGAGGTATTTACAAGAAATTCAGAGGGTTTCAACTGCTAAAGTGGCACTGTTAATCCAAGAGGAGTTAGGGAAGCAAGAATTGGATAAGGAGTTGAAGGTCATCTTATCCAATATGATCCAACTTGAAAAATCGTCTGTGACACCCAAGACACTTTTTTTCTTGAAAAATATGGCTTCATTTTCTAATCCCGAATTTTATTTAAAGCAGGCTATGCGACAACCAACC
Organism: Streptococcus sp. 2579; assembly: GCF_013277195.1. Taxonomy (NCBI): domain Bacteria; kingdom Bacillati; phylum Bacillota; class Bacilli; order Lactobacillales; family Streptococcaceae; genus Streptococcus; species Streptococcus sp. 2579. Next base: position 190,107 of record NZ_VMMM01000006.1, read on the forward strand.
TATCAAATTTCTGAGCGAATGTATTTATTTGGAGAATCCGATCATTATTTATGGCTACCAAGAGGTTTACTGTATCCATTGCAAGATAAATTTAAGCAGGTATCTGTGGAAGATAGGAGAAAGGTACAGAGGTCTATTAGAGTGGAATTTAAGGGAGAACTCACTTTTGAGCAAGAGTTAGCCCTGTCAGATATGATTTCCAAAGAAAATGGTTTACTCCATGCGGAGACTGGTTTTGGGAAGACCGTTTTAGGTGCTGCTCTCATCTCTGAACGTAAGACCAAAACAATTATTCTAGTCCATAATAGGCAACTCTTAGACCAATGGCTGGATCGTTTAAACCATTTTTTGACTTTCGAAGAGGAAGAAGCTACCCGTTATACGGCATCAGGTCGTGAAAGGGTAATAGGCTATGTTGGGCAGTACGGTGGGACTAAGAAATGGCTGAGTGGACTGGTTGATGTCGTTATGATCCAATCTCTATTTAAGTTGGAAAATAGTCAAAGTCTTTTGGATAAGTATGAGATGATGATTGTGGATGAGTGTCATCACGTGTCTGCTTTGATGTTTGAAAAAGTTGTGGCACAGTTTAGAGGGAAGTATCTTTACGGTTTGACGGCTACGCCTGAACGTAAGAATGGTCATGAACCTATTGTTTTTCAGAGAATTGGTGAGATACTCCATACTGCTGATAAGAGGGAAACGGATTTTAAACGGCAATTGCAATTAAGATTCACTTCTTTTGGTCATTTGGAGATTGAAAAGACCAAAGCAAGTAATTTTATACAGCTTAGTGATTGGATTGCGACAGACTCAGTGAGGAATCAGATGATTCTCAAGGATATTCTAGACCAAGTGACAGAAGGGCGGAATATCTTGGTTCTAGTCAATCGAATTCAACAGATAGATGTCTTTGAAAAGTTATTGAAAGAGAAAGAGGTTGATGACTGTTACATTATTAGCGGAAAAACCAAAGTCCAAGAGAGAACAAGTTTATTGAAGACATTAGAACAGCTAGATAAAGGGTTTGTTTTGTTGTCTACTGGAAAATACATTGGCGAAGGTTTTGACTTGCCTCAGCTAGACACGCTTATCTTGGCAGCGCCCTTTTCTTGGAAAAATAATTTGATTCAGTATGCAGGTCGGATTCATAGAAACTACAAGGATAAGTCTTTGGTGCGGATTTTCGATTATGTGGATATTCATGTTCCTTATTTAGAAAAGATGTTTCAGAAACGACAAGTAGCTTATCGAAAGATGGATTATCGTGTCATCGAGGGTGAGGAGAAACAATTCGTTTATGTTGATAGTAGATATGAGAAGGTGTTGAGAGAGGACTTGGCAGGGGAAAGACAGGAATGTATGCTTATTTTACCTTATGTGCACCAGACAAAACTGATGAATTTTCTAAAAGAATTTAGGATTAGTCAAATTGAGATATGTATACCAGAGACGGTTGCAAATAAAACATGGATAGACCAGATGAAGAGCCAGAAAATTAAAGTGTCTTTTACTCAATCAAAAATAGTCACGCCTATTCTTTTGGTAAACAAGACCATTGTTTGGTATGGTGCAATGCCATTATTAGGGAAGGTAGATGAAGTGACCATATTACGTTTGGAATCAGCTAGTATAGTTTCTGAACTAGTGGCAGGTTTACGATAGAGAAAATTTTTAAAAATTTCTATGTATGATTTTCATTTCTTTAGTGAGACTGTTGCCATTATCACATTCGAATCACACAAAATAAAAAAATAAAAAAATTTCTACAAGTACTTGACAAATAGATTGAAATATCTTAAAATGAAAATGGTTACAGAGTTATTAATTATTTAAGCTTCATGTCACCATTAAAAATTGAAATAAAAGGATGTTATCACTAATACAAGTGAGCAGGAACCTATTTAATCACATCGGAAGAAGTTTCTTGATGTTTTTAAGTAGGTTCCTTTTATTTTAAAAGGGAAATTTTATGATCATAAAACGAATACTAAACCACAATGCCGTAATTGCGCAAAGTAAAAAAGATATCGATATTCTTCTTTTTGGAAGGGGAATAGCTTTTGGAAGAAAAATTGGAGATAAAGTAAATCCAATTGATATTGAGAAAAGTTTTTTTCTCAAAAATAGAGATAATATGACCCGTTTTACAGAGATGTTTATTAACGTTCCTTTGGAGTTGGTGTACATCACCGAAAAAATAATTAATCTAGGTAAAATAACATTGGGTAATAATTTTGATGAAATTATCTATATTAATTTAACGGATCATATTTCTTCGAGCATAGAACGTTATAAAGAAGGGATTATTATTTCGAATCCCCTACGCTGGGAAATCTCGAAATATTATAAAGAAGAATTTGAGCTTGGGAAAAGGGCTTTACAAATAATAAAAAAAGAGTTAGGTATTGAACTTCCAATTGACGAAGCTGCATTCATAGCGCTACATTTTGTTAATGCTAATTTAGAAAATAATTTTCAAGAGTCGTATAAAATCACTGAAATAATTATGGGAATTGAGAAAATCATTCAAGATTTCTATTGTACTGAGTTTAACCAAGATTCTATTGATTATTATAGATTCATAACTCATATAAAATTATTTGCCCATCGTTTGGTTGAAAATACAACTTATTGTGACGATGATGATGAAGACTTGTTAGCATTAATGAAAAATAAATATCCTAGGGAATATGAATGTGGTAAACAGGTGGCAATGTTTATACAAACTGAGTACAATTATTTGCTGACTTCTAGTGAATTAGTTTATTTGATGGCTCATATTCGTCGCTTAACAAAAAATTTAGATTAATAGAATAGGAGAATACCATGAGTTATAAAGATACGGTACAAAAAATCCTCGATGTAATTGGAGGCGAAAAAAATGTCAATAGAGTTACCCATTGTGTAACACGTTTAAGATTAGAATTAAAAGATGAAAATTTAGTCAATGATGATGATGTGAAGAAGATACCAGGTGTAATAGGTATTATGAAAAAGAATGGGCAATATCAAATTATACTTGGTAATGATGTAGCCAATTATTATAAAGAATTCATTAAACTTGGCAATTTTGAAACAGATTCAGTTGATCAAGGGCACAAAGGGAATATTTTAGAAAGAATCATTGAATATATCGCTGGTTCCATGACTCCAATCATTCCAGCAATGTTAGGGGGAGGTATGTTGAAAGTCTTGGTAATCATTTTACCAATGCTTGGTATATTGCAATCAGATTCTCAGACTATTGCTTTTTTGACATTTTTTGGGGATGCTCCATATTATTTCTTACCGCTGTTATTAGCTTATTCTGCATCACAAAAATTAAAAGTAACATCTACATTAGCTATGTCTGTAGCAGGTGTACTTCTCCATCCAAATTTTGTTCAAATGGTGCAATCAGGGAATCCTCTTAGTTTATTTGGTGCACCTGTGACACCAGCTAGTTATGGTTCATCAGTCATTCCAATTCTTATTATGGTTTGGTTGATGAAATATATTGAAAAAATGATTGCTAAATTAACACCAGCTGTTACTAAGAGTTTTTTGCAACCTACGCTAGTATTATTAGTATCAAGCTGTATTGCCTTAGTTGTAGTCGGACCTATTGGAGTAATTGTTGGTCAAGGATTATCAAATCTAGTTGGGCAAATGTATGGTGTAGCTGGATGGCTTACATTAGCTATTCTTGGTGCTATTATGCCATTTATTGTTATGACTGGAATGCATTGGGCTTTTGCACCTATTTTTTTGGCGGCATCTATTGCTACTCCAGACGTATTAATTCTTCCAGCAATGTTAGGGTCAAACTTAGCTCAAGGAGCTGCTTCGATGGCTGTTGCATTAAAGAGTAAAAATAATAATACAAAACAAATTGCTTTTGCAGCAGGTTTCTCAGCCTTACTTGCAGGGATTACCGAACCTGCATTATATGGTGTGACTTTAAAATATAAAAAACCACTTTATGCAGCTATGATTGGTGGTGGATTAGCGGGATTATTTGCAGGTCTTACTAGTGTTAAAGCCTATCTATTTGCTGTTCCATCTTTGATAGCGTTGCCTCAATTTATTTATTCTGATGTACCATCAAATATTGTAAATGCTTTAATTGTGGCGGTCATTTCTGTTGTTATTACCTTTGTCTTGGCTTATATATTTGGAATCGATGAAGAAGAGAGTTCTAGCCATTTAGAAGTTGAGGCTAGAGTTTCAAATAAAAAAATGGTATTTTCTCCTATATCAGGAGAAATCATTCCGTTAAGTGATGTCCAGGATAAAACATTTTCAGATAAACTTATTGGAGACGGAGTAGCGATTATCCCAAATGAGGGTAAGGTTTATGCACCATTCGATGGGGAAATTACAAATATTTTTCCGACTAAGCACGCAATTGGATTGAAGAGTGATGAAGGTGTTGAGTTACTAATTCATATTGGATTAGATACTGTTGAGCTAAAAGGTCAAGGTTTTATTAGTCATGTAGAAGAAGGAGACAGAGTTTTCAAAAATCAGTTGATTTTTGAAATGGACTTAAATTTAATCAAGAGTAAAGGCTACGAAACAGTTACACCAGTAATTGTAACGAATACCAACGATTTTCTAGATGTATTAGTATTACCTAATAATCAGACAATCGAGCATTCTAAGGAATTACTGGTAATATTATAATGGAGGAAAGTTATGGCCATTTTTCCAGATGATTTTCTTTGGGGTGGAGCTGTTGCAGCTAATCAAGTAGAGGGAGCATATAATGAAGATGGTAAGGGATTATCAGTTCAGGATGTGTTACCCAAAGGTGGATTAGGAGAAGCAACAGAAAATCCTACAGAAGATAACTTAAAACTGTTAGGTGTTGATTTTTATCATAAATATAAGGAAGATATATCCTTGTTTTCTGAAATGGGCTTTAATGTTTTTCGTACTTCTATTGCATGGAGTAGAATTTTTCCAAAAGGAGATGAGGAAGAACCTAACGAAGCTGGTTTGAAATATTATGATGAATTGTTTGATGAGCTACATGCTCACGGGATAGAACCACTTGTAACTCTTTCACACTATGAGACTCCATTATATTTAGCAAGAAAATATCATGGATGGGTTGATAGGAGAATGATTCATTTTTATGAAAAATTTGCTCGAACAGTTTTAGAAAGGTATAAAGATAAAGTTAAATATTGGCTTACATTTAACGAAGTAAACTCTGTTTTGGAATTACCATTTACTAGTGGAGGAATAGATATACCTAAGGAGAATCTTTCGAAACAAGAATTATATCAAGCTATACATCATGAATTAGTTGCCTCGAGTTTGGTTACAAAAATTGCTCGTGAGATTAATTCAGAGTTTAAGGTGGGATGTATGGTATTAGCTATGCCAGCTTATCCAATGACTCCAAATCCAAAAGATGTATGGGCGACTCATGAGTATGAGAATCTAAATTATCTATTTTCAGATGTGCATGTTAGAGGTTATTATCCGAATTATGCAAAAAGATATTTTAAGGAACATGACATTAACATAGAGTTTGCAGCTGAAGATACAGAGTTATTAAAAAATTATACTGTAGATTTTTTATCGTTTAGCTATTACATGAGTGTGACTCAATCTGCTCTTCCAACACAGTATAATTCAGGAGAAGGGAATATTATTGGTGGTTTAGTAAATCCTTATTTAGAGTCTTCTGAGTGGGGATGGCAAATTGATCCAATTGGACTACGTATAATTTTAAATAGATATTATGACCGTTATCAAATCCCATTATTTATAGTAGAAAATGGATTAGGTGCTAAAGATCAACTAATAAAAGATGAATTTAATAACTTAACCGTCCAAGATGATTATAGAATTCAGTATATGAAAGAACATTTATTGCAAGTAGCTGAAGCTCTACAGGATGGTGTTGAAATTATGGGCTATACGTCTTGGGGATGTATTGACTGTGTTTCTATGTCCACTGCACAACTTTCTAAAAGGTACGGTCTCATTTATGTTGATCGAAACGATGATGGAAGTGGTACATTAAATCGATATAAGAAAATGTCTTTTACTTGGTATAAAGAAGTGATTGAATCAAATGGAGAATCCTTATTCAAATAGTTTTTTATTGATGACTAACTATTATCACGGTTAAGGCAAAATCTCATTAAATATGAAATAAAGAGATTTGGAAGACATCAAATTCTAAACCTCTTTATTTTATAGGGGGATTAATTAATTTAATTTTGTTACAGAGAGCCGATTATAAATAGTTAACTTAGGATAGATTGGTTATATATAGTAGACTGAATCTAAAATAGTACGAAACAATTGCTAAAACATTTATAGAAATTAATTTTACTTTCCCAATCGATTTGTTCTCATCTTATTTCAATCCGCTATAAAGTTAGATAAGAATAAGCTAACAAGCAGAAGTGAGATAGGTCTTGCAAGAATGGTAAAAATCTGATAAACTAAGTAGTAATTGAATAGAAATCCGCAAGACTAGTAACTCAAGGGAAGTATATCAGGGAGGAGAGCCGTGACTGCAAGCTCTCTATATGAAAGCTGGGTGAATTCACTTGCGCATGGATTTAGAAATGAAGGTCTGACTTGTCAGATGAAAACGGATGGTACCGCGTGTCAACGCTCCGAGTGGAGTTTTTGGCATGTGGTTTTCTTTTTATCTACGAGAGACTGATGGAGGAATTATGTCAACTATTGAAGAACAATTAAAAGCGCTTCGTGAAGAAACGCTGGCTAGCTTGAAGCAGATTTCTGCTGAAAATGAAAAAGAGATGCAAGATTTGCGTGTCTCTGTCCTTGGTAAAAAGGGTTCGCTCACTGAAATCCTCAAAGGGATGAAAGATGTCTCTGCTGAGATGCGTCCAATCATTGGGAAACACGTCAATGAAGCTCGTGATGTCTTGACAGCTGCTTTTGAAGAAACAGCTAAGCTCTTGGAAGAAAAGAAAGTCGCGGCTCAACTGGCTAGCGAAAGTATCGATGTGACACTTCCAGGTCGTCCTGTTGCGACTGGTCACCGTCATGTCCTCACACAAACCAGTGAAGAAATCGAAGATATTTTCATTGGGATGGGTTACCAAGTCGTGGATGGTTTTGAAGTAGAGCAAGACTACTATAACTTTGAACGTATGAACCTTCCAAAAGACCACCCAGCTCGTGATATGCAGGATACTTTCTATATCACTGAAGAAATCTTGCTCCGTACCCACACGTCTCCAGTTCAGGCGCGTGCTATGGATGCCCATGATTTTTCTAAAGGTCCTTTGAAGATGATCTCGCCAGGGCGTGTGTTCCGTCGTGATACGGACGATGCGACTCACAGTCACCAGTTCCACCAAATTGAAGGCTTGGTTGTTGGGAAAAATATCTCTATGGCAGATCTTCAAGGAACCCTGCAGTTGATTGTCCAAAAAATGTTCGGTGAAGAGCGTCAAATCCGTTTGCGTCCATCTTACTTCCCATTCACAGAGCCATCTGTTGAGGTGGATGTTTCTTGCTTCAAGTGTGGTGGAGAAGGCTGTAACGTATGTAAGAAAACAGGTTGGATCGAAATTATGGGGGCCGGTATGGTTCACCCGCGTGTCCTTGAAATGAGTGGTATCGATGCGACTGTTTACTCTGGATTTGCCTTTGGTCTTGGACAAGAGCGTGTAGCTATGCTCCGTTATGGAATCAACGATATCCGTGGATTCTACCAAGGAGATGTCCGCTTCTCAGAACAGTTTAAATAATGATTAGAAAAGTAGAAATGGCAGATGTTGAGATGTTGGCTAACATAGCCAAACAAACCTTTCGTGAAACATTTACCCATGATAATACGGAAGAGCAGTTACAGGAATACTTTGAAGAGGCTTATAGTCTGAAAACTTTGTTAACTGAGTTGGGAAATCCTGACTCCGAAACCTATTTCATTATGCATGAAGAGGAGATAGCTGGTTTTCTCAAGGTCAACTGGGGAAGTGCTCAAACTGAGAGAGAATTAGAGGATGCTTTTGAAATTCAACGCCTCTATGTGCTACAAAAATTCCAAGGATTTGGATTCGGTAAGCAACTGTTTGAATTTGCTCTTGAACTTGCTACAAAAAATAGTTTTTCTTGGGCTTGGCTAGGTGTTTGGGAGCATAATACAAAAGCTCAAGCGTTTTATAACCGATATGGTTTTGAAAAATTTAGCCAACATCATTTTATGGTTGGTCAAAAAGTAGATACGGATTGGTTGCTGAAAAAGAAATTAAGGTAAGAAGAGGATTCTTCTATTGAAATGATAGGAAAGGAAAAGAACCAGAGGGACAACTGTCATTCTGGAGAATTAAATTATGCTTGTATCTTATAAATGGTTAAAAGAATTGGTGGACATTGATGTGCCATCACAAGAGTTGGCTGAAAAAATGTCAACTACAGGGATCGAGGTAGAAGGTGTCGAATCACCTGCTGCTGGTCTCTCAAAAATTGTCGTCGGTGAGGTCTTGTCTTGTGAAGATGTGCCAGAAACTCACCTCCATGTTTGTCAGGTTAACGTTGGCGAAGAAGAAGCCCGTCAAATCGTCTGTGGTGCACCGAATGTGCGTGCTGGTATCAAGGTTATGGTGGCTCTTCCAGGAGCTCGCATCGCTGACAATTACAAGATCAAAAAAGGGAAAATCCGCGGTCTTGAGTCACTTGGGATGATCTGTTCACTTGGTGAACTGGGAATTTCTGACTCCGTTGTACCTAAGGAATTTGCAGATGGCATTCAAATCTTGCCGGAAAATGCCGTTCCTGGGGATGAAGTCTTCTCATATCTAGACTTGGATGATGAAATCATCGAACTTTCTATCACACCCAACCGTGCGGATGCCCTTTCTATGCGTGGGGTGGCTCACGAAGTGGCAGCCATCTATGACAAGGCGGTCAACTTTAAAGAATTTACTCTAACAGAAACTGACCAAGCTGCAGCAGATGCTCTTTCTGTGGGCATTGAGACAGACAAGGCGCCTTACTATGCCGCTCGTATCTTGGACAATGTGACTATCGCACCAAGTCCACAATGGTTGCAAAACATTCTTATGAATGAAGGTATCCGTCCAATCAATAACGTAGTGGACGTGACCAACTATATCCTTCTCTACTTTGGTCAACCTATGCACGCCTTTGACTTGGATACCTTTGAAGGGACAGACATCCGTGTGCGTGAAGCGCGTGCTGGTGAAAAATTGGTGACTTTAGATGGTGAAGAACGTGACTTGGACATGAATGACTTAGTTATCACTGTCGCAGACAAGCCAGTAGCCCTTGCAGGTGTCATGGGCGGTCAAGCAACAGAAATCTCTGAGAAATCTAGTCGTGTCGTCCTTGAAGCTGCAGTCTTCAACGGAAAATCAATCCGCAAGACTAGCGGACGTCTCAATCTTCGTTCTGAGTCATCTTCTCGCTTTGAAAAAGGTATCAATGTGGCAACTGTTAACGAAGCCCTTGATGCGGCAGCTAGCATGATGGCAGAACTTTCAGGTGCGACGGTTCGTAAGGGCATCGTTTCAGCGGGTGAACTTGATATCTCTGATGTGGAAGTTTCTTCAACTCTTGCAGACGTTAACCGTGTCCTTGGAACTGAGCTTTCTTATGCTGATGTAGAAGACGTCTTCCGTCGTCTTGGCTTTGGTCTTTCTGGAAATGCAGACAGCTTTACAGTCAGCGTCCCACGTCGCCGTTGGGATATCACCATCGAAGCGGACCTCTTTGAAGAAATCGCTCGTATCTATGGATATGACCGCTTGCCAACCAGCCTTCCAAAAGACGATGGTACAGCTGGTGAATTGACTGCCACACAAAAACTCCGTCGCCAAGTTCGTACGATTGCTGAAGGAGCAGGTTTGACAGAAATCATCACCTATGCTCTAACAACTCCTGAAAAAGCAGTTGAGTTTACGGCTCAACCAAGTAACCTTACTGAACTCATGTGGCCAATGACAGTGGACCGTTCTGTCCTCCGTCAAAATATGGTTTCAGGTATCCTTGATACTGTTGCCTACAACGTGGCTCGTAAGAACAAAAACTTGGCTCTTTACGAGATAGGAAAAGTCTTTGAACAAACAGGCAATCCAAAAGAAGAACTTCCAAATGAAATCAACAGTTTTGCCTTTGCCTTGACAGGATTGGTTGCTGAAAAAGATTTCCAAACAGCAGCAGTTCCAGTTGATTTCTTCTATGCTAAGGGAATCCTTGAAGCCCTCTTTGCTCGTTTGGGACTCCAAGTAACTTATACAGCAACATCTGAAATTGCTAGCCTCCACCCAGGTCGTACAGCTATGATTTCACTCGGTGACCAAGTTCTTGGTTTCCTTGGCCAAGTGCATCCAGTCACTGCCAAGGCCTACGATATTCCAGAAACGTATGTAGCTGAGCTCAACCTTTCAGCCATCGAGGCTGCTCTTCAACCTGCTGCTCCATTTGTGGAAATCACTAAATTCCCAGCAGTTAGCCGTGACGTTGCCCTCCTTCTCAAGGCAGAAGTGACTCACCAAGAAGTTGTAGATGCTATCCAAGTTGCCGGTGTGAAACGTTTGACAGATATCAAACTCTTTGACGTCTTCTCAGGAGAAAAATTGGGACTTGGTATGAAGTCAATGGCTTATAGCTTGACCTTCCAAAATCCAGAAGACAGCTTAACGGACGAAGAAGTCGCACGCTACATGGAAAAAATCCAAGCATCACTTGAAGAAAAAGTCAATGCAGAAGTGCGTTAAACGATAGTAGGATACAAATTCCCCCTCTGGTTTATGAACACTAGAGGGGGAATTTTATATAATCCTCAATGAAAATCAAAAAGCAAACTAGGAAGCTAGCCGTAGGNNATAAGACTGACGAAGTCAGTAACCATATGTCTAAGGTAAGTCGACGCTGACGTGGTTTGAAGAGATTGTCGAAGAGTATAAAATAATTAAAATGTGATTTCTGTAAAAATACATCTATGATCAGAGTTTTGAAAACTTACAATGTCTAAATTTTTAACATAGTAGTGGTTTTTAGGCAATAAAATATGATCTATTGTTGCATTAAAAAGTTTTGGACTTTGGCTATTCCAAGTTCCTCTTTCAAAAGGTGGAAGTGCATTTAATGCGTCCCTATGAGAGCTTATTTTTGCAAGCGCTCCATGACGCATAGTTGCATTAAAATCACCTGCAATAATAGCCTTTGGATATTTTGAAGCCAGTTGATTATGGATGATGTTTAAGTCTTGCTTCCAGATTTCCATTAAACCTGGCAGAGGAGGAGCAGTATGCAAAGCAATGATATCTGGTAAATTTTGTTTTCTCGAATGTAATACAATTGTCCCAAAACGTGTTGTATGGAAAGTTTTAGCTTCTGTATAGAAACCATAACTTTTCTTGACAATCACAGTCACAGGAGCTATTCCACTGTCAGTAGGTGGAGAAGTAAAAATATCATAGTTGGCCATAGAAAGTCCAACTTGATGAAACAATAGTTTGATTCTCTGGTTTTCTTGCTCACCTCTGATATTGGTAGCTAGTTCAGGAAATATAGCCATATCGGCATCAAAATGGCTAAAAATTCGCTCAATATGTTGTGCTTCTATTTGATTAGCGACGTTCCAAGTTACTAATTTTAAGGTTTTAGTCTTATTTGATACGGAAGAAAGGGGTTTATCTGTTCCGAATAATAGTAATATGAGCGATAATAAGAGCAAGATGCTAGAATAAAACCGTATTTGTTTATTTTTCTTGTAAAAAGATAGGGAAAAAAATACGAAACTTAAAATAGAAGCCATAGTTGCAGTAGCTAAGGGGAAGGCATAAATCTGTGCCAAGATAGGTCTGGTAGATAGCCAAATATTAAGATTAGAAGATGGGAAAAAAGAATAAGCTATGATAGGGATAGCGAAGAGAATGACAGAAAGGGCAGAAAGAAATGTTTTAATCATTGTATGAGTACCTCAATTTGCAATGGTTGCTCGGAGCTAATGTGACTTTGTGACTTTACTTGATTGATATTCTTTTTCTTGTCTTCCTCATAGATTAAGTACAACCCAAGTAAAAAAGTCCAATTTAAGATTGAAATAATTAAAAGGCACAGAAATGCAAGACAATTATACTACAAAAGCCAAACATTTGACAATCGATAGCCGTCGCTTAATCGAACGATGGAAAAAAGAAGGCAAATCAAATAGAGAAATTGCCTCTCTACTTGGAAAAGCTCCTCAAACTATCCACACTGAAATCAAGCGTGGGACAGTCCGACAATGTCTCGGAAAAGGGCGCTTCAAAGAGGTTTATTCTGCCGACTATGCTCAACAGTCTTATGAAAACAATCACAAGCGCTCGGTCAAGAAATCAAGCTTGACCAAGGAACTAAAGGAAAAGATTCTCCACTATCATAACCAAAAATTTTCGCCTGAAATGATGGTGATGGCTAAAGGGGTTAACGTGGGGATTTCAACCATTTACTATTGGATTCATCATGGAAAATTAGGATTGTCAAAACAGGATCTGCTTTATCCTAGAAAAGGAAAAGCGCTTAAGAAACAAGCTAGTCCCAACTTTAAACCCGCTGGTCAATCTATCGAATTATAATTCGCTCGTTTTTTCAAAAAATACATAGACGTAAAAGAAAGAGGGTTAAGAGATGGAGAATAGTGCTATCGGGAGTAATTGGAAGGATGTCCGGTCAGAACTTTTTACCAAGGAGGAAATCCTTGAAAGTGATATGCGAGTGGCTATCATGAGTGAGTTGATTGAATCCAGACATGAGCAAGGAATCAGCCAGAAAAAGCTAGAAGAACTTAGTGGAGTAAGCCAGCCTGTAATATCTAGAATGGAAACAGGAAAGACTAGTCCTCAGTTGGATACAGTCTTGAAAGTTTTAGCCAGTTTAGGAAAGACACTAGCAGTCGTCCCACTCGAACAGGGGAAAAGTTGACTAGAATCAGTTATAATCTTTTCTAATAACAAGCCATAGTCACTTATAAGAATTACTAATAACGCGTTTGAACCGTCTAACTGAAATATAGTTAAAAAACAAGTTACACAAAGGATTTGAGGCACTTGTCTCAAGTCTTTTTCTTTTGTCTAAAATAGAGATATAGTTTCAAACTATATCAAAGCCTAATTTTTTACAATTATACAGATGATTTCTTTTCTGTTAAGATAGTTTCAACAACAAATTTTGGAGGACACATCATGTCAACTACAATCATCGGTTTCCCTCGTTTGGGCGAATTCCGCGAATTAAAATTTACAACTGAAAAATACTTTAGAAAAGAAATATCAGAAGAAGAACTCCTTGCAGCAGCAAAAGACTTGCGTGCTAAACACTGGAATATTGTCAAAGAAAAAGGCATCACTGAAATTCCATCAAATGATTTTTCTCACTATGACAACTTCCTAGATGCAGCCTTCCTCTTCAACGTGGTACCTGCTTCAGTTCAAAATTTGGACTTGTCTGACCTTGAGCGCTACTTCGCTTTGGGTCGTGGTTACCAAGGAGAAAAAGGGGACGTTCGTGCTCTTCCAATGAAGAAATGGTTCAACACTAACTACCACTACATCGTTCCTAAATTTGAAAAAGACACTCAAGTCAAACTTGCAGGTCACAAGATCTTTGATGAGTTCCAAGAAGCAAAAGAACTTGGATTGAACACTCGCTCAGTTCTTGTAGGTCCATTCACTTTCCTTCAATTGTCAGACTTTGAAGAAGGTGTGAAAGCAGAAGACTTCGTAGATAGCTTAGTGGCTGCTTACCAAGAAGTTTTTGCTAAATTGGCAGAACTTGGTGCGACTCGCATCCAATTGGATGAAGCTGCTCTTGTAAAAGATTTGACAGCTGAAGAAAAAGCTCTCTTCTTGAACCTTTACAACAAACTCTTGGCTGACAAAAAAGGTCTTGAAGTCTTGCTTCAAACCTACTTCGGAGACGTTCGTGACGTTTACGCTGACCTTGTAAACTTGCCAGTAGATGCCATCGGTCTTGACTTCGTTGAAGGTAAGAAAACTCTTGAATTGGTTAAAGGTGGTTTCCCAGCTGACAAGACTCTTTATGCAGGTATTGTCAATGGTAAAAACATCTGGCGCAACAATTACGAAAAGAGCTTGGCTGTTCTTGAGCAAATCCCAGCTGAAAACATTGTCTTGACAAGCTCATGCTCACTTCTTCATGTGCCATTTACAACTGCTAATGAAGAATTTGAACCAGCTATCTTGAACCACTTTGCCTTTGCAGTTGAAAAATTGGATGAAATCCGTGATTTGGATGCTATCCGCAACGGTCAAGGTGAAGAAGCACTTGCAGCTAACAAAGAACTCTTTGCGACTGAGCGTGTTGGTGTTAATGCGGAACTTCGTGCGCGTATCGCTGGCTTGACAGACGCAGACTACACTCGTTTGCCAGCCTTTGCAGAACGTGAAGCTATTCAAGAAGAAGCTTTCAAACTTCCAGCTCTTCCAACAACAACGATTGGTTCATTCCCTCAAACAAAAGAAGTTCGTGCGAAACGTTTGGCTTACCGTAAAGGTGAATTGTCTCAAGAAGAGTACGACGCTTTCCTTGCTGAAACGATCGACGAATGGATCAAATGGCAAGAAGATATCGACTTTGATGTCCTTGTTCACGGTGAGTTCGAGCGTAATGACATGGTTGAGTACTTCGGCCAAAACTTGTCAGGTTACCTCTTCTCTAAAAATGGTTGGGTACAATCATACGGTATGCGTGGAGTTAAACCACCAATCATCTGGGGTGATGTAACTCGTCTTAACCCTATCACTGTCAAATGGTCTAGCTATGCACAAAGTCGTACAAACAAACCTGTTAAGGGTATGTTGACTGGACCTGTTACCATCCTCAACTGGTCATTCCCACGTGAAGACATCTCTATCAAGGATTCTACTCTTCAAATCGCCCTTGCTATCAAGGATGAAGTGCTGGACCTTGAAGCTGCTGGTGTGAAAATCATCCAAATCGATGAGGCTGCTCTTCGTGAAAAATTGCCACTCCGTCGTAGCGACTGGTACGAAGACTACCTTGACTGGGCAATTCCTGCCTTCCGCTTGGTACACTCAACAGTAGCGCCAGATACTCAAATCCACACTCACATGTGTTACTCAGAATTTACAGATATCATCCCAGCTATCGACAACATGGATGCAGATGTTATTTCCTTTGAAGCTAGCCGTTCAAACCTTGAAATCTTGGACGAACTCAAAGCGAAAAGCTTCCAAACAGAAGTGGGACCTGGGGTTTACGATATCCACTCACCTCGTGTGCCAAATGAAGGCGAAATCGACCATACAATCGAAGCCATTCTTGCTAAAGTGCCAAGCAAGAAAGTTTGGATCAACCCTGACTGTGGTTTGAAAACACGTGGTATTCCAGAAACAAAAGAAAGCTTGATCCGCCTTGTTGAAGCAGCTAAAGCTGCGCGTGAGAAATTGTAAGATTAGATTTCTCTCCATACAATGGTTGTTCAAAAAGAAATCAACTAGAAAAGGTTATTACATATGTCACGCCAAACACCGTCACTCTCATTTGAAGTGTTCCCTCCAAACCCAGCTGTGGGTAATGATAACATTATTTCTGCTCTTCAAGATATGCAGGAGTTGGCTCCCCACTTTATCAGTGTGACTGCCAGCAATAATAAATTTAATATCAAGGAAACGACGGTTCGTTTGGCTGACTTTATCCAAAATGACTTGGCGATTCCGACTATTGCTCACTTGCCAGCTATCTATTTGACTAAGGACAAGGTTGCTGAAACCATTGCCGACTTGGACAAGGTTGGGGTACAGAAAATATTGGCTCTTCGTGGGGATATTATCCCTGATGTAGAGCCGCAAAAGGATTTTCGCTACGCAACTGACTTAATTGAGTTCATCAAGGAACAAGCCCCTCACTTTGATATTGTCGGAGCTTGCTATCCAGAAGGGCATCCAGATTCGCCAAATCAGATTTCAGATATTCAAAATCTTAAGAAGAAAGTGGATGCAGGCTGTTCGAGCCTCGTAACTCAGCTTTTCTTTGATAATGAGCGCTTCTATGATTTCCAAGACAAGTGCATCTTGGCTGGGATTGATGTTCCCATTCATGCAGGGATTATGCCAATTTTGAATCGAAATCAGGCTCTCCGTCTCTTGAAGACTTGTGAGAATATCCATCTTCCACGCAAATTTAAAGCTATCTTAGACAAGTATGAGCATGACCCTGAGTCGCTCAGAGCAGCAGGACTTGCCTATGCAGTGGACCAAATCGTGGACTTGGTAACTCAGGATGTTGCCGGTGTGCATCTCTACACCATGAATAATGCGGATACAGCAAAATACATCCATCAAGCAACCCATGCCTTGTTTAATCACCAGTCTCTAAGATAATAAAAAGTAAACCATTCTTCTCAGGTGAGGGGAATGGTTCCTTTTTAATGGTAAAGACCGCACTTTTTAAGAAAAATATGATAAAATAGACTCTGTACGTACTTGATACAAAGATGAGGGTATTTAGGTTTCAAAGGCTTTGTCAATTCTCAATTTTATGACAGAAATTTTTTCATAATTTGTTCTTTTCAGTATTTAGTTTGAGCGACACGAACGAGTCAAATCGATATCATTTGACGAGAGAGTTAGTAAAGCATTTAGCTAATCGCCTGATAGCGATTAGCGTGAAAGGATTAGATGCTTTAGCATCAAACCTTTCTAATGATTTGTATCTTGTATAACTGAACACGCCTACAACTCTGTGGAAAAAGATAAATCTGCCTAGGATCAGTCGCTCCGTCGTCCGATTTTCTATTTTCCTTTGAGTTGCTTAACGGCTTAGTATCTTGATTTTTGTAGGCAAGGCGTATAATTTCATCAATCCAAAGGGGATTAAAATGACAAAACAAGTGTTTCAAACGACTTTTGCGGGTCGTGAGTTAATTGTAGAGACTGGTCAGGTTGCTAAGCAAGCAAATGGCTCTGTTGTTGTGCGTTACGGTGAGTCAACTGTCTTGACTGCTGCCGTGATGTCTAAGAAAATGGCAACTGGGGATTTCTTCCCTCTTCAAGTCAACTACGAAGAAAAAATGTATGCGGCTGGGAAGTTTCCTGGTGGCTTTATGAAACGTGAAGGACGTCCTTCAACGGATGCGACTTTGACAGCGCGTTTGATTGACCGTCCGATCCGTCCTATGTTTGCGGAAGGTTTCCGTAATGAAGTGCAAGTCATCAACACGGTTCTTTCTTATGATGAAAATGCCTCTGCACCAATGGCAGCTATGTTTGGTTCATCCTTGGCACTCTCTATTTCAGATATCCCATTTGACGGCCCAATCGCTGGGGTGCAAGTGGGCTATGTAGATGGTCAAATCATTATCAACCCAAGTCAAGAACAAGCAGAGCGTTCTCTTCTTGAATTGACAGTAGCAGGTACTAAGCACGCCATCAACATGGTAGAATCTGGTGCCAAAGAATTATCAGAAGAGATCATGTTGGAAGCGCTCCTTAAAGGGCACGAAGCAGTCAAAGAATTGATTGCTTTCCAAGAAGAAATCGTTGCTGCAGTAGGTAAGGAAAAAGCAGAAGTTGAATTGCTTCATGTGGATGCTGAATTGCAGGCTGAAATTATCGCAGCCTACAACAGCGACCTCCAAAAAGCTGTCCAAGTAGAAGAAAAATTGGCTCGTGAAGCTGCAACTCAAGCAGTTAAGGACCAAGTGACTGCTGTTTATGAAGAAAAATATGCGGACCATGAAGAATTTGACCGTATCATGCGTGATGTGGCTGAAATCTTGGAACAAATGGAACATGCTGAGGTGCGCCGTTTGATCACAGAAGACAAGGTTCGTCCTGATGGCCGTAAGGTCGATGAAATCCGTCCTTTGGATGCGGTTGTTGACTTCCTTCCTCGTGTGCACGGTTCTGGTCTCTTCACTCGTGGACAAACTCAGGCTCTTTCAGTCTTGACCTTGGCCCCAATGGGTGAAACTCAAATCATTGATGGTTTGGACCCTGAGTACAAGAAACGCTTTATGCACCACTATAACTTCCCTCAATACTCTGTAGGGGAAACTGGACGCTACGGTGCACCTGGTCGTCGTGAAATCGGTCACGGTGCTCTTGGTGAGCGTGCCCTTGCTCAAGTCTTGCCAAGCTTGGAAGAATTCCCATACGCTATCCGTCTAGTAGCAGAAGTTTTGGAATCAAATGGTTCTTCATCTCAAGCTTCTATCTGTGCGGGAACTCTTGCCCTTATGGCTGGTGGTGTGCCAATCAAGGCACCAGTAGCAGGGATTGCCATGGGACTTATCTCAGATGGAAATAACTACACAGTATTGACAGATATCCAAGGTTTGGAAGATCACTTTGGAGACATGGACTTTAAGGTTGCTGGTACTCGTGATGGGATTACAGCCCTTCAAATGGACATCAAGATCCAAGGGATCACTGCAGAAATTTTGACGGAAGCTCTTGCCCAAGCCAAGAAAGCGCGTTTTGAAATCCTTGATGTGATTGAAGCAACCATTCCAGAAGTTCGTCCAGAATTGGCTCCAACTGCTCCGAAAATTGATACCATCAAGATTGATGTGGACAAGATCAAGATTGTCATCGGTAAGGGTGGAGAAACCATCGACAAGATTATCGCTGAAACAGGCGTTAAGATTGATATCGACGAAGAAGGAAATGTGTCTATCTACTCTAGCGACCAAGATGCTATTAACCGTGCTAAAGAAATTATTGCTGGTTTGGTCCGTGAAGCCAAAGTAGATGAAGTTTACCGTGCTAAAGTCGTTCGTATCGAGAAATTTGGTGCCTTTGTTAACCTCTTTGATAAGACAGATGCCCTTGTTCATATCTCTGAGATGGCTTGGACGCGTACCAATAATGTCGAAGACTTGGTAGCAATCGGGGATGAAGTTGATGTTAAGGTTATCAAGATTGATGAAAAAGGACGTGTGGATGCTTCTATGAAAGCCCTTCTTCCTCGTCCTCCAAAACCTGAACGTGATGAAAAAGGTGAAAAATCAGAGCGTCCTCACCGCCCACGTCATCACAAGGATCACAAACCTAAGAAAGAATTTACAGAAACACCAAAAGATTCAGAATAAGAAAAGGAGAAATGTATGGGATGGTGGCGCGAAACCATTGATATCGTAAAAGAAAATGATCCAGCGGCCCGCACCACTTTGGAGGTTTTGCTGACTTATCCAGGTGTCAAGGCCTTGGCGGCCCACCGTCTCTCGCATTTTCTCTGGAAGCATGGCTTTAAGCTCTTAGCTCGTATGCATAGTCAGTTTTGGCGCTTTTGGACTCAGATTGAGATTCATCCAGGAGCTCAGATCGATTCAGGTGTCTTTATCGACCATGGTTCTGGTCTGGTGATTGGAGAGACAGCGATTGTTGAAAAAGGTGTTATGCTTTACCACGGAGTAACTCTTGGTGGGACAGGAAAAGACTGTGGCAAACGCCATCCGACCGTTCGTCAGGGTGCCCTTATATCAGCACATGCCCAAGTTATCGGACCAGTGGAAATCGGTGAAAATGCCAAGGTCGGTGCTGCAGCAGTTGTCGTAGCAGATGTACCTAGTGATGTGACGGTTGTCGGTATTCCGGCCAAGATTGTCCGTCTTCATGGTAAGAAAGATGAGCCTGTTATTCACGAAGTCGAAGAAAAACGAGAGTATTATGTCAATAAACTCGAGCAGGCTAAAGAAGCAAGTCACAGATCGTCTGGTTTGTAGAGGATACCTATATGATTCAAGCAAGAAACAAGTTAAGCCAAGAGGAGTTATCTGAGGCGAAAAAACTAATTAACTGTTGCCAAAACTATGACGGTACCTATCGTGATCCCTATCTCTCTAACATGCTTAATTTTGACCCAAACATGCCCGCCTTTTTCCTTTATTATGAAAAAGGCGAACTTGTTGGTCTCTTAACTGTCTATGCTGATGACCAAGATGTAGAAGTGACGATACTGGTTCATCCAGATCGTCGCTGTCAGGGAATTGCGCGTGCATTGTTTACTAGTTTTGAGAGAGAAACAGCCTCTTTTCCGATTCATTCAGTTACTTTTCAGACAGAGCGTGTTTTTCTAGATCGCCATCCTGATTTTGTCAGCAACTGGGGATTGGTCGAGGACGAGGATACAGAAACTTGGTTAGGTAAGGATAGAAAACCTTATCCGTTAGCAACCATTTCCCATCTTGAAGTTTTGTTAGCAGATAGTTCGTATCAGGATCAAATTAGTCAGTTAAAATTTCAGGCATTTTCAGAGGAACATGAATCGAGAGAAGTTGTGGATAGATATGTCTCTGAAGCTCTGAAAGATCCAGAAAGTCGCTTATATATTTTATTAAAAGACGGTCAGGTTATTGGGACTTGCACGGTTGATTTATCGAGCGATACGAATTACTTCTACGGTTTAGCAATATCTGAACCTGAACATGGAAAAGGCTATGGAAGCTACTTAGCAAAATCCATCGTTAACCAACTAATTGAGCAAAATGACAAGGAATTTCAGATTGCAGTAGAGGATAGCAACGTAGGTGCCAAGCGCTTGTATGAAAAAATTGGCTTTGTCAAACAGACTCAGGTGGTTTATCTGAATGAGAAAGGAGCAAGGGATTCCGAAGTGTAGAGACATTCGGACTGAAATTCAATTGAACTCTTAGTAATGAAACTAATTGTTCTTGGATTTTGGATTTCCTGACTATGATTTATGATTAAAATCTATGACACCATGTCTCGTGATTTGCGAGAATTTGTCCCGATTGAGGACGGTAAGGTCAAGATGTATGTTTGTGGGCCAACTGTGTACAACTATATCCACGTGGGGAATGCCCGCTCAACAGTGGCTTTTGATACGGTTCGTCGCTATTTTGAGTACCGTGGGTATGAGGTTGCCTATATTTCCAATTTTACAGATGTAGATGATAAGATTATCAACCGTGCCAAGGAAGAGGGCATCACGCCTCAGGAGGTTGCGGACAAGTACATCACTGCCTTTCGTGAGGATGTGACAGCCTTGGGCGTCAAACCTGCGACCCGCCATCCGCGTGTGGTGGAGTTTATGGCTGACATCATCCGCTTTGTGGAAGATTTGATTGAAAAAGGCTTTGCCTACGAGAGTCAAGGAGATGTCTATTTCCGTGTGGAAAAATCTCACAACTATGCCAAATTGGCTAATAAGACCTTGGAAGACTTGGAGCTGGGTGCTTCAGGTCGTACCGATGAAGAAACAGCTCGCAAGGAAAATCCTGTAGACTTTGCCCTATGGAAATCTGCCAAACCAGGCGAGATTTCTTGGGACAGTCCTTGGGGACCTGGTCGTCCGGGCTGGCATATCGAGTGTTCGGTTATGTCAACAGAGATTTTGGGCGATACTATTGATATTCACGGTGGTGGAGCTGACCTAGAGTTTCCTCACCACACCAATGAAATTGCCCAATCTGAAGCTAAAACAGGCAAGACTTTTGCTAACTACTGGATGCACAATGGCTTTGTCAATATTGACAATGTCAAGATGTCTAAGTCCTTGGGCAACTTTATCACAGTCCATGATGCTCTTAAAACTCTTGATGGGCAAGTACTTCGTTTCTTCTTTGCGACCCAGCACTACCGTAAACCAATCAACTTTACAGAAAAGGCAGTGCATGATGCAGAGACTAATCTCAAGTATCTGAAGAACACTTATGAGCAACCATTTACAGGAAATGTGGACGCCCAAGAGTTACAAACCTTTAAAGATAAGTTTGTAGCGGTTATGGATGAGGATTTCAACTCTGCTAATGGTATTACAGTAGTCTTTGAAATGGCCAAATGGATTAACTCAGGTAACTATGATGCAAGTGTTAAGGAAGCTCTTGCGGATATGTTGGAAGTCTTTGGAATTGTCTTTGTTGAGGAAGTTTTGGATGCAGAGATTGAAGACTTGATCCAAAAACGCCAAGAAGCGCGTGCTAATCGTGACTTTGCGACAGCGGACCAGATCCGTGACCAATTGGCTGCTCAAGGGATTAAGCTCCTTGACACCAAAGATGGAGTGAGGTGGACACGTGATTGATGTCAATCTCATTAACGGGATTGCGTTAGCTTTTGAGGGGGACGCGGTGTATTCTATGTATATTCGCCGTCACCTCATCCTCAAAGGCATGACCAAGCCCAATAAACTTCACCAAGAGGCGACCAAGTATGTGTCGGCCAAAGCTCAGGCCCGCCTGATTTCCCTTATGTTAGAGGAGCAAGTCCTGACGGAAAAAGAAGAGGAAATCTACAAACGTGGTCGCAATACCAATAGCCATACCAAAGCTAAAAATGCTGATGTGGTGACCTACCGTATGTCCACAGGTTTTGAAGCAGTGATGGGCTATCTC
Organism: Streptococcus sp. 2579; assembly: GCF_013277195.1. Classification (NCBI taxonomy): domain Bacteria; kingdom Bacillati; phylum Bacillota; class Bacilli; order Lactobacillales; family Streptococcaceae; genus Streptococcus; species Streptococcus sp. 2579. The sequence continues at coordinate 212,437 of NZ_VMMM01000006.1, forward strand.
CATATGACTGAAAATCTGGAACGTCTTGAGAGCTTGATTTCGTGGTGCATCCAAAAAGTGGAGGGATAGGACATGATGGCAAAAGAACTACAAGACTGGTTTCCTGAGGCTCAGATTTCAGACCAGCCAGTAGAGAAAGAGGGTTATCTCACGCTCCCTTTAGCTTCTCAGCAGTGGATTTTGCTGGAGAAATCTGGTCTCAGTGAGCGTGAAAAGCAGTTGGTTGCCCTCTTGACCCAACAGGAGCAGGCTTGTTCGCTCAATCCTTGGTATTCCTATCTGATTGAGGGCAAGGGTCAGGCACCGCAATCTTTTAAAAAAATTCAGCTGGTTTATTGTCATCTTTCCTATTTTCAGCAGGAAAATCTGGCTTCTTGGCTAGATATGATGCGGACTCTTTTTCCCAACTGTCAGACGGTGCTTCAGGTCGGAGCTCAGGATTATGTTTTCGTGCTTCAACAAGACAAATACACCTCTGTACGAGCTATTTTAAGTGATACGATTGAAGCGGTTGAGTATGACTTTGGACTTCGTCTGTCAATCATGTTGGGTCAGGTTTGGTCTCAGACAGGCTATCAAGCCCTATCAGACTTGATTAAAGCGGAGCGGGATTTGTTTAAGACTTGGTGGCGTCAGGGTCACCAAGGTGTTCATACCTTTTCACAACTCTATCTTTGGAGTATGGGGGAAAGAATTGTAGACTTGAAGCCAATCAAGGAATGTCTACACCAGATGATTTTGGATCAAGATCAGATTCAGGAAATCATCCTCTCTCTTTGGGAAAATAGTGCTGTTCTCACTAAAACAGCCCAGAAACTCTATCTGCACCGCAATTCTCTCCAATACAAGATTGATAAGTGGGAAGAATTGACAGGGCTACAGTTGAAGGAGTTGACCGACCTGACTCTGTGTTATCAATTGATTTTAGGTTCTTTGTCAACTATAGTTGGTTTGTAAAGAAGTTAATATTTGGAGAAGAGGATTTCCATCTTCTCCATTTTTATGTGCAGAGTTATAGTGGATTGAGACTGGGAAAGTACACTGCGATTGCTAAAACATTCTTAGAAGTTGCTTTGATTTTCCTAATCTATTTATGCAAATTTTATGTTATTTTACTATAGTTGTTTGATTTTTGTTTAGTATTAGAAGATTGAAAATCAATGAATAAATCTACCAGCAGATGACTCAAAACGTCCTTTTGAAGCTCTAGGTAAGGCAAAGTTGACGTAGTTTGAAGAGGTTTTCGAATAGTAGGAACATCCAATTTCGGTATGTTTACTTATGGAGTTTTTCTTAGTGATACTTATATCTAGACACAAAACTATAGCTTGAGAGCTAGTCATTTTCAGATAAGATTTAACTCTTCCTAATACTGGGTTTTATTTGCTTTTCAGAGTCCTTTTCTACTAGAAACTGGAATGTATCCTATTTATAGTGGTAATCGCTAGAAATATGGTAGAATCAAAAAAAAGAATCAGCTGCTTTTTTATGTAAATTTCAATCTGTGAAGTCTAAAAATTTTTAACTTTCTCCTTTCTTTTCCGAATAAATAGATAGTAGCAGTGAATCTAGCAAACCTAGATTAAAAAATGTGCTATAATAGAAGGAGGAAAAGGATGATTCTAAGACATCCGGGCATTAGCCCAACCAATGACTTGGTTGCTAAGAAAATCTTTAGCAATCCAGAAATCACTTGTCAATTTATTCGCGATATGTTGGATTTACCAGCCAAAAATGTAACGATTTTAGAGGGAAGTAATATTCACGTCTTGCCTTCCATGCCTTATTCAGCGCAGGATTTCTATACCAGTATAGACGTCTTGGCGGAGTTGGACAATGGGACACAGGTTATCATTGAGATTCAGGTTCATCATCAGAATTTTTTCATCAATCGCCTGTGGGCTTACCTGTGCAGTCAGGTTAATCAAAACCTTGAAAAAATCCGTCAACGTGAAGGTGATACCCACCAGAGCTACAAATACATTGCACCAGTTTACGCAATCGCAATTGTAGATAGCAACTACTTCTCGGACGATTTGGCTTTTCACAGCTTTAGTATGCGAGAAGATACGACAGGTGAGGTTTTAACTATCACAAATAACGGACAAGAAAACCATCTGGTTAAGATGGCGTTCTTGGAATTAAAAAAATATAGAGAAACCAGCAAAGACGAGGTTCGCAAGCCGTGGTTGGAGTTTTTCGGGAATAAACCCTTTACCCAGCAACCTGAGCGAGCCATCAGCCAGGCAGACCAACTGCTGGACTACAAGAGCTGGTCCGAGGAGGACAGGAGAATGTTTAGTGAACAACGCAGACGCGAAGAACAAGCCTTGTTAGCGCATGACTATGCCTTGGAACAAGCTGAGGAAAAAGGGTTGGAACGTGGTCGTGCAGAGGGTTTAGAGCGTGGACGAGCTGAGGGAGTTGAACAGGGATTGGAGCGCGGGAAAGTTGAAGGAAGGGAAGAAGGAAAACTTTTTGCCTTTCTGGATATGGTTCGTCAAGGTCTTCTAACACCTGAGGTTGCGAGTGAGCAATCAGGCATGACCGTGGCTGAGTTTGAAGAACTATTGAAAGAGCATCATAAATAAAACCTAAAAAATACAGAGAAACCAGCAAAGATAAGGTTCGTAAACCATGGTTGGAGTTTTTCGGCAATAAGCCCTTTACTCAACAACCCGAGCGAGCCATCAGCCAAGCAGACCAACTGCTGGACTACAAGAGCTGGTCCGAGGGGGACAGGAAAATGTTTAGCCAACTACGTATGCGTGAAGAACAAGCCTTGTTAGCACACGACTATGCCTTGGAACAAGCTGAAGAAAAAGGTTTAGAGCGTGGTCTTGAACGTGGTCGCGCAGAGGGTTTAGAGCGTGGACGAGCTGAGGGAGTTGAACAAGGACTTGAACGTGGGAAAGTTGAAGGAAGTTTGTCCATGCTACTAAATCTAGTCCGTCAAGGTATTCTAACTTCCGAGATTGCCAGTAAGCAGTTGGGTATGACTGTCGCTGAATTTGAGTCACTATTGAAAGATCATCATAAATAAGATCTAATAAATACAGAGAAACCAGCAAAGACGAGGTTCGCAAGCCGTGGTTGGAGTTTTTCGGGAATAAACCCTTTACCCAGCACCCCGAGCGAGCCATCAGCCAGGCAGACCAACTGCTGGACTACAAGAGCTGGTCCGAGGAGGACAGGAGAATGTTTAGTCAACTACGTATGCGTGAAGAACAGGCATTGCTGGCACAGGACTATGCTTTGGAGCAAGCTGAGGAAAAAGGTTTAGAGAGAGGTCTTGAACGTGGTCGTGCAGAGGGTTTAGAACGTGGCCGTGCAGAGGGTTTAGAGCGTGGACGAGCTGAAGGAGTTGAACAAGGACTTGAACGTGGGAAAGCTGAAGGAAGTTTGTCTATGCTACTAAATCTAGTTCGTCAAGGTCTTCTGACACCTGAGGTTGCCAGTCAGCAACTAGGTATGACTATCGCTGAGTTTGAGGCGCTTTTGTAAGTTAGGGGATGTATCTAGCTTTTCTCTTAAAATCTTATCAGAGTGCTAGGAAACTTACATCATATTTCACGATTTTCAGCAGAATGCTTCTGCTGATTTTATATAGAAAAAATGGCAGATTTTATCTTTCTATAGATAAGGTCTGTTTTTTATTTATATTAAATTTAAAATATTATCCATAATAAGGTTGATAGATAAGGGTGTGCATATATATATATAATCGCAAGAAAATACTGTTATATCGGCTTTTTTGTTACTTTTTTAACGTCTCCACGAGACTGCTAAAAACTTCGCGTTTTGCTGTTCAAATTTGCGAAAATAGGATATAATAATACTATCTCGGAATTTGTCTTTTGACAAGTGTGGGAATAAAAAGAAACATATCCTTTCTTTAAATACCTAAAATATTTAAGGGGGGTATTTTTTGGTACCTCCAGAAAGGGAAAACGAGAGGTAAGATAATGAGAAAATCATATCGTGATGATAATGGTGAAAAAATTTACCGTTACTCAATAAGGAAATATCATTTTGGGGCTGCTAGTGTTGCGGTGGCGGCTCTGATGTTCTTTGCGAATGGGGTGCAAGCGCAGACCCCGGCAGTGTCTCCAGTAACAGCTAGTGATGTAGTTGCTGGACCTTCTGGAAATTCAGATGGGGATCCACAGGACTCAGATGAGGAGAGTCCTGAGAAAACGGCAGTAGTTGAACAGCCAGTTGAGCTCAAATCAGCAGGAGAATCTAGCGCTCCAGAAGCTAAAACTGAAGAAGGAAGTCAAGAAGAATCAGAAGCTGAAGTTAAAAGTCCTCAGCCCGAGACTAAGATAGACGATAAAGAAGAAACTCCTCAGGTGGTGAAGGAAAAGGATCAGGAAGTATCAGCGCCAGTAGCTGACACAAGTGCAGCCAAATCGACACAAAGCACCCTAGAAGCTTTGTTGGCAAATCTGACCTTAGACTCCATGAAGGCTCTCCACACTGAAGTCGAAGGAGGTCTCGCAAAGGCTAAGGCGGTCTTAGAGAATCCAAAAGCGACGCAAGCACAGGTTGATGAGCAAGTCAAACTCATGGAAGACCTGACTCGTCGGGTCAAGGAAGCTTTTTTGCTTCGTTTTTTTGAAACACAATAGATTGAGACTAGAACCGTACACACGCCACACCATACCACTATTACTAAAACATTGCTAGAAATGAATGTGTTTGTTACAATCGCTTTATCTAGTTCTTATTTTTGATATAATTTTTAGGCTTGAGTCACTTGATTTTGTTCAGTTGGCTTTTTTTGCTGTCCTTTTTCATGTGATAAACCTTTCAAGCCGTTTTTAGTATAGTAGATTGAAACTAGAATAGTACACACGCCAAACAACTACTGCCAAAACATTGTTAGAAATTACTTTGACTTTCCTACTCAATTTGTTCACATCTTATTTCAATCTGCTATAAGAGTTACGATACCAGGAGGGAGAGCACTGATAGAGGGTGTTTTGCTGCTTTCTTGAAGACTTCTTAATCAGTTTTTTTTCTGAAATAGAATCTCAAAAACCACCTATAAAAATAAGTGATAATATGGCTAAAAAAGTTCGCATTTTGCTGTTCAAATTTGTAAAAATAGGATATAATAATACTGTCTCAAAATTTGTCTTTTGACAAGTATGGGAATAAAAAGAAACATATCCTTTCTTAAATACCTAAAATATTTAAGGGGGGGGGGTATTTTTTAGTACCTCCAGAAAGGAAAAATGAGAGGTAATTCAATCATGAAAAAATCATATCGTGATGATAACGGGGAAAAGATTTTCCGTTACTCCATTCGTAAATATCATTTTGGTGCCGCCAGCGTTGCTGTTGCAGCCTTGATGTTTTTTGCGAATGGGGCTGTGGCGGCGAGAGAGACAATTACTCCAGCCACGGCAAGTGATGTCGTTACGGCAGGTTCTGATGGCAATGCAGATGGTGATTTAGGAAGCTCGGATGAGGGAGACTCGAACAAGGTTCTAACTGACCAGCCAGCTGAACTCAAAGCAGCTGATGAGGTGAAAACGCAAGAAGCTCCAGCTGAGGGAACCAATCAAGGGCAAGCAGGAGCTGAGTCTAACTCTGCTCAGTCCGAGACAAATTCAGCTAACCAAGAACCTTCTCAAGCAGGAGAAGTAAAAGAGCAGCCGACCGTCGCTGATACGACAGCAGCCAAATCGACTCAAGGGAATCTGCAAGCTTTGTTGGAAAAACTAACGCTTAGCTCAATGCAGGAACTCCATGCTGAAGTGGAAGCGCGTTTAGCAGCAGCTAAGGCAGTTTTGGAAGATCCAAAAGCGACGCAAGCGCAGGTTGATGAGCAAGCAAGACTGATGGCTGAGCTTATGAGCCGTGTCAATCAAGCCTTGACACCTAGCCTAGAAACTCCAACAATCTTGGAAAAAGCAGGTCTGACATCTACAGGTTTGGCATCTACTGGACTTGCTACTCCAGAGGGAGCTACGACTGCGCAACCAAGTGGAGGAAAAGGTCGTAGAAGAGCTTTGAGCGAGCCTACATCAGATGAAAATCAAGTTACGCCATCTGCTGGAGGAGACTCAACAGGTTCTGGAGCTGGCTCTCAAACGACTCCACAGACGCTCCCAACCTACACCAACACAGAAGGTAAAAATGGTGTTTATGACCTAAAAGATGAGCTAGAGTTTATCACTAATCAACTCCGAGCAAACAATGCGTCGGAAGATAAGATCCAAGCAGCGAAGGCAGCTGTTGATAAGTTCAATGAGGCCTTCTCTAAAGGCGATACCATCAGTCAAGAAGATTTTAATGCTGCCTTAGCAGATCTGAAAAAATCTCGTGGACTGATCGAAGGGGTACTTCGTGAAAATGATGTGAATGCAGGAGAAGTAACAGGACCTGTAAATCCAGCCGAGTCTGCAACTCCAAGCGAAAACAATGTAACCATCCAACCGCGCACCAACACTACAGGATGGTCGGGTTTCCGCAATGTGCCAGCAGGTGCTCCACGAACACGTGCGGCTCGTTCAATTGAGGAACGTGCAGGGGAGGGGCGTGTAGGGCCAGGAAGTTACTTTATTGATAAGTATACGAGTTACTTTGATAAAGGTGATGACTCAACATCTCCTTACGATAAGTACACTTATGTTTACTATAATGTTAAGAGACAAACTTCTGCAGGTAAAGATGACCCTGTGGTAGATATCTTGAAGTATTTGAATGAAAAAGTCACCAAAGTAAAGGCGAACCCAGCTAGAGGTGTTAAAAAAGGAATTGACTGGGAAATCACAGTTAATCCTAATCATCAAAATCTCCAAAATATGAGTTTCTTCTTTACCCTTCCTAAAGGGCAAACTTTGGTTAGAAATAGCTTTACCATTACTAGGGAAACGGCTACTGAGAGGCATTCGTTTTCATCTTCTGGAAACGGAAATGATGATGAGATAACTGCCAGCTTAAAAGCTGCAGGTCTGACGGATGTAAGGAAAGGAACCACGGAACGAACAACTGCTCCAGCGCCAACTAAATTCAAGGGTTCTGTTTATGACTATGAAGTATCAACCCTTTCTGGTTTGGCTAAACAAGGTGTTTTTTTTCAGAGGAACCATGAATCCTCAGATGAAGTAAAACTTGGAGACAAGAAGTTTGACCAAATTGAGAAAGATACGCAGACGGTCTATTATGGTCAACTAGGAGTTATAGAAAATGGCGTTTACTCTGTAGACCCAAGTGCTGCTTATAGAATTACCTTTAGAACGGAAGGTAGCGATAAGATAACCAACTTAAGCTATCTGTCTGGTCTCAAGGGGGTGGATGTAAACAGTGGAGGTAACCCACGTAGACTATTAGTCCAACAATGGTATGCTCGCACACCAGGCGAAGTAGATTCTACGGATAAGTTTAAATTTGACTTGACAGGGAATCACTATTACCCTGTTAATCAAAATACAGTCAACTCCAAGTTTTTACCAGGATACAATACTTATCAAGTGACTAAGAATGGTATCATCTATAAAAATAGATATGATGAGTCTAACGAACCCTATAACCCACAAATTGACGGGGTAATCTCTGTAGAAAGTCGTGCCGGACAGACCATTGACGGGTACAAAAATTTTGACATTACTTCATATGGAGATTATTTCAATGAAAATGGTGTTAAGTTAGAAAAAGAGCGAGAAGGGAAAGCTGAAGCTACTAGACAAGGTCAAACGTGGCACTTGTACAGAGTTGGTGAAAATACGGAAATAAGTAAGGAAGACTTGACCCGAGATGCTATTTTGACTCCGGGTGTTCATGCCTATAAGTATGTCAGAACCTTTACCGATGGTTCTAGTGACTCTGACGTTTTCTACTTTGTGACCAAGCCGAAGACTCCAACCTTAGATACAGACTTGAGCAAGCTAGGGACGGTCAACCCTGTCACAATCAAGGCTAGTGGTGGAGCAGGCAACTCTAAAATGGTTCTCTATCGAAAACTATCTAATGGCAACTTGGAAGAGGTGACGAGTGCGACTGCAAATGCATCAGGAGTTGCAACCTTTACAAATGTAACCCTACCAGCCTTGGGGACCTATCTTGTTAAGACAGTTGTGGATGGACACTGGTTAGATGAACGCAATAATGGCGAAAAACATGATACTGTAGAATCAGACCCATCAAATGAGAGAGATACTCTTAAATTTGAAATGGGGATCAGCACAGGAAACATACCGGGTACACAGAAACCCAACCTAAAAGATGAGAAGGTTATCCCGTATCCAGCTAATGACATTGTTACAAACAACAGTGTTAAGTTTATTGCTAGAAGTTCTAAGAATATTAAGAAATTAGTTGTTACAGGTGCAGAAAATATCGTAGCTGCCAACGAGTGGCGTACGGATGGACTAAATAGCCAAGAAGCGACTATTAGAATAGAGAAACCAAATGGTTTTGATGGCAATAAACGTGGAGTTTATGAGTTGACTGTAACTGCAACTGCAGAAGACAACTCAACCTCTACCTATAAAACCCATCTCTTTATTCCACCAACAGCAGGAAGTTTTGAGACGACGAGTGATGACCTACGTGAAAAATCCAATAGCAAACCACAAGTGACGGCAACAGGACTCTTAACCAACGCAGCAGTTTTGTCGGGTTACGAGTGGAAAGCTTACTTGGTAAAAGGAGGTCAAAACAACCCTAACTCTTATGTTCAGGAAGCTCAAAATTATACGGTAGTAGCAGCTACCAATATTCAAGCTGACGGGAAAGCGATCTTTAAAGAAGCTGACTATCGTCAAACGGAGATTGGAACAGATAATTTGCGTTTGGTAACAGCTCTGGTAAAAACTGGGACTGACCAGGTGTTTGAAAATCTCAACTCTAGTCTGAGTGAGAGCACAATCAAGGCTACCGTTCCTCGAACAGACTATGCCCAAAAACCAGGACGCTTAACCTTTATCCAAGGGGAAACACCTACTTGGGGAAATCCTAAGGACTACTTCACTTATGGAGATGGCTCTGCTATCGGGGCAGATAGAACTTTCCTATGGAAAGAGAATCCTCAGACTTTTAATGTTACTGCACCGAAAAATCCTGACTTAACAGTAGGTACTGGAAAAACTGTGGATGTTTTAGCGTCTTATCCTGGACGCGGTACTGTAACACTGAAGTTGACTTATGATGTAGTCGCGCCTGTAACCCCTAAGAACAGCATGTATACGGTCAAAGGGAAAGACTTTGTCAAGCCAAACACCACGACTGCGGCAGTAGCATCAGACTTCTATAACAATACCGAAGGTAAGACTATCGCGTGGAAGGCTGGCTCAGAGCCAAATAAAAATGCGGCTGCGGGTCAAAACCATACAGCAACAGCGGTTGTGACCTATCCAGGAGTGGATAGAAACGGTCAACCTATTACTAGAGAAGTTACTACAAACTATACGACAGTTAATACAGTTCTAGTAAAAGATGTCTTCACTGCTACTCAAGGCGGTAAATTGACAACAGGAAATGACTCTGAGGCTTCAAGCTATACACGAGCAGAAACGGGTTCAAAAACTCATATCCAACGTGAAGAGTTTGTTCCTACAAGTCGAACAACTGCGACAGCTCCATCAACTGCCAAGGCTGGAAGTCTCAATAAAGAGATTAAAGTCACTTACGATAATGGTCAGACCCAAAACCTAGGGCTTGTTACCAGCGTGACACCAAGCGCTCCGACCATTACAAGTGATTTGCAGGACAAAGCAGGCTTGACAAACCAAACAATCACAGTGTCTAACGTCCCAGAAGACGGCACGGTAGAAGTCAAGCTAACGGCTAATGGCACAACGATTCCAAATACCACTGTGAGACGTGTTGGAAGCGTAGCAGAAGTTACGGTTAGAGGAGAATTGCCAGCTGGAACTATCAAGGCAAGCACAAAAGTAACAAATAATACTTACTCCTATACAGAAGGAAGAGCTAAAGATATAGCCTTGACCTCTCCTGAAAGTGGCGCTCAAGCTGCAACCTATAAACTGGCTACCAAGAAGCTCTATACTGTCAAAGATGATGCAGCGAACTTTACAGCTTCAGATTATGTTTATTGGGATAAAAATGGCACAAAAACGGCTCTACCGCAAGGAACAACCGTAACATGGGTACGTCCTGTTGCGACAACGACAGCCGGCGAACAAGATTATCAAGTCACCGTCCGTGTTCCTAACCAGGCAGATACGACCTTGACAGTTCCAGTTAAAGTTTATGACAAGGTGACTCTCAAGGCATCAACACATACCAATGCCAAGGGGAAATTAGCAAATGGAGACAATGCAGCAAACTATGTAACTGGAGTAACTCCGGGAGTGACAGTTGCATGGCAAGGAGGCCGAGTGCCAGATGTCAGTCAAGCAAATCCAAATCTAAAAGGCAATATTGAAGTTTCTTATGCTACAGATGACGCTGCAAATCCGATTAAACGGAACTTGCAAGTGAGTCTACCGACTTATAGCGCAACTCAGACAATCTTTACAAAAGAAACGACGGTAGGGACCACGTTTAATAATTCTAGTACTTATGACAATTTTACCCATGATTATCCAGTCCCAGGCAATAGGGTAGTTAAAGCTTTCTGGGAATCAGCAAGTAATTACCATAATGCATCTAGAAATGGCGCTGCTACGACTTTAGGAAAAGTAGTGGATAAGATTCATGTTTATTTCCCAAATGCAGATGGAGTGCAGGACTATAACGACGATCGAGTACAAGAACTAGCTGTTACCTTTATTGTGAAACCTAAGACTCCGTCTATAGATGAAGCATCGGTTAGCGGAAAAGCAGAAAAGAACAATCAAACCGTAACGATTAACAATGTGACACCAGGAACAACTGTTGAGCTCTACAACGGCGATACGAAAATTGGTTCTGTAGATGTACCAAAAACTGGAAATGAAACGGATACATCGACGAAGACGGCTAACATAACAGTAAACGGAGTGTTGCCATACACGACAAATCTTCGCGTTAAAACCATTTACCAACCAACTAATCCTGACCAAAACGTAGCTTCTGACTTTAGTGCTAGTGTGACAAGCACGACCCAAGCACCACAGGCACCTACAGTGTCTCAAAGTCCAGAAGACTTGGTTGTTAAATCAGAAGTGGGACAAGATGGCGCTACGAAAGCGACTTTGACCTATGTCAATGCTAATGGTGATACCAGAACAGTAGGCTTTACGAAAAATGGAGGTTACTGGGATAAGGATAATGCCAACGCCGACACTACAGTGTCCATTATAAATGGTACAAACGGAAGAGGAGAAATCCAAATCCAACCAGATACAGCCAGAGCAGGATCAACTGTAACAGTTGTACAGAAGACAGATAAATCGGCTATTAGTGCCCCGGGAACTACCAGGGCTTTGGGACGCTTAAATGGCTTGACAAATACAGCTCAAGCTGATGGTTCTGTGGAGATTCGTATTCCAGAAACTGCAACTCGTATGACTTTGACCTATACACCACAGGGTCAAACAGCACCTAAGACATTGGAATATACTAAAACGGGAACAACCTGGACGTCACATAATGGAATAGATACCTATTCACTTGATCGTAAGATTATTATTCCGAAAGCTAATGTGGTGGATGGTTCAACAGTTTCGGTCATCGCATCAAATAACGATAGAACAACTACTACAGTAGAAAGTAAAGCCAAGTTTGAACAACCGAGCGCAACGACTAGTGCTACACGTCAAAATGGTGATGTAGAAGTTACCTTACCGACAGATGCAGACAATGTGACCCTAACTTATAAGAATAGACAAAACACCAATATCACAGTAACACTGGCTAAACAAGGAAATACTTGGAGTCCTTCAACAAACTTACCAGATGGTATCAGCCTAGCAAATGGTAAGGTTACGCTTGACTATACGAAGGTAAATAGGGATACAAATATCACAACAGCCTCTACTAGAGGACAAGGTGATGTCAAGTCACAAGCAAATAATGGGAATCATTCTATCCCAGAACACACAGCTCCAACAACCCAAAACGTTGTTATCGCTGCAGGTGCTACGCCTACAAATGAGCAATTAGCTACAGGTGTAACAGTCGCAACCAAACAATCCGTTGTAGCAAAAGAGACACAAACTGCTATTGCTGCAGGAACGACTAAAGTTGTTGCAACTACCTTGACTTACCAAGATGGGTCAACAGAAGATGTAAATATAACGGTTAAATCAAGACCAAATACTCCAACAGTAACTAAGAGTCGAGAAAATCTTGTTGATGAAGCTTTGGAATCTACAGCGCGTAGCATTTCAGGAACAGCAGCTCCAAGGGCAACTGTAACAATCACCTTGCAAGATGGAACACACCGTACTGCGCAAGCGGATGAAAACGGTGCATGGAGTTATACTCTAACAGATAGAGAAGTGTTATCTTATACACCTAATGGTTTTAATAACAATAGAACAGATACTCTAGGGGTTAATTCAACTCGTGTTAAAGTTTCGCAAACGGTAGACAATATTTCTTCTGCTGAAAAAGAGATAGATGTTTATCTAGGAAATGCCAATGTGGTAGGAGCGGTAGCGGCTGGTCGTGATATTGATTTGAGCATTCCACACGATGCGTACACAGTAGCAGTAAAAGTGGCAGGTAGAGGAAGTGATATCGGAATTACTCGAGATGCTACAGGAAACTGGAGAATTGTGGATGCTAGAGATCGTGATGCTATAGAGATTGTTCAAGGTAGTGCGAATCAGGATCCGAGTCGCATAAATCTAACACTTAGGTTGAAAAACACCGATCCAGCAAGTACACCTAGCTTTAGGCTTCAAAAAGGTGATAACAAGATAGAGACACGTGTTCATGTACCGATAGGTGATAATATTTGGGGTAGACCTGCTAGCGGATGGGTTGGAAGCTCGGTAACCAATACACTTCCAACAGTAGAATGGCAGTCTGGAAAAGAAGTTCAGGAAGGTCAAACCATTCCATCGCCAACGGTCGATGAGTTGAAAGATTACTTTGCGGGTCATGACGTTGAGGATGATGCAGGCAAGACAGTAGGATACGGAGCTTCTTCACGAAGGAAATTACGTGTTCGTGTATTCACTGGTCGAGATACTGCTCGCAATATCGAGGGTACTTCTGTCGGTGCTCAAGCAAATGGTCGAATCGCTCCAGGTACCTATACTCTTGTCTTATCAACAATAGATGCTGCAGGAGAAGAGTCTACTACACTAGAAAAAAATGTTGTGATTAAAAGTCATGCGGACTATTATCGTGACACTGTTAAGTACCCAACAGATGCTGAAAAAGTCACCTATAATGATACAGACATCACGAATGGTAACTTTACACCAGCAGCCAAAACAAACTTTAAAGATAAGATCCAAGAGCTAAATCGTACGGTACTTCCAGCTACAACAACCTATACAGCTGGTAATACAGACGATAAGACCAAGGTAGCTGTGCTTGGTTTCCCAGATGGTTCTACTATTGATATTTCTCATACACAAGTAGCCAAACCAGAAGCTCCGATAGTGACGTTGACTCATGATGATAAAGTATCGGATGCTGATCGCACAATTTCTGGTACAGCGCTTCAAAACGCGACAAAAGTTACGATTCATTTCCAAGATGGACGTGGTGAGCTAGGACATGCAGATGTTACACCTGCTAATGGTAAATGGACTTATACTCTTCCACCAGGACGTTACCTTCGTCAAACAGAACAATCAAGTCTACCAGGTTCTTCAACTGTACCATTATCTGTAACACAAACAGTATTTGATGCAGTTAGTGACGCTAAGAAAGTATATGTTGCAAAAGACCGTAACTTTGAAGGAAAAGCAATAGTAGGTAAAGCAGGAGATCAAGAACTTACTAATCTGAAGAATGATCCTAGATTAGGAATTAAGTACACAGAAAGAAATGTTCCAAAAGATTTTCCAAGCGACTTTTCTGCAAGTTGGAAGGAAACACCAAATATCACAGAAGTCGGAACTAGAACCTATATTGCCAAAGTATTTGAAGCAAATAAAGCAGATGCGGTTGCTCAAGAAATTGAAGTAGAAGTAACTGTAAAAGCAGCTACCCCAGATCAAGTGGTGGCAAGCCACAAACAAAATGGAGATGCAGTCTTAACACCGCCAACAAATGCGGACAAAGTAACCATCACGTATACGGACAAAGTTGGAGCACAACAGACGGTCAAACTATCAAAAGAAGGCCAAAACTGGAGTGTAACAGAAGGAAAAGCAGGTTTACTACAGGATGGCAAAGTGGTACTAGGCTATAAAGACCTCGACAGAAGTCAAGCTATCCAAGCAAGTGCCACAGCAGGAAGCGACAAGTACCTAAGTGACGCTTCAAGCACCCAATACACAGTACCAGAACACAGTGTGACCATCACTCCAATCACAAGAGCACAAAGCGATAGCCTACAACCAAGAGCCATCGAAGATGCAGTGACAGTAGACAACAAAGCAAGTGTAGTGAAAAAAGGAGACTTACCAGAAAGTATCGGTAAGAACAAGATTGCAGCGACGGTAACGTATGATGATCAAAGTACAGAAGATGTAGAAATTCCGTACACTATCAAACCAGACGCACCAAGTGTTCAAACAAGTATAGGAAAAGTAGGAGCAACCAGTGTAACTGTAAACGGAGTCACTCCAGGAACAACCGTAGTCTTGTATGATGTAAGCAATCCAACAAATCCAAGAGAATTAGGACGCAAAGACATCACAGGAACAACGGGAGACGCCAAAGAAAATGGAGTAGACGTAACAGTCACAACTCTAACAAAAGATCAAAAAATCGCAGCGAAAGTGATCTACAAACCAACATCACAAGACGAGCGAACAGAATCAGACTTAGGAGAAAGCCTAACAGTTAGAGAAGGACTAGCCGTAAATAGCATCCATGCGATTAAGGGCGAAGCTTACACAGGTGAAGCTAAAGGACGTATTCGCTACAACGACAATACAGACGAAGCGCTTAGAACCAACCTACCAGACAACGCAACAGTAGAATGGAAAGATAACCAAGCACCAGACTACAACGCGGTTGGAACAAGAAACTACACGGCGGTAGTGACAATACCAGGACAAGGAAGTACAGAAGTAGAAGTACCTGTCCATGTATATCCAACAGCTAGCTTGAAGAAATCAAGCTACACGAACAAGTTGGGTAGCTTGTCAAACGGCACAGCAGCTTCTAACTATGTTTCATTTGAAGGTACAGACAGTAAGCCAAATAACGTAACAGTTCGTTGGAAAGATGGTACCCCAGATGTATCTAGCGTGTCTGCAGACCGTAAGGCTAAGATAGAAGTTGTCTACCCAGGAAATGGCTCTGCGACGGATACAGTTGTGAGAGAATTGGAAGTATCCCTTCCAACCTACCACTCGGTAGCTAAGGCTACAGAGTACACTCTAACAGTAGGAGAAAACTTCGACACAAACGCGAAGAACTATGTGACAACAAGTCCAACAGCGCCACAAGGTATAGAATATGCATGGAAGACAGATGGCACAGCCAACCAAGAATACGGTTCAGATACATGGGGCGGAGTAAATGGCGACTGGATTGGTAAGAAGACCAACAAGGTTAAGGTTTACTATCCAAACGCAGATGGAGGCAATGAGAAATCAGAAGCTCTAGCAGAAGAGACACAAGAAATCACCTTCATCAAAAAACCAGCCAAACCAAGCATTACAACCGACTTGGAATGGAAATCAGGCACAAGATCAGTAGTAGAAGTAGGCAATGTCACAAGCGGCACACGAGTAGTCTTGTATGATGAGCAAGGAAACGAGCTAGGACATACAGACGTACCAAAAGGCACAGACTATGCGACAGCAACGACTACAACCATTACACCGACAAAAGACTTACCAAAAGGAAAAGTCTACGTTAAAACAATCTACATGCCAGATAACCAAGCAGAGAAAGTAGAATCTGACAAATCAGATGATGTGACAGCTAAGTTAAACGAGCTAAGTGCAAAAGGAAGCATCCAAACACTAGCAGGCTCAGGCAACATAGCAGGCACAGACACTCTAAATGCGCAAACCTTAGGCAAACTCTTACGTCAAGAAAATGCAGGAGTAGACTTTACAGGAGCAACGGCTCAGTGGAAAGACAAAACAGCATTAGAAAAAGGCGTTGCAGGAACACGAGTAGAAACCTTACTAGTGAAACTAAAAGGTCAAACAGAAAACCAAGAAGTCCAAGTAACGGTGACAACTCTAGCCCAACCAAGTGCAAAAGCAGTCTTGAGAGAAAAAGATGCCAACATCACAAATGACAATCTATCACACTACGTAACAGCAGAAGGCAACGGCACACTAAGTTGGGAAAATGATCCAGCAGAAGTGAAAGTAGGACAAAGCTTACCACGTATCAAAGTAACGTATCCACAAAACGGAGTAGCATTGACAGACATAACAGATCAATACATCACTCCAAGTGTATACAGCTTAGAAGCAAAAGCAGATGCGAAAACGACTGTAACGGTAGGAGACACCTTCACTCCACAAGCAAGTGACTATGTCGTACCAGTAGCAAACACAAGTGCGTTACCAAACGGAACAACCTACACATGGAAAGATGGCAATGCACCGACATCAGCTACAGTAGGAAAAGCAAACTACACAGTAGTGACAAGGTTTGGAACAGGTACAGACGTACCAGAAGAACTTCGAGGTCAGAGTGTAGAAACTACAGTAGAGATTACAGTCCTATCACAAAAACCATCGCAACCAGCCTTAGCCCAAGACCGAACAAGTTTAGAGATTACAGCAGTAGTAGGTAAAGAGGATTCAAGAAAAGCAGAACTTCGCTTTACAGACGCAGCAGGTCAAGAACAGACAGTAAGCTTCACAAAAGGAACAAACGGACAATGGGATAAAGATGATGCCAATGCACAACCGACCGTTCAAATTACAAACAACGTAGATGGAACAGCGACAGTGCACATGACAAGTGGAACAGCCAAAGTAGGAACAACCGTATACGCTAAACAGAAGAAAGACAACTCAGAGTTTAGTGAAGAGGGAAGCCTTGTAGCTAAAGACCGCTTAAACGGCGTAAATGCGACAACAAAAGCTGATGGTTCAGTAGATGTAACAGTTCCACAAGAAGCCGACAAAGCAAGAGTAACCTACACGCCAGAAGGAGAAACATCACCTAAGACGGTAGAGATTACAAAACAAGCAGACGGCAACTGGGCACTACCACAAGACTCAGGACTAGAACTTCGCAAAGACGACGCGACAGGTCAAGTAACCGTAACCGTACCAGCAGACAAAGTCAAAGATGGAACAAAAGTTACGGGAGATGCCGAAAGCGCAACGAAACTAAGTGAAGAAAAAGAAGCGACTGCAAAAGCACCGCAACCAAATGAGTTTAGTGAACATGTACGCGACAACGGCGATGTAGAAATTACAATTCCAGAAAATGCGGACAGCGCAACCATCAACTATCCAGTAAGCGATACAGAAATTAAGACAGTAACGCTTACAAAAGAAGCAGATGGAAGATGGACAGCGCCACAGGACTCAGGTATCACGATTACAAATCCACAAGACAATAGCGCAAGCAAAGTAACTGTACCAAGCGATAAGATTTCAGGCAACCGTACGATTACAGCGACAGCTAAGGCAGGAACAGGAACAGGAGAAAGTACACAACGCGACTTCACTACAACTGTACCAGAGCATCAAAAACCAACTGTAGCAGAAATCACAGTAGGGGCAGGAGCAACGCCAACAGCAGAGCAAATCAATGCGGCAATAACAGCTACTAAGAAACAAAACGCAGTAGCCAAAGGAAACTTAACACCAGTAGGTGCAGGAACAAGCGCGACAGTCAAAGCAGTAGTAACTTATGCGGATGGATCAACAGAAGAAGTAGATGTAACGGTTAACTCTAAGACAGCTACCCCAGATCAAGTGGTGGCAAGCCACAAACAAAATGGAGATGCAGTCTTAACACCGCCAACAAATGCGGACAAAGTAACCATCACGTATACGGACAAAGTTGGAGCACAACAGACGGTCAAACTATCAAAAGAAGGCCAAAACTGGAGTGTAACAGAAGGAAAAGCAGGTTTACTACAGGATGGCAAAGTGGTACTAGGATACAAAGACATCGACAGAAGTCAAGCTATCCAAGCAAGTGCCACAGCAGGAAGCGACAAGTACCTAAGTGACGCTTCAAGCACCCAATACACAGTACCAGAACACAGTGTGACTACAAATACACTAGTCAAACCATACAAACAAAATGTTACAGATAATGATTTGTTAGACGCTGTAAATGCTGAACACAAACAGACTGTTAATCTGAAAGATGGAACAAGTTATCCTACAACAGATGGTTTCCATGATATTGAACTTACAGTGACATATGAAGATGGTAGTACGGAAAATGTACCAGCCAAATACAAAGTCACAGATGCTTCTAAAGGGACTATCGACAAAGCGGCTGAGACTAAGAAAGCTGAGATTGAT
>NZ_VMMM01000007.1:0-141516 GCF_013277195.1 Streptococcus sp. 2579
TTTTCGAAGAGTATAAAAACTCTAGCCTTCAGTTGCAAACGACTGAAAACTAGAGTTTTTTCTATTTTTTCAAAGCATTATACAAGTTACGGATCGGTTGCTTTAATGTCGGATGGATAAAATGAGGCGCAATTTCCTGTAAGGACTCAAGGACAAAAAGGCGTTCCGCTATGTAAGGATGAGGCAGGATGAGGTCGTCTGTATAAATGACCTGGTCCTCCACAAAGAGCAAGTCCAAATCAATCAAACGAGGTCCCCAATGCACTTCTCTCACCCGTCCCATCTCTGCTTCAATGGTTAACAAGGTTTCTAATAGCACTGGGGCAGGCAACCATGTTTCTACTTCAACCACTTGATTAGCAAAGCTATCTTGCTCCACACCACCCCAAGGCTCCGTCGTCAAGACACTGGACTCTTTGAGAATATGGATACCTCGATTTCGCATTTTCTCAATGGCTTGTCTCAAGTTTGCTTGTTTATCTCCCATATTGCTTCCTAGGGCGATAAAGGATCGTTGCTTGCGGCGATGAATGGCTACCGAGCAAGTATCTAGTGGCAAATGCACTGGCGCCCAAGGTTTTTTCAGTTCCAGCTTCATTTCTTGGACAAGAGGATAGGCCTCAAAAGTACGTTCCACCAGTTTATAAGCTACCGTTTCAATCAAATCCTCAGTTGTTTCCTGAAACCAAGTCGTCCACTGCTGACACAGTTCTCCATAATGGACAGAAGCCGTTAAATCCAAGTCTGTCGCCGCCTTGGTCATATCATAGGATAGGATGGCTGAAACGACAAACTTCTGCCCCAATTCCTTCTCACTAGGAAAAAGACCATGATAGGCAAAAATTTCCAAATCCTTAATCTGCAGTTGATCCATAATGATTCCTTTCTAGAAAAATCCGCCCAAAGCGGATTCTTTTTATACTCAATGAAAATCAAAGTGCAAACTAGGAAGCTAGCCGNNAAGCTGACGTGGTTTGAATTTGATTTTCGAAGAGTATTATAGTCCCATTAAACGATAAGCCTGATCTCGGAGGTCCTTATCTGTTTCAAATAGACCACGAGCTACTGTCGTCAAGGTGGCAGTGCCCGGTTTTCTGACACCACGCATGCTCATACACATATGTTCCGCCTCAATGACAACAAAGGCTCCTTTAGCGCCTAGATACTCCATCAAGGCATCAGCCACTTCGATATTCAACCGTTCTTGAATTTGTGGCTTTTTAGAATAAACTTCAACCGTACGAGCTAGCTTAGACAAACCTGCCACACGGCCATCTGGAATATAGGCAATATGCGCTCTACCATAAAATGGCAAGAAGTGGTGTTCACACATGGTATGGAAAAAAATATCCTTTTCTACCACCATATTATCGTCAATAATCTCAAAGGATTTTGACAAATGTTCCTCCGCTGTTTGACCAAGACCTGAAAAAATCTCTTGGTACATACGGGCTACACGAGCAGGTGTTTCCTGCAAGCCCTCGCGATTAACGTCCTCTCCGACAGCCTCGATAATCATTTTTACAGCTGCTTCAATCTTTTGTGTATCCATTCTCATTCTTCCTCTCCATCAGATAGGCTCTCACTTGGCTCAAGAAATACAAGGAACCCGTGACAATCCTAACTGTTTGTTTCTCTTCTTTTTTATCTGTCAATTTCTGCTCTAGAAAATCCTGCCAACCTTGGTAGTTGAGATTCCTAGACTTAGCTGCCTCTTCCAACACGCTTTCATCAGTCGCCCGACTATCTTCAAAATGTGTCAGAGTAAGCTCGGTATCTGGCATTGTCCCCAGCAAGTCCAACATATCCTCCAAGGCCTTGGTTTTGATACAAGTAAAGAGGATTTCCTTATGATAATCCGCAAAGCGTTCTTGCAAGGTTGCCAATAAGGCCTTGATAGCATGGGGATTGTGGGCCCCATCCAAAATCATCAGGGGGTCTCTCGACACAACTTCCAAACGCCCTGGCCAACTTGCTTCTTCCAAGGCTTGACCAAGTAGGTCATTGCTTGCTAGCTCTCGACCATCTTCTAAACAAAAAGTATCAAGTAAAGCTATGGCCATCCCAGCATTCTCTATCTGGTGCAAGCCAAGCAGGCTAGTCTGGAAGCGACCTTGTCTGACAGCACTTGTATAGTCAAAGACTTCCCCTGTCACCACACTTTCTTGATGGCTGACCTGATAATCTGTCCCGTAGGCAAATCTCAGTGCATCTTTCCCTTCCGCAATGCAGTCAATCATAGCCAAAGCTTCTGGAGCAATACGCCCTGTTACCAAGGGAATCCCTTGTTTGATAATACCTGCTTTCTGCTCTGCTATGGCATCCAAGGTGTCACCAAGTAGGGCCACATGATCCAGTCCAATAGTGGTGATGCCTGTCAAAATGGGCTGGCAGACATTGGTACTATCTAAAAGTCCACCCATGCCGACTTCCATGATAGCCACGTCTACTTGCTCCGAGGCAAAGTAATCATAGGCTATAGCTGTGATAATCTCAAACTCGGTTGTCCCCTGCAAATTGGCGGCCGTTTCTCCCTCCAGCAAAGACTGATAGTCTGCCATGAGGGCTTCTAGCCTCGCTTCTGGGATAGATTCTCCATTGATGCTAATCTGGTCTGTGTAATGAATGAGATAGGGCGAGCTGAACACCCCAACTCTCAGCCCCATCTTTTCTAGCATATTTTTCAAAAAAGCAATGGTCGAACCCTTGCCATTGGTCCCTCCGATATGGATAACCTTGAGTTTGAGATGGGGATTGCCACGCAAAGCTAACAGTTCCACCATTCGTTCCAAGCCAAAATGCGGTTGATCCGTCCGATAGTGGGCAATCCACTGATTGTTTTCAATTTCTTTCATCTTATTTATATTGTTTTAAATCTAAATTTTCCGCTTCATCAGCCAGACGAATGGCGGAGGCAATTTCAACTGCCATCCTGTGACTAGCTACATCATGCACGCGCACCACTTCCACACCCTGTCTTGCAGCGATACTAGTTACATGAGCCGAAGCCGTATCTCGATTGCGGAAACCAAGCTCTGTCTCAGGATTGACTTCAAAACCATTTTCTTCTAGGATATTGATGACAAATCGCTTGCGCGACACTCCAAGAAAGATTGGATAGCCCTTCTGATGTAGTTTATCCAAGTCCCGTAAAAGAAGCAGATTTTCTTTCTTGGTCAGACCAAAGCCAATTCCTGGATCCAACAGGATATTTTCTGGTACAATACCAGCTTCGTCCGCTCTCGCTAATGCTCGTTCAAAGAAAGCCTCCATCAAGTCTTCGATTGGCAATTTTTCGAAATCAGCTAACTCTTCCTCTGTAAAAGCTTGATTAAATCCAAAATGAGGGAATATGAGCGAGCTAGGATGCTGAGGTCGAGCCATAACTGGATTAAACATGATGACTACTTTCGCTCCAGCCTTAGCTACCACATGGGCCATTTTTTCATCACCCATAAGACCAGTGATATCATTGACTAGATTGGCACCAGCAGCCAAAGCAGCCTCTGCCACCTGACTCTTCCAAGTATCAATAGAAATGAGGACATCACTTTCCTTGCGAATCGCTTTAATCACTGGAACAACACGCTGGATTTCCTCTTCTATCTCAACAACATAGCTACTTCCCGGCCGAGTCGATTCTCCGCCGATATCTAGCATACTAGCCCCTTCGGCTATCAATTTACGAGCCTGCTGGAGCGCTTGCTCAAGAGCAAAAAATTGACCACCGTCCGAAAAAGAGTCTGGGGTTACATTGATAATTCCGCAAATAGCTGTCTTTGCATGATTGGCTTTACTTGACATATCGGTCACTCCCTCAAGGCTTTTCACCATATTATTTCTCTATTTTACCATAAAAAGAAAAAGATGGACACGATTGCATTCATCTTTTTCCCAGTAGAAACAAGTAAGCAATTGTCAATAATCTTATACTCTTCGAAAATCTCTTCAAACCACGTCAACGTCGCCTTGCCGTNNTTGATTTTCATTGAGTATTAAATAGAAATCCCTAATGTCCGACTCATGATCACCACAAGAGCCAACAAACAGAAAAAAACTCCATTAACAATCATGTGAAGTAAGATAGACATTTCCAAACGTTGGGTTTTATAAACTGTCCAAGTTAGCACAGTTGACATTCCTCCATAGATAAGAAGAGAAGGTAGATTTGTCGGTAAATGAAGCAAGGCAAAGATAATAGCACCGACTATATAACCCACATTTTCTTTACCACGAAAGAGTTTTTTAGGAATCACTCCTCGACATAAAATCTCCTCACAAATAGGAGCTATTAGAACCAGTAAGAAAAAACTGGAAATTAAGGAACTATTCTGGACCAAATCATTAATATTTGATTGATTGCTGGTTGTTGTTTCATTCATCAAACGCAGTAAGACCACACCAAGAATATTAAAGGCAAAAATCACTAGATAGCTTAAGGCCAATCTAGCCAAATCCTTAGCCTTGAAAAACGATAAACCAAAACTAGCCAACTGTGTTTTCCTAGCACCTATTATAAATACAGTTAAAACCACAAGAGATAAGACCCCTACTAATAGCCCAGTTTGAAGCAGTGGAAATTTTCTGCTAGTTAGAAAAGTTGCTAGGGCTAAAGGAAACTGAGAAAACAAAAGCCCTACTAGAAAGATTATTAACCACTTCCCCCTGTTTAATACTTCATCCCAAATATTCTTTTTTATCATCAATTATACTCCTACCATTCAATCAAAATCACCTACCTAGTTTGAAGCAATTTTCAAGTAACTATAATATAAAAAGGGGAGAACCCCTTTTTATATTATAGCATTTATAGTGCCATGCTGATGTAGTTCAGGATAAATAAGGCATCCAAAATCCAAATCATGACATGAACATCTTTAGCTTGACCTTTGACAAGCTTAGTCAAAGTGTAAGTCAAGAAACCAACTGCAATCCCTTGAGTGATAGAGTAGCTGAATCCCATAAAGATAGATGTGAAGAAGGCAGGAACCGCTTCAGACATATCGTCCCAATGGATATTTTTCAAGCTAGCCAACATCATAATCCCAACGATAATCAAGATTGGAGCTGTAGCGGCTGTTGGTACGATCGCTAGAAGTGGGCTAAAGAAGCTTGAAATCGCAAAACAGATAGCTACAACCAAGGCTGTCAAACCAGTACGTCCACCTGCACCGATACCAGCAGCAGACTCAACATAAGTCGTTACGTTTGAAGTACCTGCAATGGCACCGACTGTCGTTCCAATCAAATCAGAGTAAAGAGCCTTGTCCAACTTGGCTGATTGGTGATTTTCACCATTTGTCGCTACAATACCAACTTTTTCACCTGTACCGATCAAAGTACCAATTGTGTCAAAAATATCTGTCAATGAGAAGGCAAGAATGGCCATCAGAGTTTCAGGCAAGCGAGCTGTATCTGAAACCAAAGCTCCCAAACCTTCTGAACCGAGAGCTGCACCAAAGACTGTCTTCAAATCTTCAAAGGCTGCACCAACATGGTTATTAGCAAAATCGATGCTTGACAAATCTACCAAACCAACTGCAATAGCAAGAACAGTTGTTGTCAAGATAGAGAGGATAATTCCCCCTTTAATCCCTTTGATGACAAAGAAGATAGTAATGGCAAGTCCTGCAAGAGCCACCAAAACAGCTGGATTATTAAAGCTGACCAATCCTGGAACTGCTGAAGAGTTTGCTGCAATCGTTGCTTGAGCCTTGTCAGCCCCTTCTCCTATAACAGTATAGTTTCCTGGATCAATCGTGAATTTCAAAAGTCCAGCATTCTTAATCCCTACATAGGCAAGGAAGACACCGATACCAGCTGAAATAGCTGAGCGAAGAGCATTGGGAATTGATTCAATGATCATTTTACGAACATTTGTCAAGGTAATAATCAATGAAATAATCCCACAGATGAAGACCATAGCTAGGGCTTCTTGCCAAGAATAACCAAGTCCAAATACAACTGTAAAGGTAAAGAAGGCATTGAGTCCCATACCTGGCGCTTGAGCGTATGGCAAGTTAGCATAAAAAGCCATCATCAAGGTACCCGCTACTGCACCAATAATCGTTGCTAGGAAAACACCCTGAGCAGGCATTCCTGTTTGCGAAAGAATTTGTGGGTTTACAAAGAGAATATAGCTCATTGCAAAGAAAGTCGTTAAACCAGCGAGAACCTCTGTACGAACGTCTGTACCGTTCTCTTTTAGTTTAAATAATTTGTCCATTATCAATCTCCTTTTAATTTTTACGAACAATAATAGAATTATATCATTTATCATTCACTTTTTCAATATCTTTGTTTGATTTATTTAAGAATTTGATGAAATTTCTTTTTTGGTTTCGAATCTGCTTTTCTGCCTGCTTTTTGTTATAATAGTAGACATCTTATCTGAAAAGACACTAGAAAGGTCCCTATGACGAAAAAAATTATTGCAGTTGACCTGGATGGAACCCTGCTCAACTCAGACAGTCAAATTTCTGACTTTACCAAAGAAACAATTAAAAAAGTTGCTGAAAAAGGCCATCAGATTATTATTACGACGGGTCGCCCTTACCGCATGTCAAAAGATTTTTACCATGAACTAGGCTTAAACACTCCTATGATTAATTTCAACGGCTCCCTTACTCATTTACCAGACCAAGTTTGGGATTTTGAAAAGTGTTTAACTGTAGACAAAAAATATCTGCTAGACATGGTTCGACGTTCAGAGGACATTCAAGCCGATTTTATCGCTGGAGAATACCGTAAAAAATTCTACATTACAAATCCTAATGAAGAAATTGCCAATCCCAAACTATTTGGTGTAGAAGCTTTCCAGCCTGAAGATCAATTCCAGCCTGAATTAGTGACCAAGAACCCTAACTGTATTCTCTTGCAGACCAGAGCCCATGACAAATATGCCTTGGCAAAAGAAATGAACGCCTTCTACCAGCATCAACTGTCTATCAATACTTGGGGAGGTCCGCTCAATATCCTTGAATGTACCCCAAAAGGTGTCAACAAGGCCTTTGCCTTGGACTACTTGCTCAAGGTAATGAATCGTGACAAAAAAGATTTGATTGCCTTTGGAGATGAACACAATGATACCGAAATGCTCGCTTTTGCTGGGAAGGGCTATGCCATGAAAAATGCCAATCCAGAGCTACTCCCCTATGCCGATGAGCAAATTTCCTTGACAAATGACCAAGACGGGGTTGCCAAAACCCTACAAGATTTATTATTATAGCCCATTCTGACCAGCTTGCAAGCTGGTCTTTGTGCTCTTTTCACAGTCTCATCAACCAGTTAATCGATTGTTCTATTTTTTGCCTCCAAAACCTTGGAAAAGGCTTTCTTTTGTGATATACTTCACATATAAATACAAGAGAGCTCGTCACACTCGACTCTGTTGACACAAAATCAATCCAGTCCCGTTGTCCCTGTTCTCGGTCAATATAAAGGAGGATAGCTATGAAAGCTATTGTTGTAAATCCAGAAAGCACTGGTGTTGCTGTTGAAGAAAAAGTGCTCCGTCCACTTGAAACTGGGGAAGCACTTGTAGAAATTGAATACTGTGGCGTTTGCCACACCGACCTCCACGTTGCCCATGGTGACTTCGGTCAGGTACCAGGACGTGTCCTAGGTCACGAAGGTGTTGGTATCGTTAAAGAAATTGCCCCAGATGTGAAAAGCCTTAAAGTCGGTGACCGCGTCAGCGTTGCTTGGTTCTTTGAAGGATGTGGCACTTGCGAATACTGTACAACTGGCCGTGAAACTCTTTGCCGTACAGTAAAAAATGCTGGCTACTCAGTAGATGGTGGTATGGCTGAACAATGTATCGTAACTGCTGACTATGCTGTCAAAGTTCCTGACGGACTTGATCCAGCTCAAGCCTCTTCTATCACATGTGCTGGCGTAACAACCTATAAAGCGATTAAAGAAGCAAAAGTTGAACCAGGTCAATGGGTAGTTCTTTACGGTGCTGGTGGACTTGGTAACCTCGCTGTTCAATACGCTAAAAAAGTATTCAATGCTCATGTTATCGCAGTTGATATCAACAATGACAAACTTGCCCTTGCAAAAGAAGTAGGTGCTGACATTGTGATTAACGGCCTCGAAGTTGATGATGTACCAGGACTCATCAAGGAAAAAACTGATGGAGGAGCTCATTCAGCTGTCGTAACTGCTGTATCTAAAGTTGCCTTCAACCAGGCTGTTGACTCCGTTCGTGCTGGTGGTCGCGTCGTCGCTGTTGGTCTTCCTTCTGAAATGATGGAACTTAGCATCGTGAAAACAGTTTTAGATGGAATCCAAGTCATCGGTTCTCTTGTAGGAACTCGTAAAGACTTGGAAGAAGCCTTCCAATTCGGTGCAGAAGGTCTGGTAGTCCCAGTTGTTCAAAAACGTCCAGTAGAAGATGCTGTTGCCATTTTCGACGAAATGGAAAAAGGTCAAATCCAAGGACGTATGGTACTCGACTTCACCCACTAATTTCATAGAAACCTATTTTAAAAGTTGGAATGCTCTTCCAACTTTTTTATATTAAATTTTTAAATATGGATTCAAAAAAACTTCTCTAAAACTCAATATATCAACATTTTCAGATGTAATCTTTTTAATTATTTTATGATAAATAGTTGATTTTTAGATGAAAACGGTTTATACTTAAAAAGTCTTAAAGTTTTCTTAAACGAAAACTAAAACAAAAAAGGAGGAATGACAATAATGAGTATCGGAATCATTATTGCGAGCCACGGCGAGTTTGCTGCGGGTATTCATCAGTCAGGATCTATGATCTTTGGTGAACAAGAAAAGGTTCAAGTTGTAACCTTTATGCCAAATGAAGGTCCTGATGATCTATACGCTAAGTTTAATAACGCTGTTGCTGCATTTGACGCAGAAGATGAGGTTCTAGTTTTGGCTGACCTTTGGAGTGGATCTCCATTTAACCAAGCTAGCCGCGTGATGGGAGAAAATCCTGAGCGTAAGTTTGCCATCATCACAGGACTGAACTTACCGATGTTAATTCAAGCCTACACAGAGCGCCTCATGGACGCTGCTGCAGGTGTAGAAAAAGTCGCTGCGAATATTATCAAAGAAGCCAAAGATGGCATCAAAGCTCTTCCAGAAGAGCTAAACCCAGTTGAAGAAGTTGCAAGCGCTGCAGCTGCTCCAGTTGCCCAAGCTGCTATTCCAGAAGGAACTGTCATCGGAGACGGTAAACTCAAAATCAACCTTGCCCGTCTTGACACACGTCTACTTCACGGTCAGGTTGCAACTGCTTGGACTCCAGATTCAAAAGCAGACCGTATCATCGTTGCTTCAGATAACGTAGCTAAAGACGAATTACGTAAAGAATTGATTAAACAGGCAGCTCCAGGTAATGTCAAGGCTAACGTGGTTCCAATTCAAAAACTGATTGAGGTTTCAAAAGACCCACGTTTTGGAGAAACACATGCCCTTATCTTGTTTGAAACACCTCAAGATGCCCTTCGTGCCATCGAAGGCGGCGTGCCAATCAAAACTCTTA
This sequence comes from Streptococcus sp. 2579, assembly GCF_013277195.1. NCBI lineage: Bacteria > Bacillati > Bacillota > Bacilli > Lactobacillales > Streptococcaceae > Streptococcus > Streptococcus sp. 2579. The sequence continues at coordinate 9,512 of NZ_VMMM01000007.1, forward strand.
ATGTTGGATCAATGGCTCACTCAACAGGTAAAACATTGGTCAATACTGTTTTGTCGATGGACAAAGAAGACGTTGCTACATTTGAAAAAATGCGTGACCTCGGTGTTGAATTTGACGTACGTAAAGTACCAAATGATTCTAAAAAAGATTTGTTTGACTTGATTAACAAAGCCAATGTCAAATAAGCCATTATTTATGAAAGGATTTTAAACATGTCTATTATTTCTATGGTTTTAGTAGTCGTTGTAGCCTTCCTTGCAGGTCTTGAAGGTGTCCTCGACCAATTCCAATTTCACCAACCACTTGTAGCCTGTACCCTTATTGGGCTTGTAACAGGTCACTTGGAAGCAGGGATTATCCTCGGTGGATCGCTTCAAATGATTGCCCTTGGTTGGTCAAATATCGGTGCTGCTATCGCTCCTGATGCTGCACTTGCTTCTGTCGCTGCTGCCATTATCATGGTTCTTGGTGGTGACTTTACTAAGACAGGTATCGGTGTTGCCCAAGCGGTTGCTATCCCTCTTGCCGTTGCTGGTCTATTCTTAACTATGATTGTTCGTACAATCTCAGTTGGTTTGGTTCATACTGCAGATGCTGCCGCTAAAAAAGGTGACTTCGGCGCTGTGGAGCGTGCGCATTTTATTGCGCTACTTTTCCAAGGACTTCGTATTGCGCTTCCTGCAGCTCTTCTCCTTATGGTACCAACTGAAACTGTACAAAGTATCCTTAGTGCTATGCCAGACTGGCTCAAAGATGGTATGGCTATCGGTGGTGGTATGGTCGTTGCCGTTGGTTACGCCATGGTTATCAACATGATGGCAACTCGTGAAGTATGGCCATTCTTCGCTCTTGGTTTCGTTCTTGCTGCCGTATCAGACATTACTCTAATCGGATTCGGTGCTATCGGTGTTGCTATCGCGCTTATCTACCTTCACCTTTCTAAAACTGGTGGAAATGGTGGTGGTGGTGCCGCAACTTCTAACGACCCAATCGGCGATATCCTCGAAGACTACTAAGATAAGAAAGGACTGAAAACATCATGACTGAAAAACTTCAATTAACTAAATCAGATCGTAAAAAAGTTTGGTGGCGTTCAACCTTCTTACAAGGGTCTTGGAACTTTGAACGGATGCAAAACTTGGGCTGGGCTTATACACTCATTCCAGCTATCAAAAAACTCTATACTAAAAAAGAAGATCAAATCGCTGCTCTTGAGCGTCACCTTGAGTTCTTCAACACTCATCCATACGTAGCTGCTCCAATCATGGGGGTTACTCTTGCGCTTGAAGAAGAACGTGCTAACGGTGTGGAAATCGATGACGCTGCTATCCAAGGGGTTAAAATCGGTATGATGGGACCTCTTGCTGGTATCGGTGACCCAGTATTCTGGTTTACAGTACGCCCAATCCTTGGATCTCTCGGTGCTTCACTTGCCCTTACTGGCAATATCTTGGGTCCACTCCTCTTCTTTGTTGCATGGAACTTGATTCGTATGTCATTCTTGTGGTATGTTCAAGAGGTTGGATACAAGGCTGGATCAGAAATCACTAAAGATATGTCTGGCGGTATCCTTCAAGACATCACTAAAGGAGCTTCTATCCTTGGGATGTTCATTCTTGCTGTCCTTGTTCAACGCTGGGTAAATATTAAATTTGCTTTCGATGTTTCTAAAGTTCAACTAGATGAAAAGGCTTATATCCATTGGGATAAATTGCCAGAAGGATCTAAAGGTATCCAAGAAGCATTCGCACAAGTAGGACAAGGATTGTCTCAAACACCGGAAAAAGTTACTACTTTCCAACAAAACTTGGATATGTTGATTCCTGGATTATCAGGACTACTCCTTACTTTACTTTGCATGTACTTGCTTAAGAAAAAAGTATCTCCAATCACTATTATCCTTGCACTCTTCGCAGTGGGTATTGTGGCACATGTTCTTCACATCATGTAATCAAGCAACTTAAAAGGAACCAGGTTCTAAAATCTGATTCCTTTTTTCTATGCTTTTATACTCAATGAAAATCAAAGAGCAAACTAGGAAGCGAGCCGCAGGCTGTACTTGAGTANNATTTGATTTTCGAAGAGTATTATTCTGCCAAGGCTCCCATTGGATCCCAAGGTGCGAGTACAATTGGTTCTGCTTCATAGGCTGCTTGTTCTTCTGCTGTCAGCAATTCCTTACGGACAACGATTTGGTAAGTGTATTCGTCCATCCAAGCGTCTGAGGCAACAAAGTAACCATCTGTACCTACCTTATCTCCCCAAGAGTTTTCAACCTTCCACTTGGTTGACTTACCATTTTCATCCAAGTCAACACCTGTCAAGACCATAGCGTGGGTCATTAAGCTTTCGCTGTAGTCCAAACGTCCAGCCTTATCTTGAGTAAGTTTAATGTCCATGCTTGATTCAAAGTCATAAACATCTGTCGCAAGGATTCCAGCTTTGCGGTTGCTGAGCTGGCCGACATCAGAGCCAAACCAAACAGTCTCACCTGCTTGCATTTGGGCAATCGCCAATTCTTTCAAGCGCTCCATCGGCACGTTGATGTAACGAACCGCACGGCTACCAACCACATTCCCCAACATCTCAACTGTGTAAGATTGACCGTAAGGCTTGTCAGCAGTTGGAGCATTGATAACAGAAACGTAGTCTTCTAGCGGAAGATTGACATATTTCTTGTAAAATTCTTGTGGAGTAATGCTCTTTTCGCTTTGGTAGTTATTATCCTTATCACGATAAGCAAAGTCAAATTTACGTGGCGGAAGACCCAATGACATAGCAAGGAAATTAAAGATTTCTTGCAAGAGGTCTTCTTTCTTAGCTTGAACAGTCGCTTGATCTGCACCAGAAACAAGCAAATCACGCAAGATTTGAGCATCTTGACGAAGCAATTTATTAAGGATAGCATTTAGCTCACGACTGCTACTAGATGAAACAGACTCAGGATAAACTGACTTAGGCACTACACCATATTTCTCAAAGAGGGAAACGACCATATCCCATTGACCACCATCTTGTTGAGGTGTTTGAAGTAGGAATTTAACCTTACGGCTCGTCAAGTCTTGGTCTGCAGTCGCAATCACTTGCTCCAAAAACCAGTTGGATTTCTCATACTTGTCCCAGAAGAATGTATGAGCCTGTGACAACTCAAAATTTTCCAATTTATATTGTGAAATGAGTTTGTGGCGGAAGGTATTAAGAGCTGCAAACATCCAGCAACGACCAGACGCTTTCTGGTTAGTTACCTTGTCCTTAGTCAAATCCAATGAGAAAACAGGTGTGTTATCTACATGGCTTTGGCGACGTTCCAGAGCTGCAAAAATTCCGTTGTGGCTAGCAGCATTTTCAATCGCTTGGTATTTTACATTTGCTTCATAATTGGCAAATAGTTTATCAGTAAATGATTTTTGAATCGCGTTCATAGATTCCTCCTTTTATTCTACAGTCTATTATAACTCTTTTCACAAAGGAAGCAACTAAAAAACATAAAAGGCAAGGACATTGTCCCTCACCTTTTTCAAATTTATACTCTTCGAAAATCTCTTCAAACCACGTCAACGTCGCCTTGCCGTACTCAAGTACAGCCTGCGGCTAGTTTCCTAGTTTGCTCTTTGATTTTCATTGAGTATTAAACTAAATTAAATAATATTAGCACGGAGAATTTCTAATTCTTCCTTGGTCAAGCGACGCCATTCCCCTCGTTCTAGGTTCTCATCCAAGACTAGCGTTCCCATAGTCAAACGTTGCAAGTCCACTACTTCCTTACCACAGTAAGCCACCATACGTTTGACCTGGTGGAACTTCCCTTCTGCAATAGTCACACGGATTTGGCTCTGATTCTTTTCTGCATCTGTGGAAAGAATCTCCAGTCCAGCGGGCTGACAGGTAAAGTCTTTGAGCGGAATACCCTCAGCAAATATCTCCACATCTTCTTGGGTCATAATTCCCTTGACCTGAGCCAGATAGGTCTTATCCACATGACGCTTAGGTGAAAGAAGAGCATGGGCCAGCTTGCCGTCATTGGTCAAGAGCAAAAGACCATGCGTGTCAATATCCAAGCGTCCTACTGGGAAAACTTCCTTGCTCCGAGCCAAGTCATCCAACAAGTCCAGAACGGTTCTGTGCTTGGGATCCTCAGTCGCTGAAATAACTCCTTGGGGTTTGTTCATCATGTAGTAGACAAACTCTTCATACTCCAGCACTTGCCCATCAAAGCGAATCTCATCTCTTTCTTCATCAATCTGCAATTTAGCTGATTTTTCTTTTTTACCATTTACCGTCACACGCCCGGACTTGAGCAAGTTTTTGACCTCAGTCCGACTTCCCACAGCGCAGGCAACTAAAAATTTATCCAATCTCATAGAACTATTATATCATATCAAAAGGAGACTGGTACAATGACCAACCTCCTTTTCGTTTCATACTCTTCAAAAATCTCTTCAAACCGCGTCAAGGTCGCCTTGCCGTATATATGTTACTGACTTCGTCAGTTTCATCTACAGCCTCAAAACAGTGTTTTGAGCTGACTTCGTCAGTTTCATCNNTGATTTTCATTGAGTATCAGATTTAAGAAATTAACTTCCTCGTCTCCAGAAAATAGCTAAAACAATCATAGCTCCTAAAATCGCTGGGATAATGGCTGTTCCTGATATAATTGGTCCCCAAGTCCCAAAAAGCAAATGCCCTATAAAGGCACCAATCCAGCCTAGAAACATTTTTCCAAAACATCCCATTCGCTCTCCACGATTAGTCAGAGTACCTGCTAAAAATCCCACTAGGAGACCAACGAACATACTTCCTAACATATTATCTCCTTAATTTGCCCAATCTCCGTTACGGAAGAGTGGTACACTTGTCCCATCCTCACGGATACCATCTATATCCATTTGACTAGAACCAATCATAAAGTCTACGTGAACATCTGAACGGTTAAGCCCCGCAGCTTCAAGCTCTTCTTCGCTCATCTCCGCTCCACCAGCTACGCTAGTCGCATATGCTGCACCAATAGCCAAGTGGTTTGAAGCATTCTCATCGAAAAGGGTGTTAAAGAAGGTAATACCTGACTGAGAAATTGGGCTTGGATCTGGTACCAAGGCACATTCACCCAAGGCACGCGCACCCGCATTTTCAAAGACAAGGTCTTTCATGACTTGATCGCCTTTTTCTGCAGTGATATCCACAATTTGTCCATCCTTGAAGGTTACTTTAATGCCTTCGATGATATTTCCATTATAGCTAAGCGGTTTTGTAGAAGTGACATAACCATCTGCGCGATGAAAATCAGGTGCTGTGAAGACTTCTTCAGTTGGCATATTTGGCAAGAAGCCTTCGCCCTGGGCATTGATAGCACCAGCTGATTCCCAAACGTGGTTCTTTGGCAAACCAAGGGTCAAATCTGTCCCTGGCGCTGTGTAGTGAAGGGCTGAAAATTGCTCCTTATTAAGCATATCGGCCTTGCTCTTGAGGATAGCTGCATGTTCCTCCCAAGCCTTAACAGGATCTGCTTCGTAGACACGGCAAGTTTTGAAGATTTGGTCCCAAAGGAGATCGACTGCTTCTTCATCGCTCGCAGCATTTGGAAAGACTTTCTTAGCCCACTCAAGTCCAGCAGCGGCTGCTACAGTCCAACTAACCTTGTTGGATTGCGTTGCGATGCGCATTGGCTTCATAGCGAGTCCCATAGCTTTAGCAGAAGCTGAAAGCTTGTCAGCGTCCACACCGTTCAAAGCACCTGGGTCAGAAGAACGAACTCCGAGACGGCTAGCCTTGTTCTCCAAGAGATAGTTCATCTCGGCAATCTTGTATTCTGGTACATTGTCCAGACTCTCCATCGGTGCGTGGAGGAATTTCTCACGGTTAATGACATCATCTGTCCACTGAACGATGACCTCATGCGCACCCAAGGCATAAGCTTCTTTGACGATTAAGTGAGCCAACTCACGTTGCTCCACATCGATAGAGAGAGCCAAAGTATGACCAGGTTGCACGTTAATTCCGTTCGCAACCAACAATTTCGCATATTTTTCTAGATTTTCTTTAAAATTTGGTAAAACCATGTAATTTTCTCTTTTCTATTTTTATTTTTCTTTCAAAGCAGAGAATAATCCTGCTAAAGCAATAGCACCTGACAAGAGTGCTGTTGATAGAAGAATTGTCTGATCAGCAAGTTCCAATTGATACTCAAACACCTTCTCAGCCGGCTTATCTTCCGCAAAAATTCTTAGTTTCATGAGAACCCCCTTAAAATTTATTAAAACAAATCACTATGACTTCCTGTCCTAAGCAAATTTAAAATCAATTCTTCCTTGTCTACTTTATAAACCAAAAGCCAATCTGGCTGGATATGGCATTCACGAACTCCTTGAAAATGCTTGGATGCCGTCAATTGATGATCACGATATCTAGCAGGAAGTTCTTTTTCTTGAACAAGAAAATTTAAAACTTCTTCTAATAATTCTGCCTTCAAACCACGCTTCATAGCCAACTTAAAATCTTTTTTAAACTGTTTATGATAACGAATCTTAAGCACGCAAATCCTCCATCAAGTCAGAAACTGATTCAAAAGACTGGCTCATATTACGATTTTGGTCTAAATCCGTTAACACTTGGAGCAACTTCCGATTTTCGTCTAGTCTAACATCAAAAGGTAATCCCTGATATTGAATAGCCTGACGAAGGAAAATATTAATAGCTGTTGTCATATCCATTCCCAGATTACTAAACACCTGTTGGGCCTGCTCCTTGACCTCACTATCCAAACGGATACTCATGCTCGTCTTTGACATACTCTCACCCTCTTTCTATAGACTATTTTAACAAAAAAGAAGGCTAATGTAAATCTATTAGATATACGTTAGCCTCTTTGAATAGATGATTAAACAATTTTTTTAAAACAACTCATCAAACAAACTGAGCTGGTTATCCTCTGGCATATTGCCCAGAATCCCCATTTCATCCATCTTTTCAACCAAGGTTGATGAGAGCCCACCACGCTTGCGCAATTCTGTTTTAGAGAGGAATTCTCCCTCTTCACGCGCTCGCACCAACTGCTTGGCAACGTTCTCTCCCAGACCATCCATTGCTACAAATGGCGGAATGAGGGTATCCCCATCGATAAGGAACTCTGTCGCCTGACTACGGTAGAGATCGAGTTTTCCAAACTTGAAACCACGCTCCCACATCTCATTGACAATCTCAAGAGTTGTATAAAGATCAATTTCCACATTAGAGGCTTCATTGTTCTTCCGTTTTTCAGAGATTTCTTCCATTCTGCGCTTGATAGCATCCAAGCCCGCCCCCATGGTCTTAATATCAAAAGCCTTGGCACGAATGGAGAAGTAAGCACAGTAATAATAAATGGGATGGTGAACCTTGAAGTAAGCTACACGCAAGGCCATCATAACGTAGGCTGCCGCATGGGCTTTAGGGAACATGTACTTAATTTTCCCACAGGACTCGATATACCACTCTGGCACCTTATTAGCCTTCATGGCTTCGATGTAGCCATTTCGCTCCTCTTCGGAAATCTTGAGCCACAAGCCCTTACGTACCCGTTCCATAATGGTAAAGGCCATCTTAGGTTCTAGACCAGCATGCATGAGGTAAACCATGATATCGTCCCGACAACCGATAACAGTCGATAGGTCTGCTATTCCTTGCTTAATCAGATCTTGAGCATTGCCCAGCCAAACGTCGGTACCGTGGGACAACCCTGACAACTGAAGCAATTCTGCAAAAGTTGTCGGATGGGTCTCGTCTACCATTCCACGTACAAAGTTGGTCCCAAACTCTGGAATCCCCAGCATACCCGTCGGTGTTCCGATTTGCTCAGGAGTCACCCCTAGCACATCAGTCCCTGAAAAGAGGGCCATCACACCTTCATCATCCATAGGAATTTCATTAGGATCAATCCCTGACAAATCCTGGAGTTTTCGAATCATGGTCGGATCATCATGTCCCAGTACATCGAGTTTGAGGACGTTCTCGTCTATATCATGGAAGTTAAAGTGAGTGGTCTGCCATTCAGCCGTCACGTCATCCGCTGGATACTGAACAGGCGTGAAATCATAGACATCCATGTAGTTCGGAATAACAACGATTCCCCCCGGGTGTTGGCCTGTCGTCCGCTTGACACCAGCTGCACCTTGAGCGAGGCGTTCTACCTCTGCATCACGATAAAACTTGCCATAATCTCGCTCGTAACCCTTGACAAATCCATAGGCAGTCTTGGCAGCTACCGTACCAACCGTTCCTGCACGGAAGGCATATTCCTCACCAAAGATATCACGCACATCCAAGTGAGCACTAGGCTGATCTTCTCCCGAGAAGTTCAAGTCAATATCGGGCACCTTGTCTCCATCAAAACCAAGGAAGGTCTCGAAAGGAATATCCTGTCCGTTTTTGCTGAGTTTATGACCACAGTTTGGACAGTCCTTATTGGGCATATCAAAACCTGAACCATAAGAACCATCTGTGATAAACTCACTGTACTGACACTGACCACAGACATAGTGAGGAGAGAGAGGATTGACTTCGGTAATCCCAATCATGGTCGCAACGAAACTAGATCCGACAGATCCACGAGAACCAACCAAGTAACCCCGTTCATTGGAACGTTGCACCAGCATCTGCGATGCCAGATAAATCACAGCAAATCCATTCCCCAGAATGGAAGTCAGTTCTTTTTCAATCCGCAAATCGACAATATCTGGCAGTGGATTTCCATAAATCTCAAAAGCTTTCTTATAGGTCAACTCAGCGATTGTTTCTTCAGCCTTCTCGATGAAAGGCGTGTACAAGTCCCCCTTAACAACCTCAACGGGTTCAAAGATTTCTGCCAAGGCATTGGTGTTTTCAATAACCAGTTTACGAGCTAGTTCTTCTCCCAAAAAGGCAAATTCATCTAACATTTCATTGGTCGTTCTAAAATGAACCTTGGGAAGAGGTGCTGGTTGAGCATGTTCACCATGACCGATAGTTCGGTTAATCATCGCCCCCTGTCCCAAACTACGGACGATAATTTCACGGTAAATTTCTTCTTCTGGTTCGATATAGTGGACATTTCCCGTAGCCAAAACGGGCTTGCCAAGACGGTCGCCGACCTCTATCAAACTCTTGATAATGGTCTGGAGTTCTTCCATATCCTTGACCTGCTCCTTAGCAATCAAGGGAGCATAGATAGCTGGTGGCATGACCTCGATAAAGTCATAATACTTGGCCACCTCAACCGCCGCATCCACACCTTGGGAAACGACTGCATCAAAAACTTCACCTTCAGAGCAAGCTGAACCTAAAATCAAACCTTCCCGATGGGCATCTAAAACCGTTCTCGGAATCCGTGGCACCCCTTCAAAGTACTTAGTATTGGACAAAGAAACCAGTTTAAAGATATTTTTTAAACCTACCTGATTCTTGACATAAATGGTCGCATGCTTAATCCGAGCTTTTTTATAAGAATCTGGACTAATCAAATCAATGTTAAGTCTAGCTAAATCGGTCACACCATGTTTTTCTGCTACCTCTTTGATAAAGATGAAAAGCAGGCGACCTGTAGCTTCCGCATCGTAGTTGGCCATGTGGTGATGTTCTAAGGCCACACCAAAACGCTTGGTCAAAGGCCCCAAACCATGACGTTTATACTCAGGATAGAGATTTCTAGCAAACTCAAGTGTATCAATAACTGGCTGACTAATCTTTGGCAGACCATGACGCTCATAGTTGGCATTCATAAATCCAACGTCAAAGGTCGCATTGTGGGCAACTAAGACCGTATCTTTGCAGAATTCTTGGAATTCTTGCAAAACTTGTTCCAGTGGTTTGGCATTTTTGACATGGTCATCTGTAATTCCAGTCAACTCAGTAGTAAAAGCTGACAAGGGATGCCCAGGATTGATAAATTCATCAAATTCGGCAATAACATTCCCCTTGTACATCTTAGAGGCCGCAACCTGAATCAAATCATTATAGATAGCTGAAAGCCCCGTCGTTTCCACGTCAAAGACCACGTAGGTTGCTTCCGACAAGTCCATCTCCACTTCGTTATAGACGATAGGGACACGGTCCTCCACGATATTGGCTTCCATTCCATAGATTAGCTGGATTCCCGCTTTCTTAGCCGCCTTATAGCCGTGTGGGAAGGATTGAACATTCCCGTGGTCCGTGATAGCAATCGCCTTGTGTCCCCACTTAGCAGCTGTCGCAACGATTTCTTCAACCTCTGGTAGAGCATCCATGGTCGACATATTAGTATGAGCATGAAACTCAACCCGCCGTTCTCCTTCTGGCATCAAATCCTTCCGCTCATAGTGAACAACTTCCTGCACATCCTGCACATTCATAGTCAAATCGCGTGTGAAGTTATTCATCTCCACATTCCCACGCACTCGGAGCCAAGAATTTTTCTTAATTAGGTCAAACTTCTGGGCCTCTTCCTCGTTCTTAACCCACTTTTGCATCGAAAAACTGGAAGTATAGTCGGTCATTTTAAAGTTGATCAAAACGCGCCCTGTTCTGGTCACTTTTTGCTCCACATCAAAAACAACCCCTTCAAAGACCAGACGATTTTCCTCCGTCGTCACTTCGATCATAGGAGTAATCTCTGCCTTATCCAGCTTCGGTTTAGCTGCAGCTTTTTTAGCTTGAAAATCAAAGGATGGTTTGTCTTCTGCTGGAGGTGGTGCCATCTGTTCCAGTTGTTCCATAGCACGGAGCGCTTCCTCATTGGCAGCTTGAACAATCTGCTTATTTTCAGCATGAAAGGCCTCTTCCTGCTCTTGGGTCAGGACATCATTCTTCTCGACTTGACAATTAAAAGTTGGAAAACCAAACTTTTCAAGTTGTTTCGCTAAATTAGGAAGATGATTTTTCTTAAAGTGTTCCTTATCAATCGCCTCAGAGCCTTCAATAAAGAGTTGATTGCCCTCCGCACGAACTTGCAAATTTTGATAAAGGGACTTAAAACCTTGACTAGCACATGGCCCGTCAGAAAAAGCCTCTCTATAATAGGCCTGCAAGAGTTGGTTTGAAAAATCTTGAGACAGAGTCTTGATTTCAAAAACAGCTTTATTGCCTGTCTTAGAAAATTCCTCACTCAAACCTTTCTTTAATTCTAAAAAGATTTCAATCGGTAAAATATTAGAAAATACGAAATGAAACTCCCATACCTTACTAATTTTATGAACCACAACTCGCTCAATATCAGCCTGTGATAAAACAGGAGCCTGTCTCATTTCAGCAGGCATCCCCAATTGATTCATCAAAATTTCAAAACTATTTGACATTCATTTTCCTCACATTATTCTTCTACTATTTTACCATATTTAGAGGTATTTTCTAAAGACAAAAGGAAGCCACTAAGTGACTTCCTTCTAGAGTGAGGACAGATTAGTCTTCACCTTTGTTTTTCTTAATAATTTCTTCTTGTACTGACTTAGGTACATCTTCGTAGTGGTCAAATACCATCATGAATGTACCACGTCCTTGAGATGCAGAACGAAGAACTGTTGCGTAACCGAACATTTCAGCAAGTGGAACGTAAGCACGAACGATTTGGCTGTTACCATGTGCTTCCATACCATCTACACGTCCACGACGAGCAGTTACGTGACCCATAACATCACCGAGGTTTTCTTCTGGAACAGTGATTGTTACAAGCATCATTGGTTCAAGGATAGCTGGTTGTGCTGATTTAGCAGCTTCTTTAAGGGCAAGTGAAGCTGCGATCTTGAAGGCAGTTTCAGATGAGTCGACATCGTGGTATGAACCATCGTAAAGCTTAGCTTTAACGTCAACCATTGGGTAACCTGCAAGAACACCGTTAGCCATAGATTCTACCAAACCTTTTTCAACCGCTGGGATAAATTCACGAGGAACCACACCACCGACGATTGCGTTTTCGAATTCGAATCCTTTACCTTCTTCGTTTGGAGTAAATTCAATCCATACATCACCGAATTGACCTTTACCACCAGACTGACGTTTGAAGAATCCACGTGCTTGAGTAGAAGCGCGGAATGTTTCACGGTAAGATACTTGAGGAGCACCTACGTTCGCTTCAACTTTGAACTCACGACGCATACGGTCAACAAGGACGTCAAGGTGAAGCTCACCCATACCTGAGATAACTGTTTCTCCAGTTTCAACGTTTGTTTCAACGCGGAATGTTGGATCTTCTTCAGCCAATTTTTGAAGGGCAATACCCATCTTGTCTTGGTCAGCTTTAGATTTTGGCTCAACCATCAATTGGATAACTGGTTCTGGAACGTTGATTGACTCAAGGATGATTTTAGCTTTTTCATCTGTCAATGAGTCACCAGTTGTAGTATCTTTCAAACCAACGGCAGCAGCGATATCACCTGAGTAAACAGTGTCAATTTCTTGACGGCTGTTAGCGTGCATTTGAAGGATACGTCCGATACGTTCACGTTTACCTTTAGAAGTGTTCAATACGTATGAACCTGATTGAAGAACACCTGAGTAAACACGGAAGAATGTCAAACGACCTACGAATGGGTCAGTCATGATCTTGAAGGCAAGAGCTGCAAATGGCTCTTCATCAGATGCTGGACGAGTTTCTTCAGCATCTGTATCTGGGTTAATACCTTTGATAGCTGGGATGTCAAGTGGGCTTGGAAGGTAGTCAATAACCGCATCAAGCATCAATTGAACACCTTTATTCTTGAAGGCAGAACCACACAATACTGGGAAGAATTCAACGTTGATAGTCGCTTTACGGATACCAGCTTTCAATTCTTCGTTAGTGATTTCTTCACCTTCGAGGTATTTCATCATCAATTCTTCGTCAGTTTCAGCAACTGCTTCGATCAATTTTTCACGGTATTCTTGTGCTTGGTCAAGGTATTCAGCTGGAATATCTTCTTCAAGGATATCTGTACCAAGGTCGTTCGTATAGATTTCAGCTTTCATCTTGATCAAGTCGATGATACCACGGAAGTCATCTTCAGAACCGATTGGCAATTGGATTGGGTGTGCATTTGCTTGAAGACGATCGTGAAGTGTGCTTACAGAGTAAAGGAAGTCAGCACCGATTTTGTCCATTTTGTTGGCAAATACGATACGTGGAACTCCATACTCAGTTGCTTGACGCCAAACTGTTTCAGTTTGAGGCTCAACACCTGATTGTGAGTCAAGAACTGTAACCGCACCGTCCAATACACGAAGAGAACGTTGTACTTCGATAGTGAAGTCCACGTGTCCTGGTGTGTCGATGATGTTTACGCGGTGGTTGTTCCATTGAGCTGTTGTCGCAGCAGATGTGATAGTGATACCACGCTCTTGCTCTTGCTCCATCCAGTCCATTTGTGACGCACCTTCGTGAGTTTCACCGATTTTGTGGATTTTACCAGTGTAGTAAAGGATACGCTCAGTTGTAGTTGTTTTACCAGCATCGACGTGAGCCATGATACCGATATTACGAGTTTTTTCAAGTGAAAATTCGCGTGCCATGAGGTTTGTTTCTCCTATTTATTTTTGATTTCTATTCTATTATAACACGATTTTAATAAAAACGGATAGGCAGGACCTACCCGTTCTCAATGTTTTCATGCTATTGTTGGTTTCAACTTACGAGATGGTAAGTTGAGTTATAGCTAATACTAATCGATTTAGCTAATTTGAACCCAGGCTAAAAGCTTGGAAAATAGATAAGCTCTCCTAGAATCTTCGATTCTTCGTCAAGCTTCCTAATTTTCAGTCGCTTTTTTAACGCCCTTAGTATCTTAATCTTACCAACGGAAGTGTGCGAATGCACGGTTAGCTTCAGCCATACGGTGAGTGTCTTCACGTTTCTTAACAGCTGCACCAGTGTTGTTAGCAGCATCCAAGATTTCTTTTGCAAGACGGTCTTGCATTGTGTGTTCACCACGAAGACGAGCGATTGTTACCAACCAACGAAGTCCAAGTGTTGTACGACGTTCTGGACGAACTTCAACTGGGACTTGGTAGTTAGAACCACCAACACGACGTGCACGTACTTCAAGTACAGGCATGATGTTTTCCATAGCTGTTTCAAATACTTCAAGTGCATCGTTACCAGTAGCTTCTTTGATTTGCTCAAAGGCACCGTAAACGATTGAAGCAGCTGTACCACGTTTACCGTCAAGCATAACGCGGTTGATAAGACGAGTAACTAGTTGTGAATTGTAAAGCGGATCTGGCAATACGTCACGTTTTGGAGCTCTATTTTTACGACTCATTTCTCTTTATCCCCTTTCCTTATGCTTTTGGACGTTTAGTACCGTATTTAGAACGGCCTTGTTTACGATCGTTAACACCTGCAGTATCAAGTGCACCACGGACGATATGGTAACGTACCCCTGGAAGGTCTTTTACACGTCCACCACGAAGAAGCACCACGCTGTGCTCTTGCAAGTTGTGTCCGATACCTGGGATGTAGGCAGTAACTTCGATAAGGTTGCTCAAACGTACACGAGCGAATTTACGAAGGGCTGAGTTAGGTTTTTTAGGTGTCATTGTTCCAACACGAGTTGCAACACCACGTTTTTGTGGTGAAGAAACGTTTGTTTGAACTTTTTTATGACTGTTATAACCAACGTTCAAAGCTGGTGATTTAGATTTTTCTACTTTTGATTTACGCGGTTTGCGAACCAATTGGTTAATTGTAGGCATCTACATTCTCCTGTGTTTTTTTATTTTTGGTGATGATACACTTGGTGACAGCTATCATCTGTGTGTACTTTTGCAACATTTGTCAGCACGTCCCTGTACACTCTTGAGAGACCAAAAGTAAAAAGTACCGTCTATTATTGTAACAAAATTTTCCACTAGTTGTCAAGATATTTTTCTTTTTTATTGTTAATTTTAGCTCTGGGTAACTTCTCAACGTAACTTCCACTTGCCTGACCGAAGTGGAAATTAGTCTAAAACGGATTTTTATGGTGGAATTAAGTATGAGACTTTCCGTTCCATCGTTGAGAATATGGGAAAAGGCCCGTCAACGATTTCAAAGGAAATTAAGCACAATCGCATCATGCATCCAACATCCGTCAAATCTGATTGCACGGATTGCACACTTCTCAAAAAGCTCCTTATGTCTGTAACAACGCGTTTTTCTCATACTAAAGGCTAGGTTGTGGAAAACTGGAAGTTAGTTTTATATTGAATTGAAATAAGACATGAACAAATCTATTGAGAAAGTCAACTTAATTTCTAGAAATGTTTTAATAGCAACAACGTACTATTCTAGTTTCAATCTGCTATAGAAGTTACCCTTTTCATTCTCTCAAAAGTCAATCATAAAAGAGGAGAAATCGAAGTTCCTCCTCTTCACTATTTACTATCGAATCAAGTAAATCAAATCGTTACTCATTCACAATTTTTTCATCAACTTTAGGGTTTAGAGTTGTTCCCCAATGTGTAATTGTACGCTGTTGTACTAGTGGTAAGTCTGTGCGGTTGTAAACTGTACGCCATGGTTCCCATACAAGACCCGTCTTTTCTTGAACCTTGATGCGAAGATTACGGACATTTCCTTTAAATTGAATCTCTGTTTGGAAGCCTGAAGTTCTGTTTTTTCCGTTATCTTCCCATTGACGTGAACGGATTTCTGGATTTCCTTGTTCATCATATGTAATTTCATCCCAATAGATGTAGTAACGCGCAACATAAGCACCCTTATGATGAAGTTTCAAGAAGCCATTTTTGTAAGAAGTAACCTTCGTTTCGATATAGTCTGTACTATTTTGTAAAGTTGCTTGGGCATTATCTTTTAGGAAGGCAGTCTTATATGAGATTGGCACAGCTGGACTTTGAGCGCTAAAGTTAGCTCCTTCTCTGATGAGTTCCTTCAAGTTTTCGACTGTTCCTGTGACAACTTTGGCGGCACCGCTAGCATTACCTCCTACAATTACCGCTGTTACAGAAGTATTCTTCAATAGACGGCTCCATTCAGAATTTGGAGCAATTGTTGCGCCTTTGATAACCGCATTGATAGCTGCTTTTAATTCAGTAGACTTACTTGTTGACTCAAACTTAACATAGATTTGACGTCCGTAAGAAACGTTTGATACATATACAGGTGGAGTTTGTGAATCAACGCCTCTTTGTTTTAAATCTTCAGGTGTCACACTCTTGTCAAATACAGCTGCTGGATTGGTCGGTGCATCAAATGTCGCTGTATAGTAGATTTGTTTAAAGTTTACAACTTCAATTTGCTTTTCACCCTTTTGCACAGCCTCAAAGTCGATCTTGAGCGGTGCGCCTGCTTTTTCAAAGTCTGCACCAAATTTTGCTTTCAATTGGTTCATGCTATAGGCTGTAGTTGATTCATACTGAACACGGGCAGGAACGGAATGGCTAGATGAGTAATTCTTTGTCCATCTTTCAACCAAGGTATTCATCGCAGACTGCATACCACTAGTTGTAGGATCTGCTTCAATTCGGCTGTCAGACTGAATCATACCAGGTAAATCGACGCTGACTGTCCCCTTTGCACGGGCAAGACTAATCAATTCTGGCTGATTTTCTAGCAGATTTTGGTTTGCCTTATACAAGCCACCTAGGAAGACATTTTGATTTCCATTGATGGAAACATCTGCTGTGCCTGTAGAGAGGGTTTTCTTGATTTTTTCTACAACGACAAACTCTCCATTTTGTTCCTTAGCACTTGTGTTGTAGCGATTTTCTAAGGTTTCTCCCTTGCGAGTTAAAATATCCAAAGGATTATAAGCTAAACCAAAAAGGTAGTCTTTCAATGCTGATGTTTGATCTACTACTGGTGCAGTTCTATCCTGTCCAACTTGAGTTGTTGCTGAACGGAATACTTCCACTTCTGCCAAGCTCAATGGGGTATTTTTAGTTTTCAACTCCACTTTTACATAACGAGCGCCTTTGGCTGTGAAGAAAACTTCAAGTTCTGCCTTCCCATTCAAACTATCAAAGTGTTGACGAGCAACTTCTTGTTTTGCTTCATTTAACAAAACAACATCAAAATTAGAAAGACGATTAGCTACATTCCCATCTCCACGATTGTAAAGTTTAACTTTTCCAACATTCTCTGTTTTTCCAAGATCGACTTGCCACCAAGCATTGTCTTCAAAGTTTGTATGCGTTACAGAATGGTGCCCATAGTCACTATCAACATTACCATCCACTGCTCGTGTAGCAGCTCCTCCATAAGCAGTAGAGCTTTGACTAGCTTGTTTTCCACGAGCGATGTTTTCTGTCTCAACCGGACGATTCCCTTGCTCTGTAGCCAAAGCTACTCCCTGAGCGTTCAATAAAAAGGCCGCAACAACAGCACTACACACACCGAGTCCACACTTTTTGACAAAGCGATGCAAACGTTTTTCTTGATTCATTCCTTATTCCTCCGTTTTTAAATGAATACGTTTTCCTATTTGTCTATAGTCTATCAAATTTCAAGCAAAAGTCAAGCACAAACCAGCAAAAAAGTCAAGAAAATAAGAAGAAAACGTTTGCTGAATTTTTCTGATATTTTCTTTAGATTTCCAGTAAATACTATAGTTTGGAAACTAGATAAAACTTGAGAAGCGCTAGCTTTTTCTCTTCCTATTTATAGTTTCGCTAGATGAACTTTTTAAAGAAATATTAGAAATCAATTTCTGAATAAAAATAGCTGAAAACACATCATCTTCCTAATAATACGTCTTGTCTTATGTGACATTTTTATACTGTCAACGTCGCCTTGCCGTACTCAAGTACAGCCTGCGGCTAGTTTCCTAGTTTGCTCTTTGATTTTCATTGAGTATTATTTCCATTATTTATACTGATATATAAAATAGTACGGAAAACTTCTCAAAAGTAAGAATTTCTTTGACAAATCAAAGAAAACGCTTGCATCTTGTTTTACTACATGCTATACTGATATAGAAATTTATTGATTGGAGAATCATTATGAGAAAAACACCAGCTCAAACTGAGAAAAAAATGGTCTACAGCATCCGTTCCCTCAAAAATGGAACTGGTTCTGTCCTTATTGGAGCAAGCCTTGTCCTACTTGCTATGGCTACGCCAACTATCTCAGCCAACGAAAGTACAACAGCTAGTACAGAAGCACCGAACACTATTGTTCAACCAACTACTGATACAGTAGATAACTCCGGTAAGAAGAAAAGTGACATCTCTTTACCTGAAAATGCGAACGCTTCCCTAGAGAAAAAAGAAGAAAAACCTGTAACAGAGCCAACTACTCCTGTTGCAAGCCCAGCCGATTCAGCACCGCAAACCGGACAAGATCGTTCAAGTGAGCCAACTACTTCTACCAGTCCAGTAGCAACTGAAACTAAGGCAGAAGAGCCAATCGAAGACAACTACTTCCGTATCCATGTCAAAAAACTTCCTGAAGAAAACAAGGATGCTCAAGGACTTTGGACTTGGGATGATGTTGAAAAGCCTTCTGAAAACTGGCCTAACGGAGCCTTGTCCTTTAAGGATGCCAAGAAAGATGACTACGGCTACTATCTAGATGTCAAATTAAAGGGAGAACAAGCCAAGAAAATTAGCTTCCTCATCAACAATACAGCTGGAAAAAATCTAACCGGCGATAAATCTGTAGAAAAACTAGTTCCAAAAATGAACGAGGCTTGGTTGGACCAAGATTATAAGGTTTTCTCTTACGAACCACAACCTGCAGGAACTGTTCGCGTCAACTACTACCGCACGGATGGCAACTATGACAAGAAATCTCTCTGGTACTGGGGAGATGTGAAAAATCCAAGTAGCGCTCAATGGCCTGACGGAACAGACTTTACGGCTACAGGCAAATATGGTCGCTATATCGACATCCCTCTTAAGGATGCCGCCAAAGAATTCGGCTTTTTATTACTAGATGAGAGCAAACAAGGAGACGACGTGAAAATCCGTAAAGAAGATTATAAGTTCACAGATTTGAAAAATCATAGCCAAATTTTCCTAAAAGACGATGATGAATCGATTTACACAAATCCATACTATGTTCATGATATCCGTATGACAGGTGCCCAACACGTAGGAACGTCTAGCATTGAAAGTAGTTTTTCAACACTTGTTGGTGCTAAAAAAGAGGATATCCTCAAACACTCCAACATCACTAATCACCTAGGAAACAAAGTAACTATCACCGATGTTGCAATCGATGAAGCTGGTAAGAAAGTGACCTACAGCGGAGATTTCTCTGACACAAAACATCCCTATACTGTTAGCTACAATTCCGACCACTTCACTACCAAAACAAGCTGGCGTCTTAAAGATGAGACTTACAGCTATGATGGCAAACTTGGAGCTGACTTAAAAGAAGAAGGAAAACAAGTTGATTTGACCCTTTGGTCACCAAGTGCTGATAAGGTTTCTGTTGTTGTCTACGACAAGAATGACCCTGAAAAAGTAGTTGGAACTGTCGCTCTTGAAAAAGGGGAAAGAGGAACTTGGAAACAAACTCTAGATAGCACAAACAAATTAGGCATCAAAGATTTCACTGGATACTATTATCAATACCAAATCGAGCGTCAAGGGAAAACTGTTCTTGCACTCGATCCTTACGCTAAATCTCTCGCTGCTTGGAACAGCGATCTTGCAAAAACAGACGATGCCCATAAAGTGGCTAAAGCTGCCTTTGTAGATCCAGCCAAACTAGGACCGCAAGACTTAACTTATGGTAAGATTCACAACTTCAAGACTCGTGAAGATGCCGTTATCTACGAAGCTCATGTGCGTGACTTCACTTCAGATCCTGCCATTGCAAAAGACTTGACCAAACCATTTGGTACCTTTGAAGCCTTTATTGAAAAACTAGACTACCTCAAAGACTTGGGTGTGACCCACATCCAGCTCCTTCCAGTCTTGTCTTACTACTTTGTCAATGAATTAAAAAATCATGAACGCTTGTCTGACTATGCTTCAAGCAACAGCAACTACAACTGGGGATATGATCCTCAAAACTACTTCTCCTTGACTGGTATGTATTCAAGCGATCCTAAAAATCCAGAAAAACGAATCGCAGAGTTTAAAAACCTCATCAATGAGATCCACAAACGTGGCATGGGAGCTATCCTGGACGTAGTTTACAACCATACAGCCAAAGTCGATATCTTTGAAGATTTAGAGCCAAACTACTACCACTTTATGGATGCTGATGGGATACCTCGCACTAGCTTTGGTGGTGGACGTTTAGGGACAACCCACCATATGACCAAACGCCTACTAGTTGATTCTATCAAATATCTAGTTGATACCTACAAAGTGGATGGCTTCCGCTTCGATATGATGGGAGACCATGACGCCGCTTCTATCGAAGAAGCTTACAAGGCTGCACGCGCCCTCAATCCAAACCTCATCATGCTGGGTGAAGGTTGGAGAACCTATGCTGGTGATGAAAATATGCCTACTAAAGCTGCTGACCAAGATTGGATGAAACATACCGATACTGTCGCTGTCTTTTCAGATGACATCCGTAACAACCTCAAATCTGGTTATCCAAACGAAGGTCAACCTGCCTTTATCACAGGTGGCAAGCGTGATGTCAACACTGTCTTCAAAAATCTCATTGCTCAACCAACCAACTTTGAAGCAGACAGTCCTGGAGATGTCATCCAATACATCGCAGCCCATGATAACTTGACCCTCTTTGACATCATTGCCCAGTCTATCAAAAAAGACCCAAGCAAGGCTGAGAACTATGCTGAAATCCACCGTCGTTTGCGACTTGGAAACCTCATGGTCTTGACAGCTCAAGGAACTCCGTTTATCCACTCTGGTCAGGAATACGGGCGTACCAAACAATTCCGTGACCCGGCCTACAAGACTCCAGTAGCAGAGGATAAACAACCAAACAAATCTCACTTGTTGCGTGATAAGGATGGCAATCCATTTGACTATCCTTACTTCATCCATGACTCTTACGATTCGAGTGATGCTATTAACAAGTTTGACTGGACTAAGGCTACAGATGGAAAAGCATATCCTGAAAATGTCAAGAGCCGTGACTATATGAAAGGTTTGATTGCCCTTCGTCAATCTACAGATGCCTTCCGACTTAAAAGTCTCCAAGATATCAAAGACCGTGTCCACCTCATCACTGTCCCAGGTCAAAATGGTGTAGAAAAAGAGGATGTAGTAATTGGCTACCAAATTACTGCTCCAAACGGTGATATCTACGCAGTCTTTGTCAATGCGGATGAAAAAGCCCGCGAATTTAATTTGGGAACTGCCTTTGCCCACCTCAGAAATGCTGAAGTTTTGGCAGATGAAAACCAAGCAGGGCCAGTCGGAATTGCCAACCCTCAAGGACTTGAATGGACTGAAAAAGGCTTGAAATTAAATGCCCTTACAGCTACTGTTCTTCGAGTCTCTCAAAATGGAACTAACCATGAGTCAACTGCAGAAGAGAAACCAGACTCAAGCCCTTCCAAGCCTGAACATCAAAATGAAGCTTCTCACCCTGCACATCAAGATCCAGCTCCACAAACTAAACCTGATTCTACTAAACCATCTGCAACAGTAGCTGATGCAGAAAATAAACCTAGCCAAGCTACAACTGGTTCACAAGCTGAGAAGCCACATAAGGACAGTAATACTCAATCACTTCCAGCTACTTCTACACAAGCTATTGTAACTTCCTACACCCCAGCTTATACAAATAAGAAATCGGAAACTCCAAATCAGACAACTAAAGCTAGTTGGAAACAAGAAAATGGCATCTGGTATTTCCATAAAGCAGACGGTTCTCTAGCTACTGGTTGGGTGAAAGATGGAGATACTTGGTATTATCTAAAAGATGATGGCTCTATGGTAACTGGTTGGGTAAAAGATGGCAATGTTTGGTACTTCCTAAATAGTAACGGCTCTATGTCAACCGGTTGGGTTAAGGATGGAGATACTTGGTACTATCTTGAGCCATCAGGAGCTATGAAAGAAAATCAATGGTTTGAAGTTTCTGGCAAATGGTACTATGTTGATTCATCAGGTAAACTTGCAGTTAATACAAGAGTTGAAGGCTATTTGGTCAATGAAAACGGTGAATGGGTTAGCTAAAACTGCTACTGTATAACCTTTGCATAGCTAGATATAGCCAATCCAAATACAGGAAGCTCAACGATCACAAACTCCTGTTTGCAGGAATTAGTCTCCTTGCGCTCCTAGATCTCAGGTTCTTGCTAAAAAACAAAAAAGAGAACTAAACTAGCCCTCCTATAGAACAATGAGCCTGAGACAAAATAGTTCTCGACCACAAAAAAGCTAGAGATTTTCAATTGTGGAACTCTAGCTTTTTAATTTTGAGTCGTTCTCTTATTGTATTTTAAGAGGTTATTAGCCATAAGTACCAATCCCATGTCAATTCTCACTTGACGCTTGCCCCTCAGATTAGATCTCTTGTAACCCAAACAAGCCTTTATCTGCCCAAAGACAGGTTCCACATCAATCTTACGTTGAGCGAAAATCTGTCTACCTTCAGGAGATAAAAGCGCCTGACATTCTTTAGCTTTCAAGTTTTGATAGCGTTCGTTCATATACAGTCCCTTTCGAGGGGCTGATTTAGGTTCATCAGCATAGTAAACCTTGATTTCCTGTTGAAAGTCCGTCTGTGTTTTCTGATGTTTGATATGGTGAAAACGATAGCACCAGCCATCAGGATGTGTGTAGCTATCCTCCTTGTCATTATAGTGCCAATTCGATAAGTTTTTAGCTGACTGTTTATACCTTCTCTTTTGTTCCTTATCAAACACGGCATATTTAATCAGATGGTTTACCTGCTTTTCATCTAAACGAAGGAGGTTCTCTTCACTTCCATATCCAGCATCTGCGACAACTGTCTTCAAGTCATGCGGATAGGTTTCAAGGAAGGGGAGAAGAGTCTTGGTATCTGTCGGATTTGAAAAGACATCATAGTGAAGAACAAATTGGTTTTCAGTAGCGATTTGAAGATTATAAGCAGCCTTGAGTTGGCCATTTTTCATATGGTCTTCTTTCATTCTCATAAAAGTGGCATCTGGATCGGTTTTGGAAAAACTGTTACGCCCTTCAAATGTCTCCTGATAGTTCTCATATTTTTCAGCACGTACTGAAAAATCCTCCTTGACTTTACGCAAGACTTTCTTGAGTTTACGACGCTGGGTTTTACGTTCATCCTTTCCTTTAACGGGTGTCTCCTCAATGTCCTGGTTCAGTTTTTCCAATTCTTCTTCAAGAACTTGAGCGAATGCAAGCAACTGCTCTGAAGAAATTGGTTCTTCTTCATCCAGCTTAATAGCCTGATGGATAAGGGGTGTGATTTCTTCTTGAAAATAGATCTGTATCTGTTCTTGAAGTTTGGCGGAGAATTTCTCTGTCGCTTTCTTCCACACAAAACTATACTTGTTGGCATTAGCTTCAATCTTAGTCCCGTCAATAAACAGACAATCTAAAGTCACTAATTCTTCCATTTTTAAACGAAGATTGAGGTCGATGAAAAGATTACGAATGAGTTCTTCCATCCCTTCAGCGACTCGAAAACGATTGATGGTGCGGTAGCTGACAACTAACTGTCCTGTTAGGTACTGCATAGCCAGATTCTCAACCATCATTTTTTCAATTTTTCGTCCAGAGAAAATCCCTTGTGAATAGGCAAATAGAAGAGCAGATACAAGCATTTTAGGGTGATAAGACGGGCGACCAAAGGCATGATAGAAGGCGTGGAAATGACAATCCTCCAAGGTATTTACCTCTTTTTCAATAGTAAAGACGAGATGGTCTTGTGGCAAGAAAGAACTGATTTCTAGTGGTAAAGTTGTTTGATTTGTGTTATAGTGAATATGCATGGGATAGCCTTTCTAAATGGTTTATTAAGCAATTCTATTTTACCAAGACTATCGCAACCATGCAAAAAAGCAACGGCAAATCCGTTGCTTTTTTTGGGGACATAAGAGACTATTGTCCCAGACTCATTGATTTTTGTACAATATTTGTTGTCCTAATAAACTTGATTAGGATTTTTTATTAAGCCTCTTTCATGGCAAAATAAGCCCGTACTTTTGGAGCCACTTGCGTGCCGAAGAGTTCAATAGCTCTCAGAACCTGATCATGTGGCATGGAACCAAGCGGTAGATGGAGCATGAAGCGGTCCAAACCTAGATCTTCAATCATGCGAATCAATTTTTCTGCCACCTGATCTGGATTTCCCACAAACATGGCGCCATTTGGTCCAACTTGCTCTAAATATTGTTCATAACGCAATTCCTGCCAGTGCGGGCGATCTTTGGAAATAGCATCCACTACTTGCTTGGTCGGATGGAAATAATCTTTCACAGCCTGCTCGCCATCTTCAGCAATCCACCCCCAAGAATGAGCCCCAACCTTTAACTCATTACTGGTATGACCCGCTTCGCTACCAATCTCACGATAAGCCTGAATCAACTTTTTAAAATAACGCGGATTCCCACCAATAATGGCATAGACAATCGGTAGACCTGCCTGAGCAATCTTCACTGTTGATTCGACATGGCCACCTGTCGCTATCCACAAGGGTAATTTGTCCTGAACTGGACGAGGATAAACTTCCTTGCCAGAGATTGTTTGGGTCAATCGCCCTTGCCAGTCTATCCTGGTCTTCTCATTGACTAACTGGATCAAGTCTAATTTCTCATCAAAAAGGGCTTCGTAGTCTTTCAAATCATATCCAAACAAGGGAAAAGATTCCGTGAAAGACCCCCTTCCAGCCATAATCTCCGCACGTCCATTTGACAAAGCATCGATAGTGGCATACTGTTGGAACAAACGAATAGGGTCCATGCTCGAGAGAATGCTGACTGCACTGGTCAAACGGATTTTCTTGGTATTAACTGCCCCAGCGGCCAGAACAATCTCTGGGGCTGATACCGCAAAGTCTTCCCGATGATGCTCACCAATCCCATACACGTCCAAACCAACTTTGTCAGCCAATTCAATCTCTGCCACCAACTGACGAATGCGTTCAGCATGACTGTAAGTCTGTCCAGTCCCTTCAAGCTCCGTTGTTTCCCCAAATGTTGAAATTCCCAATTCTACCATATCCATTATCCTTGTCTATTTCTGTCCTTCAATTTGAAAAATTATTCTAATACTCAATGAAAATCAAAGAGCAAACTAGGAAGCTAGCCGCAGGCTGCTCAAAACAGTGTTTTGAGGTTGTGGATAGAACTGACGAAGTCAGTAACCATACCTACGGCAAGGTGAAGCTGACGTGATTTGAAGAGACTTTCGAAGAGTATAACACGAATCATGAGTACAAGCAACCCATTTGCTCACAAGAAAAAGCCTAGATAACTAGACTTTTTTAGCTTATTCTACCGTTACTGATTTAGCAAGGTTACGTGGTTTGTCCACATCAAGACCACGGTGGAGTGTTGCAAAGTAAGCGACTAATTGCGTTGGCACAACCATTGAAATTGGTGAGAGGTAAGGGTGTACAGTCGTAAGCACGATGTCGTCTGTATCCTTGGCAACATTTTCTTCTGCAATAGTGAGAACCTTGGCACCACGGGCTGCGACCTCTTGGATATTTCCACGAGTATGGTTGGCAAGGACTGGATCTGACAAGAGTGCCAAGACAGGTGTTCCTTCTTCAATCAAGGCAATGGTTCCGTGCTTGAGTTCTCCTGCCGCAAAGCCTTCACACTGGATGTAAGAAATCTCTTTGAGTTTAAGGCTTGCTTCCATAGCTACGTAGTAATCTTGACCACGCCCAATATAAAAGGCATTGCGAGTTGTTCCAAGAAGCTCACGAACCTTGGCTTCGATGGTTTCTTTCTCTGAAAGAGTTGATTCGATAGACTGAGCTACGATTGACAACTCATGAACCAGGTCAAAGGCTTGCGCTTTAGCATTGCCATTTGCTTCTCCGACTGCTTTTGCCAGGAAGGCAAGGGCTGCGATTTGTGCTGTATAGGCTTTAGTTGATGCCACAGCAATTTCAGGACCTGCGTGAAGAAGCATGGTATGGTTGGCTTCACGTGAAAGAGTTGAGCCTGGTACATTTGTCACTGTCAAGCTTGGGATTCCCATTTCATTAGCCTTGACCAAAACCTGACGGCTGTCCGCTGTTTCACCAGACTGGCTGATAAAGATGAAAAGTGGTTTCTTGCTGAGAAGTGGCATGCCGTAGCCCCACTCAGATGAGATTCCAAGTTCAACTGGCGTATCTGTCAATTCTTCCAACATTTTCTTAGAAGCAAATCCTGCGTGGTAAGATGTCCCAGCTGCAAGGATGTAGATACGGTCTGCGTCTTGAACAGCCTTGATGATAGCTGGGTCTACGACAACTTGACCAGCCTCATCTGTGTAGGCTTGGATCAACTTACGCATCACTGTTGGTTGCTCATCGATTTCCTTGAGCATGTAGTAAGGATAAGTTCCCTTACCGATATCTGACAAGTCTAGCTCAGCAGTGTAACTAGCACGCTCACGACTGTTGCCATCATAGTCTTGAACTTCCACACTATCAGCCTTGACGATTACTAACTCTTGGTCATGAATTTCCATATATTGGTTGGTCTCACGAATCATAGCCATAGCATCTGAGCAGACCATGTTATAACCTTCACCAAGACCAATCAAAAGTGGTGATTTATTTTTAGCTACGTAGATGACTTCAGGATTTTGTGAGTCAACCAAGGCAAAGGCATAAGAACCACGGATGATGTGAAGAGCTTTTTTGAAGGCTTCAAGAACTGACAAGCCATCTTCTTCCGCAAATTTTCCAATCAAGTGAACGGCGATTTCCGTATCTGTTTGCCCCTTGAAGTGGTGTCCTGCAAGGTATTCCTCCTTGATTTCAAGATAGTTCTCAATGACCCCATTGTGAACCAAGACAAAACGTTCTGTCTCAGAGCGGTGTGGGTGAGCATTGTCTTCCGTTGGTTTCCCGTGAGTCGCCCAACGAGTATGTCCGATACCAGTTGTACCCTCAACACCAGCTGTCTTAGCAGATAATTCTGCGATACGACCGACAGCCTTGACTAGGTGATTTTCAGCACCACCTAGGACAAAAATTCCCGCAGAATCATAGCCACGGTATTCGAGCTTTTCAAGCCCTTGAATCAAAATATCAGTTGCATTTGTGTTTCCAACAACACCAACAATTCCACACATAGTATATACGACACAGGCAAGCTGTGCTTTCTCCTTAAATTGGTATAGTCTAATTCCTCTTTTATAGAATCAGCAAAAACAGTATATACTTGTTTCTTTCACTTGTCAAGAGTTAAAATTGGTATAGTTAAAATTCATCTCCTGTAAGCAAAAAACTCTGACCAATTAGGATAATCAGTCAGAGTCCTTTTTAAAATCCATTATTATCGCTTAATTCCTTGAACCAGTGCCCTGATTTCTTCAGACGACGTTCTTGCGTTTCCAAGTCTAATTCGACCAAACCATAGCGATTTTTATAGCTGTTAAGCCATGACCAACAATCGATAAAGGTCCAAATTAAGTAGCCCTTACAATTGGCTCCATCTTCAATGGCACGGTGCAGTTCACGAAGATGACCTTTTACAAAGTCAATACGGTAATCATCTTGAATCATTCCATTCTCACGGAATTTTTCTTCCCCTTCAACACCCATACCATTCTCTGTCAACATCCACTCAATATTGCCATAATTTTCCTTGATATTTTGGGCAATGTCATAAATCCCTTGCTCATAAATCTCCCAGCCACGATGAGGATTGATTTTACGTCCAGGCATCACATAAGGCTCGTAAAAATGTTCGGGTAAGAGTGGACTCTCTGGATGCTTAGCAAATCGAGGAGCCATAACACGCAAAGGCTGATAGTAGTTGACACCAAGGAAATCCACTGTATTGTCACGAATGACTTCCAACTCCTCCTCCGTAGCATCAGGCAAGAGACCGTATTCATGTAAGATTTCTACCAACTCCTGTGGATAAGTCCCCAAAACAGACGGATCTAAGAAAGATTGGGCCTGAAAGAGGTCCGCAATACGAGCTGCCTTGACATCAGCAGGATGCTGGCTACGTGGATAAGCCGGTGTCAAGTTGAGGACAATCCCAATCTTAGCATCAGGCAAGAGTTCATGACAGGCCTTGACCGCCCGACTGCTGGCCAATTGTGTATGATAAGCTACTTTAACGGCTGCCTCTGCATCCACCTTATGTGGATAATGGGCATCGTAAAAATAGCCAAACTCTACAGGAACGATGGGCTCGTTAAAGGTAATCCATTGATCCACTAAATCTCCATAAGTCTCAAAACAAAAACGAGCATAGTCTTCATAAGCTGAGACAGTCGCCTTATTTTCCCAACCATCACCATCCTCTTGAAGGGCAAAAGGCAGATCAAAATGATAGAGATTGACTAAAAGACGAATCCCTTTAGCCTTAATAGCCTCAAAAACCTTACGATAAAAATCCACACCTTGAGGGTTGACTTTTCCACGCCCTTGTGGAAAAACCCGTGACCACTGAATAGAAGTCCGAAAGGCCGTGTGACCAGTCTCTAACAAAAGCTCAATATCCTGCTCCCAGTTTTCATAAAAGGTTGATGTTCTATCTGGACCAATCCCATTATAGTAACGATTTGGCTCCACTTGGAACCAGTAATCCCAAAGATTATCTCCCTTACCGTCACCAACTACACGTCCTTCTGTTTGTGGTCCAGAAGTAGAGGAGCCCCAGACAAAATCCTTTGGAAATCTTAGCATACATTTACCTCTTTATCTACTCATTTTTCCCATTATACAGAAAAAACAAGGTAAAAACTAGTTACATTTTTTCCTTGTTTTTCTTCTGATTATAGTTTTTATTTCTTGCTGAGGATTTCAAGCGTTTCAAGCACGTTATCTGCATGAACTTCGATGGTGTCACCAGTCGCTTTAATTTTCACTTCTACGATGCCATCGGCTGCTTTCTTCCCAACAGTAATACGGATTGGCAATCCAATCAAGTCACTATCGCTGAATTTGACTCCGACACGTTCGTTACGGTCATCCGTCAAGACTTCGTAACCAGCTCCCATCAAGCTTGCTTCAAGCTTTTCTGTCAAGGCTTGCGCTTCATCATCCTTGACATTGACAGTGATCAAGTGCACATCAAATGGTGCCAATTCTTTAGGGAAATTGATTCCCCAAGCGTAACGGTATTCACCTTTTGGTGTTTTGTTAACAAAGAGGCGAGCGTGTTGCTCCATAACTGCTGAAAGGAGACGGCTGACACCGATACCGTAACATCCCATGATAATTGGCACAGCACGGCCGTTTTCATCCAAAACATCTGCTCCCATGCTTGCTGAATAGCGAGTGCCGAGTTTGAAGATGTGACCAATTTCGATACCACGCGCAAAGTTAAGGACACCTTGTCCGTCTGGAGAAATTTCACCCTCACGGACTTCACGGATATCCACATATTCTGCAGTAAAATCACGACCTGGGTTCACACCAGTCAAGTGGTAGCCATCTTCGTTAGCACCCACAACTGCATTATGTACATCTTGCACCTTACGGTCTGCAATGATTTTAACATTCTCTGGCAAACCAACTGGGCCAAGCGAACCAAATCCTGCTTGAACAAGATTTGCCACTTCTTCTTCGCTAGCAACGTCAAAGAAATCTGCTCCCAAGTGGTTTTTCAATTTAACTTCGTTGAGTTGGTCATTTCCAACTAGAAGGGCTGCAACAAGCTCGCCATCTGCCATGTAGAAGAGGGTTTTAATCGTTTGTTCTTCTGGAACATTGAGGAAGGCTGCAACTTCATCAATTGATTTAACATCTGGAGTTGCAACACGAGTCACTTCTTCTTCAGCGACAACACGGTTGCTTGGTTTGTACTCGTTTGTTGCCATTTCTAAGTTAGCCGCATAGCTAGATTCACTTGAGTAAGCAATGGTATCTTCACCAGAAACCATCCATTTGAGCAATTCTGCCTTGATTTCTTCTTGCACTTGATCAGGAATTTCATCAAATGAGGCAACGGACTTGTCCAAGACAACCCAGCGGTCAAGGTCTGTACGAGCAGGTGTAATGGCCATAAATTCTTGGCTATCCTTACCACCCATGGCTCCACCGTCACCAATGATAGCCTTGAAGTCTAAGCCACTACGAGTGAAAATACGCTCATAAGCAGCCTTGTACTCATCGTAAACACTATCCAAACTATCATAGTTAGCGTGGAAGCTATAAGCATCTTTCATGATAAACTCACGTGTACGAAGAAGTCCATTACGTGGGCGTTTTTCATCACGATACTTAGGTTGGATTTGATAAAGGTTGAGTGGCAATTGCTTGTAAGACTTAACAGAATCACGGACAATAGCTGTAAAGGTTTCTTCGTGAGTTGGACCTAGGATAAAGTCTGATTTTTCACGGTTTTTTAGTTTGTAAAGGTCCTCACCATAAGTTTCGTAACGACCTGATTCGCGCCACAATTCTGCACTAAGAAGGGCAGGAGCCAACATCTCAACGGCACCAATCTTGTCGAATTCTTGGCGCATGATATTTTTAGCTTTTTCAATCACACGATTAGCAAGTGGTAGGTAAGAATAAACACCTGCTGAGACTTGACGAACATAACCAGCTCGCAACATAAGAGCATGGCTGATAACTTGAGCATCGCTTGGCATTTCGCGAAGCGTTGGGATAGGCATTTTACTTTGTTTCATAATATTCCTCGATTATCTAAAAAAGAGTCGCATAATGTCATTCCAGGTCACAGCAATCATCAAGACAACCATGATGACTACTCCGGCTAAGGTAACATAGGTTTCAATTTCTTGTTTCAATGGTTTGCGGCGGATAGCTTCTAGGATATTGAGCACAATCTTACCACCATCCAATGCTGGAATCGGAATAAGATTAAAAATCCCAATATTGATGGAAATCATTGCCAAGAAGTACAAGACATTCTCAATTCCATTTTTAGCGGCATCACTACTTGCCTTAAAGATGGCAACAGGTCCACCTAGCTTGTTCAAATCCGGTTGGAAAATCAGATTTTTCAGAGCTGATAAAATTCTAAGCGCCGAGTCAGCAGCGGTTGTAAAACCACCTACAAACATGGATAGAAAATCTGACTTAACCCCCGGTTGAACACCTAGAAGATATCGACCTTGACTTTCTTCTGGGGTAACTATTACTTGTTTGTCACTACCCTTTTCAGAAATAGTCACATCCAAGGTTGGGGCCGTCTTATCTTTGGTTTCTGATTCCACAGCCTGAATCAAACTTTCCCAGTTGCTAATCTCATGTGAGCCAATCTTGGTAATTTGCGCCGTTTCTGGTACTCCCACCTTAGCCAAGGCCCCTTGAGGCATGACATGGAACTGATTGGTATCAACATCTCTGACACCACCCTGCATGAAGATTAAAATCCAAAAAACAACGACACCTAAGATAAAGTTGTTCATAGGACCTGCAAAGTTGGTAATCAGTTTCCCCCAGATAGTCGCATTTTGATATTGCACATCTAAAGGTGCAATCCGAACCTCAGTACCATCTGCTTCCACAACCGTTGCATCGTGATCCACTGCAAATGTTTTTTCTTCTTCCAGAACCAAGCCCTTGATGAAAAGCTTGTCTTCAAAATCAAACTGGGTCACCTGCATAGGGAGGGCTGTTTGATCCAATTTTTTACCTGAGAGATTGATGCGTTTAACCTTACCATCATCAGCAAGTGTCAAACTGACAGGAGTTCCTGTCTTGATTTCAGTTGTATCATCACCCCAACCGGCCATGCGAACATAGCCACCTAGAGGCAAGATTCGAATGGTATAGGCCGTCCCATCCTTGCCAATGTGAGCAAAGATTTTGGGTCCCATACCAATGGCAAATTCACGCACTAGAATCCCTGATTTCTTGGCAAAGTAGAAGTGTCCGAACTCGTGCACCACTACAATAATCCCGAAAACCAGAATAAAGGTTAAAATTCCAAGCATAGTATTTCCTCCGTCTTTTGATTAAAAGAGTCCAAACAAGTGCATGATTGGAAATACAAGCAACATACTATCGAAACGATCCAAAACACCACCATGTCCAGGGATAAATTTCCCAGAATCCTTGACACCAAAGTGACGCTTGATCGAACTTTCTAGTAAATCACCAAATTGTCCAGCCACACTAAAGAAAATAGCAAAGACGGACATCTTGTAAATTCCATACGGAAGAGCAACTGTACTGTCAACTATCATAAAGATGATGGTTACTAAAATTGCTCCTAAAATACCACCCAAGGCACCTTCAAGGGTTTTATTAGGCGATACCCTTGGTGCTAACTTTCGTTTACCATAGTTCATCCCAACAAGATAGGCACCACTGTCTGTCGCCCAGACGATACACAAGGCTAATAGTGCCTTATCTAAACCTGCAACGCGAGCATCTAGTAAAGCATTAAATCCAAAGCCTACATAGAAACTCATAGCAAGAGGGAAAACAGCGTCCTCAATCGTATAAGACTTGCTAAAAACAGTCGTTCCTAACATGATTGAAATCAAAACACTATAGGCAACAACATTCCCATCAACTGGTAAAAAAGTCAGATAATTCTCCAAGGGAATGGTCAAGGCAAAGGTGGCAAAGAGGGTCAAGAGGCCCTCCATAGTCATGGTCTCTAGACCTCTCATCTTCAAAAGTTCATGCATGGCTAGCATAGCTATGATTCCGATTGCTATCTGAAGCAAGAGTCCCCCAATCATTAGAATCGGTAGGAAAATAGCCAGTGCAATCCCTGCAAACAAGGTTCTTTTCTGTAAATCCTGTGTCATATTTCCTCCTAAACTCCTCCAAATCGGCGATGACGACGATTGTAGGCAAGAATGGCTTCCTGCAAGGCCGCCTCGTCAAAATCAGGCCACAAGGTATCCGTAAAATAGAGCTCACTATAGGCTCCCTGCCATGGAAGGAAATTGCTCAAACGCAATTCTCCACTAGTACGGATAATCAAGTCTGGGTCTCGTAACTCCTTAGGCAAATGCTGGGTGAAGAGATAGTTGCCAATCAATTCCTCTGTGATGTCACCTGGGTTGATTTTGGCATCTAACACATCCTGAGAAATCAACTTAAGAGCCTGTGTAATCTCAGCACGTCCACCATAGTTGAGGGCAAAATTAAGAATCAAACCTGTGTTGTTCTTAGTCAATTCCTCAGCTTTAGTCAGAGCTTCAAAGGTTTGCTTAGGCAGGCGGTCTGTCTCCCCAATCATTTGAATCTTAACATTATTCGCATGCAATTCCGGGACATAATTATCATAAAACTCTACTGGCAAGTTCATGATAAACTTGACTTCCTGATCTGGGCGGGTCCAGTTTTCTGTAGAAAAAGCATAGACCGTAATCACCTTGACGCCTAGTTTGTTGGCTGCCTTGGTCACAGTTTGCAACGCTTCCATGCCTGCCTTGTGTCCAAAAACTCGCGGTTGCATACGTTTTTTAGCCCAGCGGCCATTGCCATCCATGATGATGCCGATATGAGCAGGAACCTGTGTCGGAACCTCTACTTCCACAGCCTTATCTTTCTTAAAAAATCCAAACATGATCTTATTCCTATTCAAAAATCTATCGTTTCATTATACCATATTTCCCTATTTTCTTCTATCACTAAGCTATTTATACTCTTCAAAAATCTCTTCAAACCACGTCAGCTCTATCTGCAACCTCAAANNGATTTTCATTGAGTATTATTCTCAGGCACAAAGCCCATTTTTCAAAAAAATAAGTCGCCTGATTGGGCGACTCTATTTTATAGGGAGATTATTATGAAAAAGTTTTAGGAGTTTAAGTTAAGGTCTTCTTAACTTATGGACTTAGTATACACTCCCTAGCTTAAAGTTTCCTTAAGTATTTTTAAAAATCAAATTTTTCCATTTCTCCTGCCAATTTTTCTTGGATAATCGTGTTTGATAGAGCTTCATTCGGTCTTCATTCTCTAAAAAATGAGAAGTTGGACGAACTTGAAAATTCAAAATATCATCCAGACCGTATGGAGTAAAGAGTTCCAAAGCGGATTCTTCATTCAAGCGCAGTCCAACTGCCGTACACCGTTCTGGATACTTACTCATAGCATCACGGGAACTGCTATAGGGAGCAGTATGAGGGCTGTGCTGGTGCATATAGACCTGATTTTTCAACTCCCACTGGTACTGAGGAAAGTCCTCTCTCAGCTTTTTCTCCAGTAATAAGGTTTCCTCATAAGAAATATCCGGATCAAAGAAAATCACATCTACATCTGTTTCAAGATCAAATGCTGGTCTGTCTGACAAGAGATTCCAGATGAAATTTCTGACAGAACCTGCCGCCAACCAGGAATCTGTCAACTCCAAGTTTCGGATGATCGTCAGAATAGCCATCATATCTGGATTTTTTCTAAAAGCCTCTAGAATTTCTTGCTCATTTTTCACTATATTCATAACCTAAGTGCTCATATGCCTTAGCAGTCGCCACCCGTCCAGACCGCGTCCGCATGATAAAGCCTTTTTGAATCAAGTAGGGCTCATACATGTCTTCAACTGTCTCACGCTCTTCTGCTATGTTAACAGAAAGAGTTCCTAATCCGACAGGGCCACCACCGTACATCTCAATCATGGTACGAAGGATTTTCTGGTCCACATAGTCCAGACCTTCATGGTCAACATCTAGCATGGTCAAAGCCTTATCGGTAATAAGATCATCGATAGTCCCATTCCCCATAATCTGGGCAAAATCGCGCACGCGCTTAAGGAGACGATTGGCAATACGAGGGGTCCCACGGCTACGTAGGGCCAACTCAGACGCTGCCTCATGAGTGATTTCCATCTCAAAAATATCTGCCGTCCGCTCAACAATCTCTGTCAAGTCAGCATGGGCATAATACTCCATATGACCAGTAATCCCAAAACGTGCCCGTAGAGGATTGGAAAGCATACCAGCTCGTGTCGTCGCACCAATCAAGGTAAAAGGCGGCAATTCCAAATGAACACTGCGACTACCTTCACCAGCCCCAATCATGATATCAATGTAGAAGTCCTCCATGGCACTATAAAGAACCTCTTCCACTGACATAGGCAAACGATGAATCTCGTCAATAAAAAGGACATCCCCAGGCTCTAAGTCATTCAAAATCGCTACCAAGTCACCAGCTTTTTCAATGACTGGGCCAGAAGTCTGCTTGAGATTGACTCCCAGTTCATTGGCAATGACAAAAGCCATGGTTGTTTTCCCAAGTCCTGGAGGGCCAAATAAGAGAACATGATCCAAAGCTTCATCCCGCATTTTGGCAGCCTCGATAAAGATTTGGAGCTGGTCCTTGACCTTATCCTGCCCAATATATTCACGTAAGTACTGAGGACGGAGCGTGCGTTCTACTAACTCCTCATCCCCCATTATCTCATTATCTAAAATTCTACTCATGGCTCTATTATATCAAAAAACCAACCCACAAACAAAAAAGCCACTGGATTGGTGACTCCCGAGTTTAACACTTATGTGGTGTAATATTCTACGGCACTACTACACCGCCTGCGAAAGGAGGTGAGATAGCCCATGATGGAACTAATCCTTAAAACTATCATCGGACCGATTGTGGTCGGTGTCATCCTTCGCTTAGTCGATAAATGGCTAAACAAAGATAGATAGTGTCAAAAAAGACCCCAAGCTTATTTGGTCGTGAGCTTGGGGTCTTTTCTAGTCCATGATATAGAACTAATCCTTAATTCTTCTCCATTATCCCACAGTTCACAAAATTTGTCAAAACTTTACATCCTCAGCTTCTCAAGCTTTAACCACTTTACAACAAGACTTTCAAGTTTAAAAGAAAATTAGGGATTCTATCAATTTCATAGAAATTTTGATTTAGTAAACGAAGAGACAATCTTATATGTCACTCCTCATTTAATACGCCACTACTAGACAAGCAAAATCATTATTACAGCAGTTCCAGTCCTTCAATTAACAGTCCTTTACAATCAAATTGAGTTTGAAGTAGCTGAAGTAATAACAAACCTATTTCTTAGTCATATTCGCTAAAAAATCCCCGACAAAATCTCAAAAAGTCCCCGCCAATTCCCCGACAAAAATCCGAAAAATACCGAAAAATATCGAAAAATGATTTTTAGAATAGTCCCCAAAAGCCTGAAATAGAGCCAAAAAACTCCACCTGATTGGGTGGAGTTAAGGGAGATTATTATGAAAAAGAAAAGTTTAGGATTTTATTAAATAAAGTTAGGAGGTCTTTATTTAATAACTATATGATACAAGACAAAGCTTAAAACTAGCTTAACTTTTCTCAAATTTTACTATTTTGCAAAAAATTTCTATCACCATCACCTCACCACGAAAAAAAGTCACCTGATTGGGTGACTTCATTAGGAGATTATGATGAAAAAAAGTTTTAGGATTTCATTAAATAAAGTTAGGAGGTCTTTATTTAATGACTATATGATACTAGACCAGCCTTAAACTTTGCTTAAGAAAAACAAGTTTTGTTATTTTTCTCTGTTTACCCAAATCATTCCTGTACAATCATAGGTGGATAAAGTTTCAAACCCCATAGAACGATAAAATCCCACGTTTTTTTCTGTCTGTTCTGTCACCAGCTGGACTTGATAGGCATCTTTGTAATCCTCTAAAGCCTCTTTCATCAAAGCGCTACCAATCCCTTGACGCTGATAGATTGGTAAAACAATTAAATCCTGAACCAATACTGATGAGAATCCATCTCCAACCAAACGAATCAAGCCCACCACAGCATCGCCATCAAGTGCCACATAAATCGCTAATGAATGAGATAAGGCCTGCTCCAGCATCTCTGGTTGATGGGTATAATTTGTCCAACCGACAGCCTGATAGAGATGCAAAACATCCTCTAGCTTGACAATTTCTTGCTTTCTAATGGTTATCATGTCAACACCTCTTAAAGCTCTCTCAAGCTCTTGTACTGCTGTCCATTTTTATCAAAATTTTCAGGACGTAACCATGTTTCTAAACGAGCTTTGACTTGAGGCCAGTCCTTATCAATCATAGACAACCAATCCGTATCCCTCGTCCGTCCCTTATAAACCACTGCCTGACGGAAGGTTCCTTCATAAATAAAGCCCAAACGTTCCGCTGCTCGTCTGGATGGCAGATTTAAGGCATCGCATTTCCACTCATAGCGACGATAGTTAAGCTCCTCAAAGACATAGCAAGCCAAGAGATACTGGGCTTCTGTTCCTATCCGTGTCCCCCTGAGTTTTGGAGAAAAAGTGACAGCTCCCACTTCTATTACTCGGTTATTCTGGTCAATACGCATGAGAGAAAAAGTTCCCAAAGCCTTACCAGTTGCCTTGTCTATGATTGCATAGTAAAAACGGTCCTTACGAGCCAACATCTGATTTAAAAGAGTAACCAGTTCCTCTCTGTCTGCCACCGGTTCCTGAAAGAGGTAGGTCCACATCTCCCGAGGCGTATCAGAGCCA
The DNA here is from genome assembly GCF_013277195.1 of Streptococcus sp. 2579. Lineage (NCBI taxonomy): Bacteria > Bacillati > Bacillota > Bacilli > Lactobacillales > Streptococcaceae > Streptococcus > Streptococcus sp. 2579. The sequence continues at coordinate 46,870 of NZ_VMMM01000007.1, forward strand.
TAAACAGCTAGCAAATCCTCCGCATGCTTTTCCACTGAAAGAGCTTCTATTCGAGCATAACGCCCTTCTAAGAAATCAATAGCAGGTAATTTACCAGACGTGTGACCGACTAAAGACTCGCCAATTATCTGACCATATTCATTTACTGGCATAGCATTCTCCTTATTCACTTATTGAATATAGTATAACATATCTCAATGAAAATTTTAGGAAACACTTGGTTTTCTATTCAATAATGCAAACTCCTCTTATAAAAATCATCCATCCACTTTATGGAGGAATAATCAAATATGGGAACGAGTGAGGTAATGCCCCTTATGCTTCTCTCTATTTTTTACTGTTTGTATTCAAATTTCTCTTGTTTTAGTGTTTGCTTTTGTAGACTGGACTACCAACCAGAACTGTGTTTTTATCTTAGTTAGGACTATTACGGTTCAGCACTATCTACAAATTTTTCAGATGTGTATCAAAAAAATTTATCGTAGCAAACCAAGAGTCTACACTTTCTTTCATTAATAAGCGCCAATCTTTTCGATAACGATGATTCGGTTGATAAGCAACCGTCAACATATGCCCTGTTTCATGGTATTTTTTAAACAAAATGGATTCCCCTTTATAATGTGAAATGATATCATCTATCGCGGATGATGCATTCCATATTTCATCAACATCGCTTCCTAGTAATAATAAAGGAGAGGAAATTTTACTCACATCAATCTGAGCCCTACTATCTTCAGGAATATGTTTTCCAAAAAACTTGTTTAACAAATAATCTCCTAACTGAAATTTTTGATACGGAAGTTCTTTTTGCAAATATGTCCAAGAAGATGAATGAGAGTTGAATTTTCCCTTTATTCCCTCAAATATTACATTTGAGGGGGAATTGAGTACCAAACATTGCACATCTTCCAAAATACTTTGTCCAGCCAGAACAAGCTCTGCTCCTTTAGAGCGACCATATATTCCTATTTTTGTATTATCAACTTGAGGATGATGATATAGAAAATCTTTCGCCTCCTCCAGACATTCTATTGGAATTCGTTCTAAATCTTGGGGTAATCCCTCTAAACCAAAATAAGCTATCGCAAGACAAATATAGCCTCTTGAAGATAAAAGTTGGGCAATATTCTGAGCTTTTTCAATTCTTCCCTCACTACCGCTAACAATAATCACGGCTGGCGCCCTTCTTAACTTTTCATCATAAAATAATCGACCTTGAAAATGCTTATCATAGATATCTTGATATCTTACTCCCAGATTCATATAACGCCTTACGAAACTTTGCTCCGCGATCACATCTTTCCCCATCTTGATTTTAATTTCAACACCAAAACAATCTCGCAATGGAATTCTATCAAGAGAACTAGGTAATCTCCTTTTCCTATTCTTCAACGGTTTCGCATTAAAGAATAAGCCCATTTCTGAAACGCCTTTATAAGATCCTGAAATAGATGCTGTCTGAGAGGTATCAATCATACCGTCCTGATCAGATAAAAAAATGGCAGTTGATTTCCACATAACATCATGATCTAAAAGTAAGGGAGCATTTATACAGTAATAATCAGACAGGTGCATTTCTACACAATACCTTGTCCTTGGTTCTAAACCATTGATAGTAATATAAAAAGATTCATCTGCTAAGTCAGTTTGTGAAATCAGTTCAATGTTTACAGTCATACCTTCTCCTTTTTGTTAATACACTTAACAACTAAATTTAAAATTTACCGCGACTTTTACCACGGTAATTCTCCCCACACCTTTTCAATATCATCCATCAATTTCACAACTGTTTGAAGTTCCATCTCGCTATAGTTGTTTAAAACTGAAAAGACCGATTTTTCAATATGTGCTTGTTGCTCCTTATGGATTTTTAAAATTTCGATGCCTTTTTCAGATAATCTCAAATATTTATTTTTCCCATTATTCGGATCAAAATCAAAAACAACTAAATTTTTTTGAATCAATCTTCTAACATTTTGAGTTATTGCACTTCTCGAAACTTCTAATAATTCAGATAATTTTACTAGATTTAAGGGCTGATTTTCCCCAATCACAACAATCAAATGTACCTCATTCAAAGTAATGGATTTGTCAACACCACTTTTATGTTGATTTTTTTTTAACTGGTCAAACGCTAAAATAAATCTATTGAAACGATTATTAAATGCAATAAATTCTTTTTTATCCATAATCTCTCTTTCCTTTGTTAATTATATTAACAAAACAGAAACTTCCTGTCAAATAAAAAATCCCCCAGATTCTACTCTGAAGGATTCCTATATTATTTCACAACAATATTAACCAATTTATTCGGTACACTAATCACTTTCACGATTTCCTTACCGTCAATTTCTGCTTTGACTTTTTCATCAGCGAGAGCAATTTCTTGCAATTCTTCGCGTGATAGATCTTTAGCAACCATGAGTTTAGCACGGACTTTTCCTTTGATTTGGACGACGATTTCGATTTCGTCTTCAACCAATTTACTTTCGTCCCATGTTGGCCAAACCACGTAAGAGATTGACTCACCTGTTGCCACAACTGTTTGCCAGAGTTCTTCTGCCAAGTGAGGTGCAAATGGAGCAATCAATTGGATAAATCCTTTGGCGTAGTCCACATAGAGCTTGTCTTCCTTGTTAGCAGCGTTGACAAAGACCATAAGTTGGGCAATGGCTGTGTTGAATTTGAGGGACTCAATTTGTTCTGTGACAGCTTTGACCGTTTCATTGTAAACCTTGTCAAGAGCGCCATTGTTTTCCGCAGCAATTTCCTTACTTGTAATCAAGCGGTAAACACGGTCAAGGAACTTACGGCTTCCTTCCAGACCTTCTTCTGACCAAGCAATCGAAGCATCAAGTGGCCCCATGAACATTTCATAGACACGAAGGGTATCGGCACCGTATTGTTCCACCACATCATCTGGGTTAACAACGTTTTTGAGAGATTTTGACATCTTGGCTGGTGCTTGCTCCAACTCTTCCCCTGTTTCCACATGGAAGAAAGAACCGTCACGTTTTTCAACCTTGTCAGTTGCCACAAGAGCCCCACGGTGGTCACGGTAGCTGGTTCCCAAAATCATTCCTTGGTTAAAGAGTTTTTGGAATGGTTCCTTAGTTGGAACAACACCGAGGTCATAGAGGAATTTGTGCCAGAAACGAGCGTAAAGCAAGTGAAGAACAGCATGCTCTGCACCACCCACGTAGATATCTACTGGCAACCATTGTTTGAGGAGGTCCTCGTCAGCCAATTTCTCAGTATTGTGTGGGTCAATGTAGCGGAGGTAGTACCAGCTTGAACCTGCCCATTGTGGCATAGTATTGGTTTCGCGACGACCCTTGACACCATCTTCACGAGTCACTTCAAGCCAATCTGTCAAGTTAGCCAATGGACTTTCCCCTGTACCTGAAGGGCGGATGTCCTTGGTTACAGGCAAGACAAGTGGCAATTCATTTTCAGGAATAGCTGTTGAAGTTCCATCTTCCCAATGAATGATAGGAATCGGCTCACCCCAGTAACGTTGACGGCTAAAGAGCCAGTCGCGGAGACGGTAAGTAACCTTCTCTTGTCCACAGCCTTTTTCTTCCAACCAAGCCACAATCTTGGCAATAGCGTCTTCTTTGTTGAGACCATCTAGGAAGTCTGAATTGACATGAAGGCCATCTTCTGTGTAGGCAGCTTCTGCTACATTTCCACCTTCAAGGACTTCGACGATTGGAAGATCAAATTGTTTGGCAAATTCCCAGTCACGTTGGTCGTGGGCTGGCACAGCCATTACCGCACCTGTACCATAGCTAGCAAGGACGTAGTCGGCAATCCAGATTGGAATTTCCTTACCATTGACAGGGTTGATGGCATAAGCACCAGTCCAAACTCCTGTTTTTTCCTTAGCAAGGTCTGTACGAGCCAAGTCAGACTTGAGGCTGGCTTGGTGTTTGTATTCTGCTACTGCATCTGCTTGCTCTGAACTTGTGATAGCATCAACCAAGTCATGCTCAGGAGCCAAAACAGTGAAAGTAGCACCGAAAAGGGTATCAGGACGAGTGGTAAAGACAGTGAATTCCTTGTCTGTTCCCTTAACTTTAAAAGTTACATTGGCACCAGTTGATTTACCAATCCAGTTGCGTTGCATGTCCTTGATAGACTCTGGCCAATCAAGTTCATCTAAGTCATTAAGCAAACGCTCCGCATAGGCCGTGATTTTGAGCATCCATTGGCGCATTGGTTTGCGGACAACTGGATAGCCTCCACGCTCAGAAGTTCCATCAGGAAGCACTTCTTCATTGGCAATGGCTGTTCCCAATTCCTCAACCCAGTTTACTGGTACTTCCGCTTCATAGGCCAAGCCTTTTTCATAAAGCTTGGTGAAAATCCACTGAGTCCATTTGTAGTAGTTTGGATCTGTTGTATTGACTTCACGATCCCAGTCGTAAGAAAATCCAAGCGCATTGATTTGGCGTTTGAAGTTAGCAATGTTTTCCGCTGTAAATTCTGCTGGGTCATTACCCGTATCCATAGCGTATTGCTCTGCAGGCAAACCAAAAGCATCCCAACCCATTGGGTGAAGGACATTGTAGCCTTGCGCACGTTTGTAACGGCTGAGGATATCCGTTGCGGTATAACCTTCTGGATGTCCTACGTGCAGACCCGCTCCAGACGGATAAGGAAACATATCAAGAGCATAAAACTTAGGTTTTGATGCATCTGTTCCTGTCTTAAATGTATGATGTTCTGCCCAGTAGCCCTGCCACTTAGGCTCAATTTCTTTATGATTGTAAAAACTCATGGTCTCTCTCCAATTTTGTGATGTTACTATTATACCATTTTTGAGGGAATTTGAAATGTGTTAAAAGAAAAAACTGTATACTGTATTTCATTAATTTTGATGGCTCTGAATTGCTCTATCACCCACTCTTTTATCTTATTGTTATGCGGGAAATCAAAGAGCAAAACAAGAAGCTTATCTCTTATAACACAAAATACTAATTTTAGACCGAAGATACGACTGGAATGCTCATTAATGTATTTATAATAAATAGCCGACAACCTATGTCGCTTTTTGATTTATGAAGAGCGTCGGATTCAATACGAGGATCAATAAAAGACTACCATTTTAAAAACAGTAGTCCTTATTGTTTATTTTGAATTTACATAGGCGTCTACAGCGATGATAGCTTGAGCAACATCTGAAGGCGAAATCTTAAACGGCATCTGATGGATTGTCTCACCCTCCATAGTTGCTTGTTTACCAACTTTTATTAAATCATCATATCCAACTTGATCCAAATGCATTTCTTTTAGAGTTGTTGGCATACCAATTTTTTTGTAAAACTCAATATACTTATCAAGTTCTTCTTTAGGTCTATTTTCCAATAAAAGTTGTACCAAAGTTCCATAAGCTACTTTTTCACCATGTGTTAAATGATGAATGTCACCCGTCAATGCAGTAAAACCATTATGAATTGCATGCGCCGCAGCCAATCCTCCACTTTCAAAACCTAGGCCACTTAATAGAGTATTAGCTTCAACAATATTTTCTAATGCTGGTGTCACCACTTTAGCTTCACAAGCTGCCATAGCCTGTAAACCATCTGCAAACAGCGTTTCTTCACATTTCTTCGCAATTGCAACTCCAGCCAACGTTTGTTCTTGTCCCAACATAGTTTTTCCATTTGCCTGCATAACTGCACGCGCCTCAACCCAAGTTGCTAAACCATCTGCAATACCAGACGCTAATAAACGCTTAGGAGCTTGTGAAATAACTTTTGTATCAACCAAAACTAAATCTGGATTTTTAGAATAGAATAGATAATGGTCAAATGCACCTTCATCTGTATAAATAACAGATAAAGCAGATACAGGTGCGTCGGTCGATGCAATTGTTGGAGCAATAATAACAGGCTTTTCAATCAAATCTGCAATAGCTTTTGCGCTATCAATCGTCTTTCCCCCACCAAGACCGATAATACTATCACAATTTTCTTTCTCAGCCAAGGCAACAACTCGATTGATTTCATTGTCAGAAGCTTCACCATTAAATAGGGCCAGAACAATATGGAAACCATACCTATGCAAGTAATCTTCAAATCGTTTTCCAACAATATCATAAACCAACTGATCGCATAATAGAATAGGACGATTTCCCAAATCCAATATTGATTTGGCATTTTCAAATAAGGCATTTTCCCCTTGAATATATCTCGAAGGGCTAGCAAAAATTCTCATATGTATTTCCTCTCTATCTAAATGGAACGACCATTTTGAATAACAAACCAATCGTCAGAAAAATCATCAACCGCCTTTTGGATAGATGGCATGGCGAAAGCTGATTCAAAAACATCTGCTCCTGCTGTAACAGCATGCGCACCTGCAGCTAAAGCATTATTTACTTGTGCTACATTTTTAAAGGATGCAGCTAAAATCTTACTAGGAGAGTTCTGTCTATCAATAGCAAGAGCTAATTGACGAATGACAGAATTTGAATCAATGTTCAGATTTTCCATTCTATTATAATATGGAGCTAGGTAATCCGCTCCTGCTTCGATAGCTAATAATCCCTGAATAACTGTATAAATAGCTGTTGCAGTGATATGGTAGCCCTCTTTTTTTAGCACCTTTATTGCACGTAATCCAGCAGGAGTAACAGGGACTTTGATAAATATATCATCTCCTGCTTGTCTACGAATTTCATGAGCATCCTTTAAGATGCCTTCAAAATCTTGAGAAATCACCTGAACATGAATAGAGGGTGTAGAGCCAATCAATTCTCTTACATCTTTGATTCGTTCAAAAAAATTAATAGAACCCTCTCTTTTTGCAATAGTAGGATTTGAAGTTACCCCAGCTAGTGGTAAAATTTCAGACCACTTTTTAATCTCATCTAAATTTAATGTGTCAAGCATAAATTCCATAAAAAGAACCTCTTTATTTTACAAAGTATGCTCAGTACGTCCTATAATATCATCTTGGGTTGCCTTAGAAAGAACATTGAAGAATGCAGAGTATCCTGCAACACGAACAATTAAATCTCTGTGTTTTTCAGGATGTTTCTGAGCGTCAATCAACGTCTCTCTGGAAACAACATTGTATTGAATATGGTACCCATGTAAACGATTAAAGAATGTTCGTAACAAAGCAATTAGTTTTAATTTATCTTCTTCTTTGGCTAACGTTTGAGGATTTACTTTCTGATTTAAGAGAACCCCACCTACGATTTCATCTGTTGGTAATTTTGAAACAGATTTTAAAACAGATGTAGGGCCGTGTTGATCCATATTATGTGATGGTGAACAACCCTCTGCTAACGGTGTACCCGCGTTGCGTCCATCTGGAGTTGCTAATGTTCCACGTCCCTGCCCTACGTTGGCTGAGATAGAAGATGTTCCTGAATAACGAATTCCTCCAATAGGACCTCTTCCATAACGTGTATTAGGATATTTAGCAATTTCATCAACATAAATGTCATAAGCAGCAGTAACCAATTTGTCAGCATAATCATCATCATTACCGTACTTAGGTGCATCATGAATCAACATTTCTTGAATGACCTTACCTTCTTCTCCGGCATAATCTGTTTCCAGTGCATGCCAAAGCTGACTTGGGCTTATACGTTCTTCCTCAAATACCAATTTTTTAATTGCAGCTAATGAATCCGACAAATTTGCAATTCCAACTTGCAAACCTGATATATAATCATATACTGCTCCACCTTCTTTAAGGTGTTTTCCACGACCAATACAATCATCAGTCAATGCTGAACATAGAATATCAGGAACTTCTCGTTCCAATGATAAATCAATAGAATTTTCAACAATAACACTCATTCGTGTCAAATATCTTAGTGTTTTATCCCAAGCATTTTCTAATTCAGAAAAGTTCTTCATATCCTTAAAATGACCAAAGCTTGGTGCAAACCGTTTCCCCGAAGCTGGATCAATTCCATCATTCATCGTGATAAGTAGAACTTTAGGGAAGTTCATGTAACTCATACCTGTGCAACGATATCCCCATTTCCCTGGAACTGCCGTTTCAACACATCCAATGGCACTGTAATCATAAGCATCATCTTCCAATACTCCTTTTGCAATAAAAGAAGGAATAATAATCTCATCATTATTAAATGCAGGCATACCAAAACCAAGTTTCATCACTTCAATACACTCATTCATGAAACGAGCATCTAAACCTGCATGGTAACGTACAGTTAGATTAGGTTGCGGTAGATGGGTTTGTGCAACTGATTTTAATACCAAATAAGATAATGGGTTAACAGCATCCTTCTTATCTCGAGTCTGTCCACCAACTGTAACATTTTGATATAAAGGACTTCCTGCTGAAGAAAATGTATGTGCTTGACTGCGAACCTTATTAATTGTAATTGTCTTAATCCAAAGATTTGTTAGACGTTCAACAATGCTATCTTCTGTTTCTTTACCACTTTCTAAATCAGCCTTCATATATGGATACATATATTGATCAAAACGGCCATATGAAAGAGAGTGGCCATTAGATTCAATTTGTAAAATACATTGAATAAACCAAACTGATTGAATAGCTTCTGCAAAAGTAGTTGCTGGTTCATATGGGACTCGAGAGCAAATATCTGCAATCTCAAGTAATTCTTTCTTACGTTTAGGATTTGCATTTTCGGCTAAACTTTTAGCAAGTTCAACAAAGCGATTTGCATATACTTTAATAGCATCTATTACGATAAATATAGAGTCGTAAAAATGATATTTATCAATACTTGCTGGATCTGTTAAATCTAGCGCTGCTTTCGCTTTACGAGCCCGCTCTTCAAAACCTCTTAAACCAAATTGCAACAGTTTCTGATAGTTAACTGCTAAATGAGCATCTCCAGAATTCATCTTACCTTCCATACCGAAGAATCCTGTTTCCATATAAACAGACACTTCTTCAGGTAACAAGGCACCAGCTCTAGCACGTAAATTATTATTTTCCCAAAACGGAGCAATACTTCTAAGTTGTTCTTTTGTTTCTTCTGTAATATAGAAAACATCTCCATCACGCTTTTCAAAAAGATCCAACTCATTGAGAACAAATTCTAGCGTATATTCTGGAAAAATAGGAGCATCTTTATTGGAAGAAGCTTGATTTCCCGCAATCATAGATTCTTCTTCGATATAGATCGTCATATTTTCCAAAATTTCTTTCAGCATATAGGCGCGTTTTAGGACATTAGGTTGTTCCTTATATCGATCATAAGCGCGTGTTGCTAAAACTGCTCTTTCAGCATCAATATAAGGTTTTTTATTTAAAACATCTTCTCGATATTTGTTCATTCTTTCAGTAAGGCTACCAAAATATTCTGTCTTGATTGTCGTTCTTGCTACTTCTGTATTTACCATCGTAAACACCTTTCTTTCGAAAATATTTTTGTTTCTTTCGAAAATATAATACCTGGTTTTTTAGAAAATTTCAAGCTTTTAACTAGAAAAATTTTAACTCTCTAATTTTTAGCACAAATGTGTGAGTTTAACAGTAACACACAAATACCTCTAAGATTGTTTGATTTCATTTTGGTAAGCTAAACGATCCTGTACTTTAAAGAATGGAAAATAAACCAATGTAGACATCGCTAATATCACCAGCTGAGTAATAACTCCTTGCCATCCACCCACCAAAAATCCTGATAAAATAGCTGGTGTACTCCAAGGCAATGTTACCCCTGAGAATGGCTGCATGAAACCTGTTGCAATAGCTCCATATACTATCACAGCTGCAAGTACAGGAACAAGAATGAAAGGTACAAACATAACTGGATTCATGACAATCGGAAATCCAAATACAACTGGCTCATTTACGTTAAATATTGCTGGAAAAGCGGCAACTTTTCCTAAGGCTTGGTATTGTTTTGATTTTGCTGCAAAAAGCATGGCAACTACAAGACCAAACGTAATCCCTGAACCTGATAGAATTAAAAATGAATCTAAAAATTGTTGAGTAACAATATGTGCACCATTTTCTAATGATAGATTACCAGAGGCTAACATAGCTTTATTAGCATCAAGATTAGATAAAAGCAGAGCTGTCACTACTCCATTTACTACCGATTGTCCATGAACACCAAACCACCACAAAAATGATATAAAGAATGCAATTCCAATAGCACCATACAACGATCCAGTTAAACCTTGCAACGGAACCTGAATAACAGAATAAATCATTTCAATAAATGTTCCGCCATTAGTCAATGACTTCGCTAAAATATATACAATCATAGAAGATAAGAAAATTACAAATGCTGGAATCATTGCTTCAAACTGTTTCGCAATAGCTTGTGGAACTTGTTCTGGCATCTTAATAACAATTTTTCTCTTTATAAGGAAGGTATAAATACTTCCTACTACCAAACCTATAATGATAGCACCGATAATTCCTTGACCTCCAAACCAAACTTTACTAATAGCATCCCCAATTGCCTCACCTTGTTTAGGGATATAAGATGATCTTAGCAAAATAAAGAATGCAGATACAGATAGAACCCCAGCTGGCAAAGCCTCTACTCCGCTATTCTTAGCATAAGAATAGGCAATTGAAAAACAAGAAATTAGACCCATAATCGCAAAAGTTCCTGAATATACTTGCATAAACGGCTCTGTCCAATTTGCTCCAAATACACTAGCAATGCTCTTGTTTAATCCTTCAAATGGCAATTGTCCCATAATCAAGAATAAACTACCAACTACTGTCAATGGCAAAATTGCTAACATACCATCTTTTAGAGCTATAATACCACGCATATTCACAAACTTCATCATAGGTGCAATGATTTTTTGAACATCCATCTTTGCCATAATAAATCTCCTTTTCTTACCCACTAATCAAAGATAGGGCCAAATCTAATACTTTTTTCCCATCTAACATACCATAGTCCATCATCGGAATAACAGCTATCGGAACATCACACTTATCACAAATTTCTTTTGATTTATCTAATGTATAAGCAACTTGAGGCCCCAACAGTGCAACATCTAGATTTGGGGCATAATCCGCTAATTTAGACTGAGAAAACGCCTCTATTTCTGCCTCAACTCCACTAGCTTGCGCTGCAATTTTCATATTATTTACAAGCATACCAGTAGAAAATCCTGCTGCACAAAACAAACCAATCTTCACCATTATATTTTCCTCCTCTATGTTAATAACAACGATAATACTCTAGTATTATTTTTTATGAAGTTCTTTTCTCAAACTAATAATTTCTTTGATTAAATTAATCTCCGTCATACTAGTCATGAGATGATCTTGCGAATGGACAAAAAGTGCTGTAATCTCCGTTTTTGTACCAGACGCTTCTTGTGCCAAGAATTTTGTTTGTAGATTATGGGCTTCTAATAAGGCGGCATCAGCTAACTGTATTTCTTCTTCACACCGTTCACATGTACCGTTTTTTATGTAATCTAACGCTTTATAAATATGTTGTTTCGCATCACCAGCGTATAAAATTAAACCCATGATAATTTGATCTGGAACAATAATTTCCATAAATTCCTCCTCATTTCACTATGTAAAAAGCTTTTTTCATTTGAAATTTTAAAATTTTCTTTTGTAACTATAGAATACAACTACATAATAAAGTTGTCAATCCAAAAATCAACAAATAAACAATTTTTATTTATATAAGCACAAATGTGCAAATGATTAAAAATAAAAAACGATAAACTGAATCAGTCTATCATTTTCACTCACATAAAATATTTCGAAAAGAAAAATCACCATCTTCTTCCAAAACTTTTAAAATTGTATTTTTATCTGTAATCAAATGATTTACTAAATTAGCACGCAAGACAGAAAGAATCGAAGATACTTTCGTATCACCGTAAGCAACAGCTAAACTTTGAGGAATATTTTTTAAATCTTCCAAAGAGATGGCTATCGTTCTTTCCTGTAAGTTTTCATAGACTTCTTTACCTTTTGAATCAAAAAATCGACAACAAATTTCTCCTACAGTTTTAACTTTGGTCAATTCTTTAAAGTCATCCTCTGTAAGCATGTCTAACCATTGATGTTTTCCTTTATTGCTAAAATCACCAATTCCGACTACAGCTATATCTAAATCTTTCCAACTATTTTTCAAATCTTCAAAATATCTTGATTGCAAAATACCATCTGCTAACAATTTATTTTCTTGCACAATCGTTGCATTCATAAATGTACACTCTCCATGAAATTTTCTAGACATTTCATAAATCAGTGTATTCACATGGTATTTAGCGTGTATGTGACTAGGGCCACCTGCTAAAGGATAGAAGTGAACATTTCGGACACTTTTACTGTGAATTAAATCTACTAAATTACTTAAACTTTTCCCCCAAGAAAAGCCAATTTTCATATTATCATCAATTAGATTCCTAAGGACGCCTGCTGCAACTTGAGAAATTCTTTCAGATAAAATTGTTGGAGTATCATCAAATTCATTTGGAATAATTTCTAAACTTTCCAAACTGTATTTTTCTTTTACATAATTTTCCAACTTAAACATATTGCTATCAAAATTCTCTATTTCAATTTTAACAATTCCTGCATTCCTTGCTTCTGTTAACATTCTACTAATAGAGGTTCTATAAATTCCTAATTTTGCTGCTATTTGTGACTGATTTAAGTTTTCAATATAATACAGATAAGCAATTTTAGAGAGCAGTTTATTCCTATCTTGATTCATACACTTAACCTCTTACGAAACTACCTTAACCATTATCCCAGCATTTTCTAATGTAGCTATATTTTGTTTAGAAAGTTTTTCGTCTGTTATTACTTCATAGACTTGACTTAAAGCAAATCTTCTTACTGTACCCCTTTTATCAAATTTACTTGAGTCAGTTAGCACAATGACTTTATCCGACACTGCTGAAATATATTGAACTACCTCACTGCGCATTAAATCTTTTCCTGTAAAGCCCATCTCTTTATCGTAGCCATCTGTCCCAACAAAAGCTTGACGCACATGAAAAGTCTGTATCATTTCTTTTAATAAAGGTCCTACGGTAACCTGTGAATCTTTCTGAAACTCTCCACCAAGAACAATAACACGACATGAATCATAACCTCTTACAAAATTTGCTATAAAAAATGAATTTGTTACAATAGTGACATTTCTTTTTTGCTTGCAAATTTCCTCAGCAAGTAAAGCACAGGTTGAACCAGATTCTATCATTATTGTTTCATTATCTGATACCAATTTTACTGCTTCTTGAACAATTTTTCTCTTAATTTCATAATTAATTGACAAGCGTACATTTAAGTCATCTCCACTATTTAACACAGCATATCCATGCTCTCTGTGTAATAAGCCTTTTGACTCTAATTTATCTAAATCTTTTCTAATCGTTACTTTCGATACATTTAATTTTTCCGATAATGTATTAACATCAATCTTTTCAAATTCTGATACTAATTTAATAATTTGTTCCAATCTTTTCATTTTACACCTCCGTTTTATTCTACCAAAATAAAAAGCAAAAAACAACAAATTAAACTTTCGTTCGTAATTGTTTTTCTTTCGTTTTTGTGATAGGATAGACTTATGAAGAGGAGGAACTCTTATGGAAATATCTAAAGGAATTATTTTTAATATTCAACACTTTTCAATTCATGACGGTCCGGGTATTCGTACAACTGTTTTTTTAAAAGGATGTCCTCTGCGCTGTCCATGGTGTTCTAATCCTGAATCTCAAAGAATGAAACCTGAAAAAATGAAAGATGCTCAACGAGAAAAATTCACCTTAGTCGGTGAAGAAAAGACTGTTGAAGAAATTATTACAGAGGTATTAAAAGACAAAGAATTTTACGAAGAATCCGGTGGAGGTTTAACTTTATCAGGGGGTGAAATATTTGCTCAGTTTGAATTTGCTAAAGCCATCTTAAAGTCAGCTAAAGAACATCACATACACACTGCCATTGAAACTACTGCCTTTGTTGATCATGAAAAATTTGTTGATTTAATCCAATATGTGGATTTTATCTACACAGACCTAAAACATTATAATTCTATAAAACATAAAAAAGTGACTGGGGTTTTTAATCAAATGATTATTAAAAACATTCATTATGCTTTTTCTCAAAAGAAAACTATCGTTTTAAGAATCCCGGTTATTCCTGATTTTAACAATAGTTTAGAGGATGCAGAAGAATTCGCTACTCTATTTAACTCATTAAATATCGACCAAGTTCAACTACTCCCTTTTCATCAATTTGGTGAAAACAAATATCGTTTATTAAATCGGAAATATGAAATGGATGGAGTCAACGCACTTCATCCTGAAGATCTCATTGATTATCAAAAGGTATTTCTGAACCATCATATTAATTGCTATTTCTAGTTTATCTCCTTGAACTGCTCTAGCTATTTGCAGATAACAAGTATCTATAATATATACTTAACTTTTCAAAAGGTTTAGCTAAAAAATTTTGGTTAGACCTTTTCTATTTTACCTTGCTCTAGAATTTTTAAACTGCTATACTTATAACAGAAAACCCTTCCAAGGAGGTAGCAGATGTCTCATTCCTTTAAAAAATCTCTCCAAAAAGAAATTCTCCATAGAAGCTCTATCGCAGCCTTTGTGACCTCTCTTTTACTACTCATTTTACTTTTTGGTTTTTCCTATTTTTTACAAAAGCAACAACTCTCCAAAGACACGAGACAGATTGTCAAACAAGTTCAAGAGATGAAAGAAGCAAATAATGATCTCCTGACCACTATGAACCATAAAATGATTCCTGGATTTTTGGAGGGCAAACACACAGAACGAGAAGTCTTTAGCTTATTTTACGAGACAAAAGCTAAATTAAAACTTAGTTCTGACCTCATTATTCTAAACGATACAGGTGAATTACTATTTAGTACCAATCGAAATCATCAAGAAAGTATTTTATCACCCTACTATCTAAAACTACTCACTCAAAATCCTTCTCAAGATAAAGTGACAGAAAAAATTGCACTCTCTTCAGATAAGAGACATTATACACTCTTTATAAAGCCACTAGTCCAAAACCAACGAGTTAAGGCCTATACTATTGCTTTCGTAAATGAGAATGATTTCATCTCAAGTTTCCCAATGATCAATTCCAAATACATCATTACCGATAGCTTTGGAAATATGTTTTCCAACAACACAAATCAGTTTACTCGTTCCACTCTTGAAAAATTGGATGAAAAACTCCTACACTCTCGCACCCACTGGTATGCGAATGAACCGCTTATTGTTCAAAAAGAAAAAGTCGGTGCTATTTTTTCAATCTATACTTTTCAATCCTTTTTTCCCATTCCTAGCTTACTAGGTCTAGCCTCCATTCTCACCTTATGTATATTCTTCCTCTACTTCTGGCAAGCAAGACGAATTGCTCATAAGATTGCTACACACAATGCTGTTCCCATTGAAAGTTTAGTTTACCAACTTCAAGAAATTCCCAAACAAGCAGATAAAAGGCTTTCTCTACAAACAGGTGATGAGTTTGAGTTTATGGCAGAAAAAATCAACAATATGTTGTACGAATTAGATCAACTTCATCAAAAAATGTTGACCATCGAAAAAGAAAAGTGGATTTTTGAAAGAAAAATGCTGGAAGCTCAGTTCAATCCTCATTTTCTCTACAATACACTTGAAACGATTAAAATTACTTCTTTAATGGATGCAAATCTCACACAAGACCTGATTCAAAATCTCACGCGCATTCTTCGCTACAGTATCACCGATTTAGAAAAAGAAACAACCATTTGTCAGGATTTAAAGATTATAGAGGATTACCTGATGATTCATAAGATTCGTTTCGAGCACTTTTCCTATGATATTGTCTGCCCAGAAACTGTTGATAATCAGCCTATCCCTAAACTTTTCTTGCTTCCTCTCGTAGAAAATGCTATAAAATATGGGATGCAATACCGTATTGATCTTCATATTGATATCCAAATTACCTTGGAAGCAGATTCTCTGACTTTTTTAGTCAAGGATAATGCTGGAGGACTCACAAAACAAGAGCGAATCGCTATTTTAAACTCTTTAGATAGCC
This sequence comes from Streptococcus sp. 2579, assembly GCF_013277195.1. Lineage (NCBI taxonomy): Bacteria > Bacillati > Bacillota > Bacilli > Lactobacillales > Streptococcaceae > Streptococcus > Streptococcus sp. 2579. The sequence goes on from NZ_VMMM01000007.1 coordinate 62,896, forward strand.
CTCATACCCAGCATGGCATCGTGAACAGCTACAAACGATTGAGCAATTTCTTTTCTGATGTCCAGCTAGATCTAGGAGTCAATCGCCAAGGAGAAACTTGGGTCAAATTTGTAACGAAAGGACTAACTCATGTTTAAGCTCATTATCGTAGAAGACGAACACCTCATCCGAAAATGGCTAGAGATTGCCGTAGACTACTCTGCCTTGGGTATCCAAGTCGTAGGAACTGCCAGTCACGGTCAAGAGGGAATGAAACTCATCCAAGAAAAAGAACCTCATATTGTCTTAACAGACATCACAATGCCAATTATGGATGCTTTTATGATGTTTGAAGCCACTCGTACCCTCTCCTATGAAAAAGTTATCTTATCAGGTTATAACGATTTTCAAAATGCCAAAAAAGCCATGCAATATGGAGCAGTTGATTTCTTATCCAAGCCAATTGATACCAAGGAATTGACAGAATGTCTTCAAAACATTGTTTTGCGATTACAAGGTAGCACCTATCAAGAAACTCCTTTTTTAGAAGAATATCAAACTTTACTCACCTCTATCCAACAGGTTGATACACAAAACCAAATCATTCAACAAATTATTTCCTTTGTCCACAAGCATTATGCAGAGCATTTTACGATTGCGACTATTGCTGAAGCTTTAAGCTATAGCGAAAGCTATCTATATAAAGTTATCAAAGAAGACTTCCCCATGACTCTAAATGAATATATCTTACAATATCGTCTGAAACAAGCTATAGATAAGATGGCTGAATCTCCCAACTCCCCTCTAAGCGACATTTCTGACCAAGTTGGATTTTCAGACTATAAATATTTTGCCAAAGTATTTAAAAAGTATCTCCATATTTCTCCAAAGGAATTGAAATCACTCGGAAGAATAGTAAAATAAGCTATTCTTCTTTTTGTAGAGAATTTTACTCTAATAGAATAGAATTGTCGGTTTTAAAAACGCTTACATTGTTTTAAAATAAACTTAAATAACACAACGGAGGTATCCATCATGAAAAAGAAATGGATGTATTATGCTGCTTGCGGACTAGCTCTTTTTGGTCTTGCTGCTTGTTCTTCTAATGAATCTGCCGATGGCGGTTCATCTGATAAAGGAGACGGCGGTTCGCTAGTCGTTTATTCACCAAACTCAGAGGGCTTAATTGGAGCAACTATTCCTGCCTTTGAAGAAAAATATGGTATCAAAGTAGAACTGATTCAAGCTGGTACTGGAGAACTTTTCAAAAAACTAGAGTCAGAAAAAGAAGCTCCTGTAGCTGATGTCATCTTTGGTGGTTCTTATACACAATATACTACCCACGGAGAACTCTTTGAAAACTATACATCAAAAGAAAATGATAATGTTATCAAAGAATATCAAAACACAACTGGCTACTCAACACCTTATACACTAGATGGTAGTGTTTTAATCGTCAATCCTGATTTAACAAAAGGCATGAACATCGAAGGATATAGCGACCTTCTCAAACCTGAACTAAAAGGAAAAATCGCAACTGCTGACCCAGCAAACTCTTCTAGCGCCTTTGCTCAATTAACAAATATGCTACAAGCTCAAGGTGGTTACAAAGACGATAAAGCCTGGTCTTATGTAAAAGATCTCTTCACACTTATTGATGGTAAAATCGGTTCAAGTTCATCTGGTGTCTATAAAGCAGTCGCTGACGGAGAAATGGCTGTTGGTCTCTCTTATGAAGATCCAGCAGTTAAACTCTTAAATGACGGTGCTAACATCAAGGTAGTCTATCCAAAAGAAGGAACCGTCTTCCTACCTGCTAGTGCTGCTATCGTTAAAAAGGCTAAAAACATGGAAAATGCCAAGAAATTTATCGATTTTATTATCTCTCAAGAAGTACAAGATACACTTGGTACAACCACTACTAACCGTCCTGTTCGTAAAAATGCTAAAACAAGCGAAAATATGAAACCAATTGACAAAATCAAAACACTCACTGAAGATTATGATTATGTCATCAAGAATAAATCAGATATCGTTAAAAAATACAACGAAGTCTTTACAGATATCCAATCTAAACAGTAAAAGAGGTTCACTATGAGTGAGATCAAAATTATTAACGCAAAAAAAATCTATCACGATGTCCCTGTTATTGAGAATTTGAACATTACAATTCCAAAAGGAAGTCTCTTTACCCTTCTTGGGCCTTCAGGGTGTGGGAAAACGACTCTTCTTCGTATGATTGCAGGTTTCAACAGTATCGAAGGCGGAGAATTTTACTTCGATGATACAAAAATCAATAATATGGAACCCAGCAAACGCAATATCGGCATGGTTTTTCAAAACTACGCTATTTTCCCACATTTGACTGTCCGAGACAATGTTGCTTTTGGTCTCAAGCAAAAGAAGGTTCCAAAAGAAGAATTAATTCAACAAACCAATAAATATCTTGAACTCATGCAAATTGCTCAATATGCGGATCGAAAACCTGATAAACTCAGTGGTGGACAACAACAACGTGTCGCCTTGGCACGTGCCTTAGCTGTTAATCCAAGTGTTCTCCTCATGGACGAGCCACTTAGTAACCTAGATGCCAAACTTCGCTTGGATATGCGTCAAGCCATTCGAGAAATCCAACACGAAGTGGGAATTACAACTGTTTATGTGACCCACGACCAAGAAGAAGCCATGGCTATTTCAGACCAAATTGCTGTTATGAAAGACGGAGTCATCCAACAAATCGGCCGACCAAAAGAACTCTATCATAAACCAGCTAATGAGTTTGTAGCAACCTTTATCGGACGCACAAATATTATCCCTGCCACTCTTGAAAAACGGAGCGACGGCGCTTATATCGTCTTTTCAGATGGCTATGCTCTTCGAATGCCAGCTCTTGATCAGGCTGAGGCACAAGCTATTCATGTAAGCATTCGTCCTGAAGAGTTTATCAAAGATGAATCTGGAGATATTGAAGGAACTATTAGCGATAGCGTCTATCTTGGACTAAATACTGAATATTTCATCGAGACAGGCTTTGCCTCAAAAATTCAAGTTAGCGAAGAATCAACTTTTGAAGAAGATCTACAAAAAGGCGATCGTATTCGCCTACGAATCAATACTCAAAAATTAAACGTCTTTTCTGCAGATGGTTCGCAAAACCTGATAAAAGGAGTCAACCATGGAACGTAAAAAACTAAATATTTGGACAGCCTCCTCTTTCTTCATCTTTCTTACCTATCTTGTCTTTCTGGTTTATCCTATCGTTACCGTGCTCAAGCAAGCACTCATACATGAGGGACAATTTTCACTAGCTAATTTTGTCACTTTCTTTAGCAAAGCCTACTACTCTGAGACACTCGTCAACAGTTTCAAGGTTTCCATTACCGCTACTGTCACTTCCTTAGTCGTAGGAACCTTATTAGCTTATCTCTTCTCTATGTATGATTTCAAAGGAAAGAAATTTCTACAAATATTGATTATCATTGCTTCCATGTCAGCTCCTTTCGTGGGAGCCTACTCCTGGATTCTCTTACTGGGACGAAACGGGGTCATTACTAAATTCCTGACAAATGCCCTTCATCTTCCAGCTATCGATATTTATGGATTCAAAGGAATTGTACTTGTCTTTACACTGCAACTATTCCCACTGGTATTTCTATACGTTGCTGGGACAATGAAAAGTATTGACAATTCTCTACTTGAAGCTGCTGAAAGCATGGGGTCCTTCGGATTTAAGCGTATCGTAACGGTTGTTTTACCTCTCCTCGTTCCAACCTTACTAGCTGCTGCCTTGCTTGTATTTATGAGAGCATTCTCAGACTTTGGAACGCCTATGTTAATTGGTGAAGGATATCGGACTTTCCCCGTCTTGATTTATACCCAATTCATTAGCGAGGTTGGAGGAAATTCTGCTTTTGCATCTGCTTTAGCCATTATGGCGATTATCATTGCCTTGGCAATTTTCCTTATCCAAAAATACATTGCAAATCGCTACAGTTTCAGCATGAATTCGCTCCATCCAATTGAGCCTAAAAAAACTACAAAAGGAAAAATGGCTGCCATTTATGCAACAGTCTACGGAATTATCTTTATCTCTGTTTTACCTCAAATTTACTTGATTTATACTTCTTTTCTAAAAACATCAGGTATGGTATTTGTCAAAGGTTATTCTCTAAACAGTTACAAGGTAGCTCTCAATCGTATGGGCTCTGCTATTTTCAATACCATTCGTATCCCTTTGATTGCCTTAGTTCTAGTTGTTCTATTTGCAACATTTATCTCCTACCTAGCCGTTAGAAAACGGAATTTGTTTACAAACTTAATTGACAGCCTCAGTATGGTTCCTTATATTGTACCAGGAACCGTTCTAGGGATTGCCTTCATTTCTTCCTTCAATACCGGTCTATTTGGAAGTGGATTTCTTATGATTACTGGGACAGCTTTCATCCTGATTATGTCCCTATCTGTCAGAAGATTGCCTTATACTATTCGCTCATCTGTTGCTAGCTTGCAACAAATAGCACCAAGTATTGAAGAAGCCGCTGAAAGCTTAGGAAGTAGCCGTCTCAATACCTTTGCCAAGATTACAACTCCAATGATGCTATCTGGTATTATTTCTGGAGCCATCTTATCTTGGGTCACAATGATTTCAGAACTCTCTACTTCTATCCTCCTCTACAATGTCAAAACAAGAACAATGACTGTAGCCATTTATACAGAAGTTCTCAGAGGAAATTACGGTGTAGCCGCAGCCTTGTCAACTATCCTCACTGTTCTAACAGTAGGTTCCTTGCTCTTGTTCATGAAAATCTCTAAAAGCAACAGCATTACACTTTAGTTTCCCCCATCAAAAACAGCCGAAAGGATTACCCTCGGCTGTTTTTTCTTATCTTGATATTCTTATCAAATCCCTAGTTCAGAGCAAGCAAGTCTAGACTGATTATACTCAATGAAAATCAAAGAGCAAACTAGGATACTAGCCGCAGGTTGCTCAAAGCACTGTTTTGGGGTTGTAGATAAGACTGACGNNTTTTGAGGTTGTGGATAGAATTGACGAAGTCAGTAACCATATCTACGGCAAGACGACGTTGACACAGTTTGAAGAGATTTTCGAAGAGTATTAAATAGAGGCTTCCTCCATCTTTTCACGTCCTAGTTCTCGGTAACTACGGTCACCAACAACCTCAACGCTAAACTGGCCATCCTCATATTCAAGTATCGTCACGCTACCATTATCGAGACCATGCGGATGCATACCATTAATTAGATAAACAATGGTTCCGATGGTCATTCCATGGCTGACGACAAGGGCGTTGCCCCCGCCTTGTTCTTCCATTTCTTTGGCAATCGCTTCAAAACCTTCTTTGATGCGGCCACTGAGTTTTTCCCATCCTTCAGCCCAACCAGCTGTATCAACCTCTACCAAGCCCTCAGCCAGTTCAGCATAAGACAATTGGTGAACGTGGTCCACATTAAAGATACGAGGAATAATGCCCATGAAAAGATCACCATCATAAGCTCCGTCAAAGCTACCAAAACACCATTCTCTGATCCGCTTGTCCATTCGATAAGGGATTTTTTCCTGCAAACCAAGTTCTTCAAGAATAATTCCCATAGTCTGAATGGTGCGACCAGAATCACTGGAATAAGCGCGCTCAAACTGTAGACCAGATTCTCGCAAACCGATTCCTAACTCTTGAATCCCTCTCTCACCTTCAGCCGTTAAGGGAGTATCGCTCCAACCTTGCGCTCGACCAATCGTGTTAAACATAGTCTTGCCATGACGTACCAAATACAATCGTACTTTTACCATTTTCCGTCCTCCATTTGTTTCTATTATATCATGGATGATAAAACAAAAGCCACCCAGACAGGTGACTTTTGCAGGAGATTATTATGAAAAAGTTTAGGAGTTCTATTAAATAAAGATATTAGATGAAAATCAAATTCAAACTAAATCAGTGTTATCTGTTTCAAATAATATTAGGAGGTCTTTATTTAATGATTATAGTATACACAGATAACCTTAAATAGAACTTAAAAAATTATACCCACTCACCTTTTTCATTTACTTTATAGCCATTAATGGTCATATTTTTTGCCAATTTCCCATCAGCTAACAAGTAATACCACTTATCTCCATCCTTAATCCATTGGTTACGAGCGTACTTACCATCTTGGTTCAGATAATACCAACTATCATACTGAGAATCAAATACCCACTCACTCTTAGCCATGTAACCGCCACGTTTTAGGTAGTATTCGCCCTGCCAAGCTTTCTCCACATAACTACCAGTTGAATCTACATAAAACCAGCTCTTATAATCTTCATCATAAATCCATTCACTAGCAGCCATTGAAGCATCTGCTTTTAGATAATAACGGCCTACCCAGCGGTTTCTTACAAGGTTACCCGAAAGGTCATTATAATACCATTTGCCAGACTCTTTAAACCACTTACTTGCTTGATGATTTTTCTTAGCCTCTCCATTAGAGGTAACGATAGACTGAGATGAAGATGAAACTGTGGCTGATGTAACAGTGGAAACTGCTTGAATAGCCTCTTCTTTTGTCACCTTAGGCTTAGCTTTTCCTTGGTAAACATCTTCGATACGCTTAGTAAATACAGATAACTCCTCAGGAGATAGCATGTGTACGAACTCAGGTTTCTCCTCATGTAAAAGACCAGCTTCTTTCCTTATTTTATGTATCCCTTCTTCAACTATATCATCAATCTTACTAAACATAGAAACCTTTTCTGCTTTAGAAAGTGTATCATCATTACTAATAGCTGTCTTCTCCATAAAGGCAACAGCATTAATTTCCCGTATATTTTTTTCCTTAGGTACTGTAGAAATCGGATAATGATTGTTAGATAAAAATAGAGAAACTTTCTTAAGATAAGTATTTAAATTATCTTGATTATTAAATAAAGTTAAATACTTATCACTATCAACATATAAACCAGATTGATGAAAACCAGGTGCGTAGTAGCTTGAAACTCTAGCTAACATTTCTTTTTTCTCTAATTCTGTATAGTGAGAATCATTATTTATTTGAGAAATTACCAGATTCATTTTCTTTAGTATAGCAAGTTCAGCAACAATATACTTCATTCTATGACCAAAAAAATTATCTTTTTCTCTATAACGATCAATGTAGTTTTTTTTAGATTTGTTCTTAAACTCTGATAAAATATTTGGTAACTCTTCCAAAGGAATTTTTCCTTCTAAACTATACTTCCTTATATATTCTAACTCTCCCATGAAATCTTGTAACCTATAATTAAGTTCTTCTCTTAATTTATCTCTAATAGAGCTTACATCACTCTTGGAAAAAGAAACTGTATCCCAGTCTCCTTGATCAACCTGTTCAAAGATATTTTGTTTAATCAAATCAATTAAAAATTGCTTCGTTTCCTCAATTTTTTTATTAACCTCTTCTGGACTCACACTAGTGGTAGTTTCATGGCTTTCTTCCTGCGCAGAAACTACTTGACTGGCAAAAGTTGGGACTAGTAAAGTTGACAGTCCTAAAGCTACTAAAGCATGTTTCATTTCTTTTTTCATCATTTTCTCCTATTTTCTTAATTTTTAAAACTATGAATTGGTGCCGGGATTTGTCCTCCGCGAGAGATGAAATCGAAAGACGAAGCCCCATTGACCTTCATAACAGGTGCAGTTCCTAATAGACCACCAAACTCAATCATATCACCTTCTTTTCCTTTTGGAATGATACGAACAGCTGTTGTTTTCATGTTAATGACACCAATTGCAGCTTCATCCGCAATCATAGCCGCAATGGTTTCAGCTGGTGTATCCTCTGGGATAGCAATCATATCCAAACCAACGGAACAGATAGCCGTCATAGCTTCTAGTTTTTCCAGATTAAGAGAGCCATTTTGCACTGCAGCAATCATTCCTTCATCCTCTGAAACAGGGATAAAGGCACCAGACAAACCACCGACTTGGTTGCAGGCCATAACTCCGCCCTTCTTAACTTGGTCATTCAAGAGAGCCAAGGCAGCCGTCGTTCCATGCGTACCAACTGTCTCTAGCCCCATTTCCTCAAGGACACGCGCCACAGAATCTCCAACCGCAGGAGTTGGCGCCAAACTCAAGTCCACAATACCAAACTCGACACCCAATCTCTCACTGGCCATTTGACCAACCAATTGACCGATACGAGTGATTTTAAAGGCAGTCTTCTTAACTGTTTCGGCTACTACGTCAAAGCTCTCTCCTCGAACTTTTTCCAAGGCACGTTTCACCACACCAGGACCAGAGACACCGACATTGATGATAACATCTGCTTCCCCAACACCATGGAAGGCACCTGCCATAAATGGATTGTCCTCAACAGCATTAGCAAATACAACCAGCTTAGCTGCCCCCATATCAGAAAGATTTGCCGTTTCCTTGATAATACGTCCCATATCTGCCACAGCCGTCATATTAATACCAGACTTGGTTGAGCCAATATTAACTGACGAACAGACCTTATCCGTTTCAGCCAAAGCGCGAGGAATAGAATTGATGAGAATCTCATCTCCCTTTTGATAACCTTTTTGTACCAAGGCAGAGAAACCACCAATAAAGTCCACTCCAATCTCTTTCGCAGCCTTATCAAGCGCTTTTGCCAGAACCACGTAGTCTGTTGCATCTGTCGCTGCCCCAATCAGAGAAATAGGAGTCACCGATACACGCTTATTAACGATAGGAATTCCCAACTCAGCTGCAATTTCGTCGCCAACAGCCACTAGATTAGCCGCCTTGGTCGTAATCTTTTGATAAATTTTCTCCGCAGCACGATTGATATCTGGATCAATACAGTCTAATAGGGAAATCCCCATGGTAATAGTTCTGATATCGAAGTTTTGCTCCTCAATCATAGCAATGGTTTCAGTAACTTGTCTAATATCCATGTGCACCTCCTAGATATTATACATAGCTTCGAAAATCGCTGCACTCTGAATATTGATTTTTACATTCAAAGTTTGCCCAAAAGCTTCAAATTCATTACGAAGATAGGTAAAATCTTGCTTTTCATCGCTAGAGACGACAGCCATCATCGTGAAATATTCATCCAAGACAGTTTGGGAGATATCGTCAATATTCAAACCCAATTCTGCAATTTTACCAGAAACACCTGCAACAATTCCAGATTTATCTTTACCAACAACAGTTATAATCGCTTTCATAAGCAAACTCCAATTCTTCTTTTAATAGGAAACCTGAACATTAAACAGGATTCTTTTCAAATAGTATAGCATAATTCCAACTAAAATACTCAAAAACGCCTGCTTACGAAGTTGTTCTTAAGAAAAAAACAATTTCGTAAACAAGCGTCTACTATCCCAACTTATGATGAGTGTTCCCGCTAGGACCGAAATCCTAGCGGTAGACCAGAGCTAGACTAAGAGCACAAGACTCCATCATCATAACACTCAACAAAATTGATGATTTTATACTAATTCGATGATCGCCATTGGCGCTGCATCACCACGACGTGGTTCAGTTTTAAGGATACGAGTGTATCCACCGTTACGTTCAGCATAACGAGGTGCGATTTCTGAGAACAATTTTTGAAGTGCTGTAGTAGAAGTGTACTTGTCAGTTGCTTCATCATAGTTTTCAGATGCGATTTCATTACGTACGAAAGCAGCTGCTTGACGACGTGCATGCAAATCACCACGTTTACCTAGAGTAATCATTTTTTCAACAGTTTTACGGATTTCTTTAGCACGAGCTTCAGTTGTCACGATTGATTCGTTGATCAAAAGGTCAGTTGTCAAATCGCGAAGCATTGCTTTACGTTGTGAGCTAGTGCGTCCTAGTTTACGGTAAGCCATGTATTCCTCCTTTATTTATCTTTTAATCCAAGACCCAAATCAATGAGTTTGAGTTTCACTTCTTCCAAACTCTTGCGTCCAAGATTTCGTACTTTCATCATCTCTGCTTCAGATTTTTCTGTCAAATCATGCACAGTATTGATACCGGCACGTTTCAAACAGTTGTATGAACGCACAGACAAGTCCAGTTCCTCAATCGTACGATCCAAAATACGATCGTCAGATTCAGTATCAGCTTCTTTCATCACTTCAGTTGACTTAGCAATCTCAGTAAGATTTGTAAACAAATCAAGATGTTCTGTCAAAATACGTGCTGAAAGCCCTAAAGCATCTTCTGGAATAATTGTTCCATTTGTCAAGATTTCAAGGGTTAATTTGTCAAATCCATCATTGCTACCTACACGAGCAGGCTCCACTTGATAGTTGACTTTTGTAACTGGTGTATAAATAGAATCTACAGCAAGTGTTCCAACTGGTGCATTATCCTTTTTATTTTCATCAGCAGGCACATATCCACGACCACTGTTAACAGTCATAGTCGCTTTTAGCGAAGAACCTTCACCGATTGTAAAGAGATAATGATCTGGATTTACAATTTCAATATCGCTATCTGTCAAAATGTCACCAGCTGTTACTTCAGCAGGACCTTCAACATCTAGTTCGATGATTTTTTCGTCTTCAACGTACGATTTCACTGCAATTCCTTTAATGTTCAGAATGATTTGCATCACGTCTTCACGAACACCTGGAACTGTGTCAAACTCATGTAACACACCATCAATGTTGATAGATGTCACAGCTACTCCTGGTAGAGAAGCTAGAAGTACACGACGAAGAGAGTTACCAAGAGTTGTACCGTAGCCACGTTCAAGTGGTTCGATTACAAACTTGCCATAATCTTTATTTTCATCAATTTTTGTTATATTTGGTTTTTCAAACTCGATCATTTAGTTACTCCCTCTTAAACGAAAAGCAGTGTAATGCGATGATTATACACGGCGACGTTTTGGAGGACGAGCACCATTGTGTGGCACTGGAGTCACATCACGAATTGCTGTTACTTCAAGACCAGCGGCAGCAAGCGCACGAATAGCTGACTCACGACCAGAACCTGGACCTTTTACAGTAACTTCAACTGATTTAAGACCGTGTTCTTGTGCAGATTTAGCAGCAGCTTCAGAAGCCATTTGAGCAGCGAATGGTGTAGATTTACGAGAACCTTTGAAACCAAGAGCACCAGCTGATGACCAAGCAATTGCATTACCATGCACATCAGTAATCATAACAATAGTGTTATTAAATGTAGCGTGAATATGAGCAATACCAGATTCGATATTCTTTTTCACACGACGTTTACGTGTTGGTTTAGCCAAGACTTTTACCTCCTATATTATTTTTTCTTACCAGCAATCGCAACAGCTTTACCTTTACGAGTGCGAGCGTTGTTTTTAGTGTTTTGTCCACGGACAGGAAGTCCACGACGGTGACGGATACCACGGTATGAACCGATTTCCATCAAACGTTTGATGTTCAAGTTTACTTCACGACGAAGGTCACCTTCAACTTTGATTGCATCCACTTCACGACGGATAGCATCTTCTTGATCTGATGTAAGATCACGTACACGAACATCTTCTGAGATTCCAGCAGCAGCCAAAATTTTCTTAGATGTTGCAAGTCCGATACCATAAACATAAGTCAATGAGATTACTACGCGTTTGTCATTTGGAATGTCAACTCCAGCAATACGAGCCATGTTTTCTCCTTTCTATCTTATCCTTGACGTTGTTTGTGTTTTGGATTTGCTGGGCAAATTACCATAACACGACCATTACGACGAATAACTTTACAGTATTCGCAAATTGGTTTGACCGATGGTCTTACTTTCATTTCTTATCCCTCCAAGTTTTTCGATTATTTAAAGCGGTAAGTGATACGTCCACGTGTCAAGTCATATGGACTCATTTCGACAGTAACACGATCTCCCGCTAAAATACGAATATAGTTTTTACGAATTTTACCAGAAACTGTTGCTAAAATCTGATGTCCATTTTCAAGTTCAACCGTAAACATTGCATTCGGCATTGTATCAACTACTTTGCCTTCAACTTCAATCACATCGTCTTTTGCCACGCAAAAGCACCTCCATAAATTTCGATTCGATGCCTCTAGACACAGAGACAACAATTATAAGTCAGACTATCTCAGTATAACATTTGTAGCGGATTTTTGCAAGTGTGAAAAACGCTTTATTTCAAATTTGTCAATACTTTTTCGATATCTAAGAAGACATCATTGATATCTTGATTACCTTTGATGTCATGAACCAAACCTTTGGCACGGTAGTGAGCAATGATTGGTTCCCCTTGAGCAATATTCACATCCAAACGACGTTTGACTGTCTCGGGTTTATCATCTTCACGTTGGTAGTAATCTTCTTCTTTATAGTCAACTGGTGGGTTAAAGACCTTGTGGAAAGTTTCTCCAGTTACGCGGTGGATGATACGGCCACTCAAACGTTCCAAGAGGCTGTCTGGATTCACTTCGATGTTGATAACACCTTCTAGTTCGATGCCAAGTTCAGCCAATGTTTTGTCCAAGGCATGAGCTTGTTCGATTGTTCGTGGGTAACCATCCAACAAGAATCCTGTTTCTTTAATATCATCTTGTGAAAGACGTTCTTTTACGATTCCATTTGTAACTTCATCAGGAACCAATTCACCCTTGTCAATATATGACTTAGCAAGAACACCCATTTCAGTTTGATTTGCCATTGCAGCGCGGAACATATCACCTGTTGAGATATGTGCAACATGGAATTGTTCTACGATTTTTGCTGCTTGAGTTCCCTTACCTGCACCAGGTAAGCCCATAATCAAAAGATTCATGATTTGATCTCCTTATTTTATTTTTAAATAGAAGCAAAAAGTCTTTTCACCCCTATTTAAAAACAAAATAGAAGAGGGGAGACCAAACTCTCACAAATGTCAGAGTTTAAACCTCCACTCCCTCAGCATTTACTGCTTCATACTCAATGAAAATCAAAGAGCAAACTAGGAAGCTAGCCGCAGGTTGCTCAAAGCACTGCTTTGAGGTTGCAGATAAAGCTGACGTGGTTTGAATTTGATTTTCGAAGAGTATCAGTAAATACTTTTATTCTGTTCTATCCATGAAACCAACATACTTACGTTTCAATAGGTAACCTTCCAATTGCTTGATTCCTTCAATACCTGTAGAGATAATGATCAAAAGACTTGTTCCCCCAAAGGCAACAACATCAGAAAGACCAAATACATCTTTAGCTGCAATCGGCAAAATGGAAATCACACCAAGGAAGAGGGAACCAACCGTTGCAAGACGACGAAGAAGTTTAGACATATATTCCTCTGTACCTTTACCAGGACGAACTCCATGGATATAGGCACCGCTCTTTTGTAGGTTCTCTGCCGCTTTTTCAGGATTAATCTGTACAAACGTATAGAAGAATGTAAAGAGAATAATCAATAAAGCATACATGGCAATACCAGTTGGTGAAGTGGTTGCCAACATCTCTTGTGCTACCCTTACCCAAGCCCAATCATGACCTGTAGCGCTCAAAAATTGAAGAATCGCCGCAGGCGCTGCAGTAATCGAACTGGCAAAGATAACAGGGATAACTCCAGCAGGGTTTACCTTCAAAGGAAGATAAGAGCTAGATGGAGCACCTTGTGCAACCTTAGTATATTGGATTGGAATTTTGTATTCTGCTTGTTGAACATAAGTTGTAAAGTAAATAATCAACAATACAGTAATAATCAAAATGATTACGAAAATGATAGATGAAGTGATACGGCTACTTGGCACGTTCACAAAGTAGTCCACATAGATGCCCTGAATCATCTCTGGAATTGAGGCAACAATCCCGGCAAAGATAATCATGGAAACACCGTTTCCGTATCCCTTATCTGTAATTTGCTCACCCAACCAAGTGACAATCATACTACCAGCTGTTAAGATGATACCAATCGTCAGAAAAACTTGTGGAGTTAAAGCAGTTTTAATCAATTGAGCTCCAGCCAAGGTATTAAAACCAGCTGTAATCCCGATAGATTGCACAAAAGCGAGAACTAGAGCAATATAACGAGTAGCTTGATTCAATTTTCTTCGGCCTACTTCCCCTTGTTTTCCCCACTCTACAAACTTGGGTAAAATATCCATTTGCAAGAGTTGGACAACGATAGAAGCAGTGATATAGGGACTCACTCCTAGGGCAAAAATCGAAAAGTTTTTTAGGGCATTCCCCGACACCAAGCTCAACATGTTTAAGAAGGATAATCCACTTAAAGCATTCAAGCTATTGGCATTCACACCAGGAACTGTAATGCTAGTCCCGATACGAAAGACCAAAACGATAAAAATTGTAAATAAAATTTTTGATCGAACTTGCTTGACTTTAAGAGCTTCTCTTAATAATTTAAAAAACATAGGTCACCTCTCTTAGATGACTTCTACTGAACCACCTTTAGCAGTGATAGCTTCTTCAGCTGATTTAGAGAATTTAGCTGCTTTCACAGTCAATTTCTTAGTCAACTCACCGTTACCAAGAATTTTAATACCTGATTTTTCAGCTTTAACAATTCCTGATTCGATAAGAACAACTGGAGTAACCTCAGCACCATCTTCAAAGACGTTCAATTGGTCAAGGTTCACAATTGCGTATTCTTTAGCGTTGATGTTAGTGAATCCACGTTTTGGAAGACGACGGAACAATGGAGTTTGTCCACCTTCAAAACCAAGGCGAACTCCGCCACCGCTACGAGCTTTTTGACCTTTTTGACCACGACCAGATGTTTTACCGTTACCTGATGAAGTACCACGACCAACGCGGTTACGTACTTTACGAGAACCTTCTGCAGGTTTCAATTCATGAAGTTTCATTTTTATTTTCTCCTCTTTTGTAAAATGCTAGCGCCGATAAGGGAGAAAAGGTTGTCTCCCCCATCAACTCGCCTATACGACGTCATCATAGATGACTATATCTAGTTTTAGGGGATGGTATAGTGCACATCCCCTAAAAATTCATTAGTTTACTTCTTCAACTGTTACCAAGTGAGATACTGCTGTGATCATACCACGGATAGCAGCGTTGTCTTCTTTAATAACAGAGCTGTTCAATTTGCCAAGTCCAAGTGCTACAACAGTTTTACGTTGTGATGGAATGCGTCCGATTGGAGACTTAGTCAAAGTAATTTTAATTTGAGCCATTTTATCCCCTTTCTTATGCCAAATCAGAAACTGAAATACCACGAAGGGCAGCAACTTCTTCAGCGCGTTTCAATTGTTTCAAACCTTCAACAGTTGCACGAACAATGTTGATTGGAGTGTTAGAACCAAGTGATTTAGATGTAATATCTGCCACACCTGCCAATTCCACAACGGCACGAACTGCACCACCAGCGGCAACTCCAGAACCTTCTACAGCAGGTTTCAACAATACTTTAGCTCCACCGAATTCTGAAAGAACTTCGTGTGGGATTGTTGTTCCAACCATAGGAACTTCGATCAAGTTTTTCTTAGCATCATCTACTGCTTTACGGATTGCTTCTGGAACTTCTTGAGCTTTACCAGTACCAAATCCTACGCGACCGTTGTGGTCACCAACAACAACAAGAGCTGCGAAACGAAGACGACGTCCACCTTTAACAACTTTTGTAACACGGTTGACAGCAACTACGCGTTCTTCTAATTCAACTGCATTGTCTTTAAATGCCATTTTCTAGTGTCCTCCTATTAGAATTTCAATCCGTTTTCACGAGCTGCATCAGCCAAAGCTTTCACACGTCCGTGATATAGATATCCACCGCGGTCGAACACCACTTCTGAAATACCTTTAGCGTTTGCACGTTCTGCAACGAGTTTACCGACAGCAACGGCTTGTTCAGTTTTAGTTCCTTTTGAAACTTCTTTGTCAAGAGTTGAAGCACTTGCGAGCGTTACACCCGCTACGTCATCAATCACTTGAGCGTAGATGCCTGTATTAGAACGGAATACGTTCAAACGTGGGCGATCAGCAGTTCCAGAGAGTTTTCCGCGAACGCGACGGTGGCGTTTTTGGCGGAGTTTGTTTTTATCTGGTTTTGAAATCACAGTTTTCACCTCTTTAGTTTTAAATCGTGTGCTATGCACAAAGTTGGAAAATAGGTTGGTGGTTGAAAATCAACCACTCAACATTATTTACCTGTTTTACCTTCTTTACGGCGAACGAATTCACCAACGTAACGGATACCTTTACCTTTATATGGTTCTGGTGAACGAAGGCTACGTACGTAAGCAGCTGTTTGACCAACTACTTCTTTTGAAATTCCGCTAACAACGATT
The DNA here is from genome assembly GCF_013277195.1 of Streptococcus sp. 2579. Classification (NCBI taxonomy): domain Bacteria; kingdom Bacillati; phylum Bacillota; class Bacilli; order Lactobacillales; family Streptococcaceae; genus Streptococcus; species Streptococcus sp. 2579. The sequence goes on from NZ_VMMM01000007.1 coordinate 79,079, forward strand.
GTTGTTGGGTTTGGAAGTTCAAAAGTAATTCCTTCTGGAGCTTCAACTTCGTCTGGATGAGATTTACCAACAGCCAAAACAAGTTTAGATCCTTGAAGTTGTGCACGGTAACCAACCCCGCGCATTTCAAGTTCTTTCTTGAATCCTTCTGATACACCAACAACCATGTTGTTCAAAAGGGCACGAGTAGTTCCGTGGATAGTTTTCATTTCTTTTGAATCGTTTGGACGGTGAAGAGTTACTTCAGTACCTTCCACACGGATTTCAATATCTTTTGAGAACTCACGAGTAAGTTCTCCTTTAGGTCCTTTTACAGTTACAACGTTGTCATTGTTAGTGATTTCAACACCAGCAGGCAACACGATAACTTTATTACCAATACGTGACATGTTTATTTTCTCCTGTTAGATTGTCAGGCCAGAACGGCCAGTTTTCACGGGGTTAAATCGATTTCTCGATTTAAAGGAACATTTAGGTTTCAATTTCAAAGTGAATCTAGGCATCGTCTCGCAGGCATAACTTTGGGTTAGACAAGAGACGATAACGAAGAGTCACAAAGAAATTGGGAGCTAAATATTACCAAACGTAAGCGATAACCTCACCACCAACATTCTTTTGGCGTGCTTCTTTATCAGTAAGCAAACCTTCAGAAGTTGAAAGGATAGCAATTCCAAGTCCATTAAGAACTTTTGGAAGGTCTTCACGTTTTTTGTAGACACGAAGTCCTGGTTTAGAAACACGTTTCAAGTTAGTGATAACTTTCTCACCGTTTGGTCCGTATTTAAGGAATACACGGATGATGCCTTGTTTGTCATCTTCGATGATTTCAACGTTTTTTACAAAACCTTCGCGTTTAAGGATTTCAGCAATCCCTTTTTTGATGTTTGATGCAGGTACTTCAAGTACTTCGTGTTTAGCTTGGTTAGCGTTACGAATACGAGTTAGGAAGTCTGCGATTGGGTCAGTCATAACCATTTTGTTTTTCTCCTCTTACTAGTAGTTTGCAAGTTGCACTTGCTAGTTAATGATTGAGCTAGGCTCAGAATATGTTTCTAGGTTTCAATTCCTAAGTGAGTCTAGGCATCTGCTTGCAGGCATAACTTGAGTTAGGCAAAAGCAGATAACGACGAATCACGACGGGATTGAAAGTTAGAATTACCAAGATGCTTTTGTTACACCAGGGATTTGTCCTTTGTAAGCTAATTCACGGAAGCAAACACGGCAAAGTTTAAATTTGCGGTAAACTGAATGTGGACGACCACATTTTTCACAACGAGTATAAGCTTGAGTAGAGAACTTCGCTGGACGTTTGTTCTTAGCAATCATTGATTTTTTAGCCATTAGATTTACCTCCTATATTATTTTGCAAAAGGCATTCCAAGGCCTGTAAGCAATGCACGTGACTCTTCGTCAGTGTTAGCAGTTGTTACGATAACGATGTCAAGACCACGAGTTTTGTCAACGTCATCGAAGTTGATTTCTGGGAAGATCAATTGTTCTTTCACACCAAGTGTGTAGTTTCCGCGTCCGTCAAATGATTTTGTTGGAACACCGTGGAAGTCACGTACACGTGGAAGTGAAACTGAAACCAATTTATCCAAGAATTCGTACATACGTTCACCACGTAGGGTAACTTTTGCACCGATCGCAACACCTTCACGAAGACGGAAGCCGGCGATTGATTTTTTAGCTTTAGTGATAAGTGGTTTTTGACCTGAGATAAGTGCCAATTCTTCAGCAGCTTTTTCAAGGCTTTTAGCGTTTGATACAGCTTCACCAACACCCATGTTCAAAACGATCTTATCTACTTTAGGCACAGCCATCACTGATGAGTAGTTGAATTGTTCTGTCAAAGCAGGAACTACTTCATTAAGATATTTTTCTTTTAAACGATTTGCCATTATACTTCTCCTTTCCTTCGTGATTAATCAAGCACTTCGCCTGATTTTTTGTTGTAGCGAACTTTTTTACCGTCTACAAATTTGTAACCAACACGACCAGCTACACCATTTTTGTCCAATACTTGAACGTTTGATACGTGGATAGCTGCTTCTTTCTCGATGATACCACCTTGAGGAAGTTCGTTAGTTGGACGTTGGTGTTTCTTAACGATGTTAACACCTTCAACGATAACTTTGTTTACTTTTGGAAGGGCAGTAAGGACAACAGCTTCTGTTCCCTTATCTTTACCAGCGATTACGCGAACTTTGTCGCCTTTTTTTACAAACATTAGGTTTCTCCTTGATTTTTCTTACGCCCATAAGGGCACCCTGGAGGTAAATCCAGGGGACTAGTTTGTTTCTAAAAATTAAAGTACTTCTGGAGCAAGTGACACGATCTTCATGAAGCCACCTTCACGCAATTCACGTGCAACTGGGCCAAAGATACGTGTTCCGCGAGGAGTTTTGTCTTCACGGATGATAACTGCTGCGTTTTCGTCAAATTTGATGTATGAACCATCAGCACGACGAGCACCTGATTTAGTACGAACGATAACTGCTTTAACAACGTCACCTTTTTTAACCGCACCACCAGGAGTAGCTTGTTTTACAGATGCCACGATAACATCACCGATGTTTGCAAATTTACGTCCTGAACCACCAAGAACTTTGATAGTCAAGATTTCGCGAGCACCGCTGTTGTCTGCGACTTTCAAACGAGTTTCTGTTTGAATCATTTCAGTTTTCTCCTTTCAGGTTTGATTAGATGATGACCGCTTCTTCAACAACTTCTACAAGACGGAAACGTTTTGTAGCTGAAAGCGGACGAGTTTCCATGATACGTACGATATCGCCTTCTTTGGCAACATTGTTTTCATCATGAGCTTTGTATTTTTTAGAGTAGTTAATACGTTTACCATAGACTGGGTGGTTACGTTTTGTTTCAACTACAACTGTGATTGTCTTGTCCATTTTGTCAGATACAACACGTCCAACAAGAACTTTACGATTATTGCGTTCCATTGAAATTTCTCCTTCCCTAGTCTATTATTTCGCTTCAGATTGAACTGTTTTGATACGAGCGATTTGTTTTTTAACTTCTTTCAAGCGAGCTGTTTGTTCCAATTGACCAGTAGCAGCTTGGAAACGAAGTTCAAACAATTCTTTTTTCAATTCGTTTTCGCGCTTCGCGAGTTCTTCTTGAGAAAGACCACGAAGTTCTTTAACAAATTCTTTTACTTCATTAAGTTTCATGCCTTCTCCTTATTCTGCTTCACGTTTTACGAATTTACATTTAACTGGCAATTTGTGGCTAGCAAGACGAAGCGCTTCGCGAGCGATCTCTTCAGATACACCAGCGATTTCGAACATCACTTTACCACGTTTAACTGGTGCTACCCAACCTTCAGGTGCCCCTTTACCAGATCCCATACGCACACCGATAGCTTTAGCAGTGTATGATTTGTGTGGGAAGATTTTAATCCAAACTTTACCACCACGTTTCATGTAACGAGTCATGGCGATACGAGCAGCTTCGATTTGGCGGTTAGTGATCCAGTGGCTAGTTGTAGCTTGAAGACCGTATTCACCGAATGCTACTTCTTTTCCACCTTTTGCTTCACCGCGCATTTTTCCACGGAATTCACGACGGTGTTTAACACGTTTAGGTACTAACATTGGTTATTTACCTCCTTTAGTGTTTTTGCGAGCTGGAAGAACTTCACCACGGTAGATCCATACTTTAACACCAAGTTTACCGTATGTAGTATCTGCTTCTTCCCAAGCGTAATCGATATCTGCACGAAGTGTGTGAAGCGGAACAGTTCCTTCAGAGTATCCTTCAGCACGGGCGATATCTGCACCGTTCAAACGACCTGATACTTGAGTTTTGATTCCTTTAGCTCCAGCACGCATTGCACGTTGGATTGCTTGTTTTTGTGCACGACGGAAAGCAACACGTTGCTCCAATTGACGAGCAATACCTTCACCTACAAGGTGAGCATCCAAATCAGGTTGTTTGATTTCGATGATATTGATGTGTACTTGTTTTCCAGTCAATTTGTTAAGTTTTGCACGGAGTGCATCAACGTTTGCACCACCTTTACCGATAACCATACCTGGTTTAGCAGTGTGAAGTGAAACGTTAACTTTGTTTACTGCGCGTTCGATTTCGATAGTTGAAACTGCTGCGTCAGCAAGTTCTTTTTGAACGAATTTACGGATTGCAAGATCTTCATGAAGGTAATCCGCGTATTCTTTTTCAGCATACCATTTGGCATCCCAATCACGGATGATGCCGACACGCATACCAATTGGATGTACTTTTTGACCCACGATTTTACCTCCTTATTTTTCTGCAACAGCTACAGTGATGTGAGCTGTACGTTTGTTGATTGGTGAAGCTGAACCTTTCGCACGTGGACGGAAACGTTTCATAGTTGGTCCTTCGTTTGCGAATGCTTCAGATACTACCAAGTTAGCTTTATCCAAACCAAAGTTGTTTTCAGCGTTAGCTACAGCTGAGTTCAAAACTTTCAAGATGATTTCAGCAGCTTTGTTTGGAGTGAATGTCAAGATTGCGATTGCATCGGCTACGCTTTTACCACGGATGTTATCAAGAACAAGACGTGATTTACGAGGTGAAACACGTACTGTACGAGCCATTGCTTTAGCTGAAGTAATTTCTGCCATTTATGTTCTCCTTATTTTCTACGTGTTTTCTTGTCGTCTGCAGCGTGACCTTTGTAAGTACGAGTTGGTGCAAATTCACCAAGTTTGTGACCTACCATGTCTTCTTGGATGTAAACAGGTACGTGTTTACGTCCGTCATAAACTGCAATAGTGTAACCAATGAAACTTGGGAAGATCGTTGAACGACGTGACCAAGTTTTAATAACTTTTTTCTTTTCGTCGTTAGCTTGAGCTTCAACTTTTTTCATCAAATGCTCATCGACGAAAGGTCCTTTTTTAAGACTGCGTCCCATTTTTATATTTTCTCCTTTAAATGTTGTACCACAGCGGCTTGCGCTCCTATGGAGCGCTACCGAGCTGGCGGATTTACTAGTTGCTTAAGCGACTAGTTTAATATTATTTCTCGTTGCGACGACGAACGATAAGTTTGTCAGATTTCGCTTTCTTGTTACGAGTTTTAAGACCAAGAGCAGGTTTGCCCCATGGAGTAGATGGTGCTTTACGACCAACTGGTGCTTTACCTTCACCACCACCGTGTGGGTGATCGTTAGGGTTCATTACAGAACCACGAACTGTTGGGCGGATACCTTTCCAACGGCTACGTCCTGCTTTACCAAGGTTTACAAGTCCATGTTGTTCGTTTCCGACAACACCAACTGTAGCACGGCAAGTTCCAAGAATCATACGAACTTCACCTGATTGAAGACGAACAAGAACGTATTTACCTTCTTGACCCAATACTTGAGCAGATGCTCCAGCAGCACGTACCAATTCACCACCACGACCTGGTTTCAATTCGATGTTGTGGATCAAAGTACCAACTGGGATGTTAGCAAGTGGAAGAGCGTTTCCGACTTTGATATCTGCTTCTGGACCTGAAACGATACGTTGACCTACTTCAAGACCTTTTGGAGCGATGATGTATGCTTTCACACCGTCAGTGTAGTGTACAAGAGCGATGTTTGCAGAACGGTTTGGATCGTACTCGATTGTTTTAACAACCGCTTCAACGTTGTCTTTGTTACGTTTGAAGTCAACCAAACGGTAGAAGCGTTTGTGTCCACCACCTTGGTGACGAACAGTGATACGACCGTTGTTGTTACGACCAGCCTTGCTCTTCAATGCAACAAGCAATGATTTTTCAGGAGTGCTTGTTGTGATTTCAGCGAAATCCAAAGAAGTCATATTACGGCGACCGTTTGTTGTTGGTTTATAAACACGAATTCCCACGATATTTCCTCCTTAGATTATTCAGCTTCAGCAGCAAACAACTCGATTGCTTTAGAATCAGCTGTAAGTGTGATGATAGCTTTTTTAGTTTTGTTAGTAAAACCAGTGTAACGTCCAACACGTTTAGCTTTTGGTTTTACGTTGATTGTGTTAACGTTGGCAACTTTAACACCTTCGAAAGCAGCTTCAACAGCTTGCTTGATCAAAAGTTTGTGTGCACGAGTGTCAACTTCAAATACATATTTTCCTGCTTCAAGTTGAGCCATTGAGCTTTCAGTGATGACAGGTTTTTTGATAACATCATACAAATTCATTATGCAAGAACCTCCTCGATTTTAGAGATAGCTGCTTGTGTGACAAGAAGTTTGTCGCTATTTGCGATGTCAAGAACACTTGCAGTTGTAGCAGTTGCAACTTTCACGTTTGGAAGGTTACGAGCTGAAAGAGCTGCGAATTCATTTCCTTCTTCAAGGATAACAAGAACTTTAGAATCGATGCTCAATGCTGCAAGAACTTTTGCAAATTCAGCAGTTTTTGGAGCTGTAAATTCAAGAGAATCAACGGCTACAAATTTGTTTTCAGCAACTTTTTCAGAGTAAACTGATTTAAGAGCTAGGCGACGCACTTTTTGTGGAAGTTTGTAGCCGTATGAACGTGGAGTTGGTCCGAAGACAACACCACCACCACGCCATTGTGGTGAGCGGATAGAACCTTGACGAGCACGTCCAGTTCCTTTTTGACGCCATGGTTTGCGTCCACCACCTGATACTGCAGAGCGGTTTTTAACAGCGTGTGTTCCTTGGCGAAGGCTTGCGCGTTGGCTGATGATCACATCAAACACAACTGATTCATTTGGTTCGATACCAAATACTGCATCGTTAAGAACAACTTGGCCAGCTTCTTTACCAGTTTGGTCAAATAATGTTACGTTTGCCATTGTGACTGATTTCCCCTTTCTTTATTATTTACCAGCTTTAACTGCTGATTTGATAGTGATAAGAGATTTCTTAGCACCTGGTACGTTACCTTTGATAAGGATAACGTTCTTTTCTGGAACAACTTGTACAACTTCAAGGTTTTGAATTGTTACGCGGTCGCCACCCATACGTCCTGCAAGGTTTTTACCTTTGAATACGCGGTTAGGTGCAACAGGTCCCATAGAACCTGGACGACGGTGGTAACGAGAACCGTGAGCCATTGGTCCACGTGATTGTCCGTGGCGTTTGATAACACCTTGGAAACCTTTACCTTTAGAAGTACCAGTTACGTCAACAACGTCTCCAGCTGCGAATGTTTCAACTGTGATTTCAGCACCAACTTCCAAGCCTTCAACGTTTTTGAATTCACGAATGAAGCGCTTAGGAGCCGTGTTAGCTTTCGCTACATGTCCTTTAGCAGGTTTGTTGCTCAATACTTCGCGTTTGTCATCGAAACCAACTTGGATAGCGTTGTATCCGTCTGTTTCAACAGTTTTAACTTGAAGAACAACGTTTGGAGTTGCTTCAATAACTGTTACAGGGATCAATTCGCCAGCTTCAGTGAAGATTTGAGTCATTCCCACTTTTTTCCCTAAGATTCCTTTTGTCATGAGAAAATAGTTCCTTTTCTATATTTTTTATTCAAAAAGTTTTTAACGAGCGTTTTTTATGCTCAAGGTATCAAGCTTTAGATTAAAGTTTGATTTCTACGTTTACACCACTTGGAAGATCCAATTTCATCAAAGCATCAACTGTTTTTTGAGTTGGATTAACGATATCGATCAAACGTTTGTGTGTACGCATTTCAAATTGTTCGCGAGAGTCTTTATATTTGTGAGTCGCACGAATGATTGTGTAGAGGCTACGTTCAGTTGGAAGTGGGATTGGACCCGCAACTTGTGCACCTGTACGAGTAGCTGATTCTACGATTTTTGCAGCCGCTGTGTCAAGCGTACGGTGTTCGTAAGCTTTCAAACGGATACGGATTTTTTTGTTTGCCATCTTTTTCTCCTTTTCGTCTATTTAAGATAATAGGCTAGCTCCACAAGAAAACCGACGCGGTGTTGCGTGGCAATGCAACCGAGCGTGTCGCAACCTCTTGCATCAAAGCTAAGGCTGTAATTTACAGCACCATAATAGAATAACACAAAGCCCCTGCGATTGCAAGGGATTTGTTGCTGTTTTTTCGTTTTTTTGCGATGAAACTGTTTTCCTATTTTTTCTTTTTAAAATTAGGGATTTTCTTCTATATAAACTGACTCCTCTTGACCTCAAATTTACCTTCTGATTGGTCCACTAGAATGTCCGCCCTTGACTCAGTTTCTTTATAGTATAGCAGATACTGCTCCCGTCTCATCTGATGGCTAGCCAATATAAAGGATGCATCGCGATTTCTCACAGTCGTATCTCTAGCAAGGCGCCGCTTTAATTCGGTCTCCTCATCCGTGTAGAAACAGATGGTTTTGTCAAAGAGTTCTTTGGGTAAAAAGCCAACAGACATCCCTTCGACAATCAAAATCGGTTTTGCTCCAGACAAGACCTCACTAGCCTTCCAAGGTTCTTCAATTGTTAAGACATCCATGTCAGCCTTTAAAGCGAGAATGTCTCTTTCTAAACTTGCCAATTCATGTGCCACAGGTAAACAAGCGGTCACTTTTTGGTCTGGAGTCTCCTTTGGCACCACTAAATGACGATTTGAAGCAATGTAAGGATCGGTTTCCAATAAGTTTACCTTTGCAGAATCTAGGGTTTGGTACAATTCCTGTGCAAAGGTTGATTTACCTGAAGCTCCATGACCGTATATTCCCAGTGTTTTGACTTTTCCAGCTTCTATCTCTGAAACCAGTTGTTTTATCAGGTCTTTTTTCTTCATTCTCTCTTCACCTGTTCATAGCTTTCTTTTCCATCATTAAGCTTGTCCCAAATCACTACTTGCCCACTTTGGAGCGATTTTTGCACATCTATGATGCGTTGATTGGACGAACCTCGAAACTGGAGCATAAGATTCCTCTTAGTTCGATCATATCGTCCATCGACAAGAATGTCAATCAGTGATAAGAGTTCCAATTTATCTGGAGTTTCCAACATCATTTCTTCCCAAGTATAGCCCGTCCAGGACCAGATGTCTTTATCTGGCAATTCCTTCCGGATACGTTTCACGAGTGGCAAGAGAATTCCCGTATTGAGAAAGGGTTCCCCTCCCAGTAAGGTTAACCCCTGAACATAAGGCTGGGCAAGATCTGCCATGATTTGCTCTTCTAATTCTGCTGTGTAGGGAATTCCTGCATTGAAAGACCAAGTCGCAACATTATAACACCCCTCGCAGTGAAACATGCAGCCTGATACATAGAGAGAGTTACGCACACCCTCTCCATCCACAAAGTTGAAGGCCTTGTAATCAATAATACGCCCTTGACTGAGTTCCTCACTTTTCCATTCTTGTGGTTTTGGATTATTCATTCGCTACCTCTATCCAATAACGCTCCACACCATTGCGAACATCCTCAATGAGACCTCCATTTGCTAGAATAACTACTCTGCTAGCAGGATTCTTCACGCTACAGGTCACTAGAGCTTTCTTGATGTTCTTTTCCTTAGCAACTTGCAAGCCCTGACGGAGAGTCTCTTTTGCATAACCCTTGCCTCTTTCAGATGGACGAATGGAGTAGCCAATGTGGCCAGCATAATTCAGTAAACCCTCATTCAGTCTCAATCGCAGATTCAAAAATCCTAGAGCATGACCTGCATCATCAAATAATACAAATTGAATAGAAGGAACACGATTTTCAGGCAAGTTTATTCCCATTTCTTTTTGCATATTTGTTTCCAACCACTCTTCATACACAAAGTTCTCTGTATCCCAAAATCCGCCATCATGGGCTGATTGGCTCTTTTCAAACTCTGCCATCATCTCTAAAACTGTTTCTTCATCTGCTAATCTTGGTCTGCGTAATTCCATCCTTACCTCCCACTATGAGAAAAGCGAGAGCTGACTCTCACTTTTATTTTTTCTTGTTCTTGTTTAAAAATTGTTCTCTGAGGCTGAGCAAGCGTTCTTTCTTATCAGCTCCACCTTTAGAGTGTTTCTCGTGATAACGAGTCACTTGTGCGCGACCCTTATCGTCTAATTGATATTTCCCCATTTTATTTCTTTCTAATTTGTTACTTGGTGGCCAGCTATTTTAATCGTTGAGCCATTCATATGTTTGACACGCGCAGCGATTTCCTTGTGACGGCCGTTGACCATAGGTCTTGCTTGAGGATTGCCTAAATAGCCACAAGTCCGTTTAACAACGTCTACTGTTTTAGGGTCGCTATTGCCACAGTTAGGACAAGCAAAGCCCCTCTCAGTTGGTTCAAAATCTCCTTCAAAATCACACTTATAGCAACGATCAATCGGAGTATTGGTTCCCAAATATCCCACACGATCATAAGCGTAATCCCAGACAGCTTCCAAGGCCTTTGGATTTTGCTGGAGGACTGGATACTCACAATAATGAATGAAACCACCTGACGCACCCGCTTCTGGATAGACTTTCTCAAAGTCTAATTTTTCAAACGGTGTTGGATTTTTACGAACATCGTAGTGGAAAGAGTTAGTGTAGTATTCCTTATCTGTAATATCAGGAATAGAACCAAACTTCTCTGTATCTAGTCGGCAGAAACGGTCTGTCAAACTTTCAGACGGTGTTGAGTAGATAGAAAAATGATATCCATATTGGTCAGACCACTCTTCTACACGGCGTTTCATATCTCGAATAATGTCTAGCGTGAATTCCTTAGCATCTGGATTGCTTTCCCAGCTGTTACCAAAGAAAACTGTCGCTACTTCATACAAGCCGATATAGCCCAGTGAAACTGTCGCACGACGATTCTTAAAGAGCTGGTCAACGCTTTCTTCTTTACCTAGACGATGACCAAAAGCACCGTATTGATACAGGATAGGAGCATTTGCTGGTGTTGCTTCCTTAGTTCGTTCGACACGGTAAACCAGAGCATCTTCAGCGATATTCATACGCTCGTTAAAGATTTCCCAGAACTTATTCATGTCACCCTCAGACTCGAGGGCAATACGAGGAAGGTTGACCGTCACAACACCTAAATTCATCCGACCTGAATTGACTTCTACGCCATTCTCGTCTTTCCATCCTTGAAGGAAAGAACGGCAACCCATAGGTACCTTAAAAGAACCTGTCAAGTCAACAATCTTATCATAGGACAAAACATCTGGGTACATCCGTTTGGTTGCGCACTCTAGAGCCAACTGCTTGATGTCGTAGTTGGGTGTCCCTTCCTCCAAGTTGAGTCCTCTTTTAAGCGTGAAGATAAGTTTAGGGAAGATAGCTGTGCGGTGTTCTGAACCGAGCCCCTTGATCCGAATGGTCAAGATAGCTTTTTGAATTTCCCTCTCAAAGCGACTAGTTCCTAGACCAAAGCCTAGAGAAGTAAAAGGCGTTTGTCCGTTTGAAGTGAAGAGAGTATTGATTTCATACTCGAGAGATTGCATAGCATCATAGATGTCTTTTTGAGTTTTCTCCCAAGCATAATCTTCCCGTTTTTCAGGCAAGACCCATTCTTCTGCATCTTTGAGATGTTTTTGATAATTCTTCTCTGCATAAGGCGCCAAAACTTCATCGATACGGTCAGCTGAACAGCCGCCATACTGGCTAGAAGCAACGTTTGCGATGATTTGCGAAATCTGAGCTGTCGCAGTCTGGATAGACTTGGGACTTTCTACCTCTGCATTTCCAATCTTAAAACCATTTTCCAACATCCCCTTGAAATCAATCAAACAGCAGTTGGTCATAGGTGTATAGGGGCTGTAGTCCAGATCGTGATAATGGATATCCCCTTTTTGGTGGGCATTGGCTACATGCTTAGGAAGCATTTGCAGTCCGATTGATTTCCCAACAATACCCGCTGTCAAATCACGCTGGGTATTAAAGACATCGCTGTCTTTATTGGCATTTTCATTGACAACTGCCTGGTCTTTGTTGAGTAGTTTATGGATACTAAAGTTGATATCCGTCGCTTTTGAACGCTCAAAATCCCTCTGCGTCCGATAAGTAATATACTCCTCAGCTAGCGCATATTCTTTGGCTTCAAGCAGTTCATGTTCTACAATATTTTGAATTTCGTAAATCTTAACCCCCTTTGGAAAGCGACTATGAATTTCTGTGACAATTCGCTCGGTCAGAGCATTTAGGCGTTTTTCGACCAAGGGTGTCACATCCATAACCTTGTCAGCCGCCTTGTGGAGAGCCTTGTCAATCTTATCCACATCAAATACAACACGTCTCCCATCTCGTTTCTCGACGAAGAGAGTTGGCAAAATTGTAATTTTTTCTTCTAGTGCAATCATATGCATGCTCTTTTCTAAAATGTTCTTTCTAAAAAGTATTATACCACTCTAAAAAGAAAAATCAATATCTTGTGTTAAAAATCCTAAAATTTTTAAAAATACACAAGATATTGATTTGGTTATTTAATTTTATAGACTTTAAACTCTGAGTAATCCGTCTTTACTGGTTGGTAATTTTCTTTTAAGAGTGTTTCCACTTCAGACCAGACTGGCACCTTGTCATTCACCACAATCACCTTAGGTTGTTTTTCTTTCAAGTCATTGAGTAGCTTATTCCGGTTTTCCTCAGTTGCTGTATAGTGCACGGGAGACAAAATCGCCGATGGCGACAAGCGCTCACTCTTACGATAAAGAGTCGCAGTATCATCCCATGCATAGATAGCATCTTCCGTATTTGTCTCCTCTTTTACCAAATCAGCAAGACGATTACGTTCTTGATAAGGTACCGGATAAAGGACAAACTTCATCAAAAAAGGAACAGTCAAAAGATAGACAAGCCCTAAAACTGGCAGATATAGATTTCCTTTAAAAAAACGACTCCATAGGCTAACTGGCGTTTCTCTTCGTCTTCTTCTAACACTACGCCCCCTCTGTTGACTCTTAATATTGGTTACCAATAAAAGTAGGAAAACAGGGAAGACGACCATCAAATAAGAAGCGTGCAGAGGCTCTTGTGAAAAGAAAAGCAAAATCAAACCTAAAATTGTCACAAGACTTGCAGGAACCGAAATGACGTATAGTTTAGAGGGCTTGGATTGAAAGAGACCTAAAAAGATACAAACCACAAATCCCAAACCAAGGGACAACAAGCCATAAAAAGCCATATTCTCTAAAATTTTAGAAGTGAAATCAAAGCTAATACTGTCAATAGGATAACGAATACCACTAATGGCATCCCCAAAACTTCCTGTTGCAACACTATAGTAGGCAGTTGGATAAAAGATAAGTGAAAAACCTAAAGCCACTGCAAGAAACTGATAAAACCCATGCGCAAAGCGTCTATGCCCAAGGTTAAAGACCAACAAGCCTAAACTCACTACAGCAATAAACAGGAGCGATGATAAGGGAGCAAAGAAAAATCCTCCTGCCAAAGCCAGCCCAATCCGTACAAATCCCTTATCATGGCTTGGATTGCTTAGATAAGTCGCAACTAAACTAAAGGCTGCTAATAAGAAAGGAAGCGCTAAAAGAGTCGCATAACCTCCACCAAAAGCAAGACCTGTAACTAGCATGTAAAAAATAGTCACCACTTGTCCAGCTTGGTCTCCTTGCTCTGTCAAGGTGTCTGCCGATCGAAAGAGGAAAAATCCTCCTGCTACCAAGGCTAACCACTCAAAGATGGCAAAGAAAAATCCGCCCTGAGTCACGTAAGTCAGCAAATAATAAAGCAAACCTTGACTTCCATAATAATCGCTGTAAATCTTCCCTGCCTGATGAAGGGCCCAACCTGTATAAAAATCCTGCACTTCCTGTGCACTCATTAAATCGAGTAATAGCGGTACTCCTAGAGTTATCCCCGTTACAAGCGTACTCCATAGTAAAATTTTCACCAAAGGAAGACGACTTGATTCACGATGATGCGATTCTTGTTTGATTTGGTATTCTAGAGGTTCACGATTCTCCTGATGAACTTCTTCTACTCTACCATACACACTCATATCGTTTCTCCTATTCAATTTATCTGTCTTAGTATATCAAAAAGTCCTAGGATTGTCAGCTTGCGATGGCTGTTTGAGTGATTTTTTGCATAGTTTCACAAAGGTTTCAATTTCCCGAAAACGGTGTAAATGTGTCTGTTTAAATGTTATGATATAATCCAATTCTTTCTGAGTCAGCATCGTTCCTCCTATATCTTTCTATTCGTAAAAGGCAAGAAAAATAGGACTGGTTTGTGTCCTCAGTCCTAGATTTCTTATAAGATTGGAGCGAATAACTGGGCGATTTCTTTTACAAGTTTTTGATACCAGCTTGTTTTGATAGAATGAGGATAGACTTCCTGAGAATCTGCAAATATATTTTGAAAATCTCGGGCTATTTCCATTATAGAAGGAGTTTTATAGAGTAAGACTGCATTTTCATAATGGTGTACCAAGCTTCGGTAGTCGAGATTGATTGTCCCCACCACCGCAAAATCTTCGTCTACCAACATCTGCTTACTATGAATAAAACCTGGACTATACTCATAAATCCGAACTCCAGCAGAAAGAAGGTCTGGATAAGCCCCTCTTGTGACTAACTGAATGAACTTCTTATCTGGTATGTAAGGGGTGATAATCCGAACATCGACCCCTCTCATAGCAGCATTTTTGATTGTCTCTGTTAAATCATAGTCTATGATCAAATAAGGTGTCGTAATATAGACCGATTCCGTTGCTTGATTGATCAAACTCTGATAAACTTTTTTTCCTACCTGCGTTCGAAAAATTGGCTTGGGTCCACTCCCGTATGGAATGGTTAAACCGTCACTTGGGATAGAATGATTTTCTAAATGATATTGATCAAAATCACTAATCTCTCCTCGATTGATGTACCAAGTGGTTAAAAACAAGCGTGTCAGGGCTTTTACTGCTAGTCCGTCCAAGCGAATTCCACTATCCTTCCAATAACCAAATCTCTCGACGTGGTTAATGTACTCATCGGCTAAGTTAATGCCTCCTGTATAAGCTATCTGACCATCAATAATCAATATTTTTCTATGATCTCTGTTATTATAGGCCACTGTCAAACGAGGAATAACTTTATTGAATTTATGGGCCTCGATGCCCAGCTGACGAAGTCGATGTGCATAATCTCCTGTTAAAGTAGCCATACAGCCAATATCATCATAGAGCAGTTTAACCTCAATGCCTTGAGCGACCTTTTGCTCCAAGATTTCTAGAATACGATTCCACATCAAACCTTCTTCTATAATGTAATATTCCAAGAAAATAAATTTCTCAGCCTTTTTAAGATCTTCTACCATCTTTTTCCACATGGCTTCTCCGCTAGGAAAATATGTAGAGGCAGTTTGATCATAGACATCGGCATTGGTATCCATACTCAATAAGGACTTGATGACGCCATATGCCGCCTTGTCACTTTCTTTTAATTCCTCTTTTAGTAGCTGGCTATTTGCTTCTTGGAAATGCATGGAGCCTAGCTTCTTCAGTTGTTTGATTTCTTTTTTGGACAATCTCCTCTCACCAAACATCAGATAGAGCAAGGGGCCAAATACTGGCACAAAGGCTACTAATAACCAGGTTACCTTATTCTCAGGAGTCGTATTACGGTTGACTATCGAAATGATTGTGATGATACTCAGTAGAATGAGGACAGTAATCCATAAAATGGGAGCCATGCGTCCTAAATAAAGAAAGAGACCAAAAACAAGACACAGTTCAAGTAGCATAATCGAAAGACTAAAGCCATACTTGGACATCAATAATTGAAATTTTCTATATTTCATATCCCCTCCTTGATATTTTGATACTCAATGAAAATCAAAGAGCAAACTAGGAAACTAGCCGCAGGCTGTACTTGAGTACGGCAAGGCGACGTTAACGCGGTTTGAATTTGATTTTCGAAGAGTATGAATGCTAAAAACAGGTAATTGATACTAGTATAACTCAGGTATTCGACAGAAGGCAAGTATTTATGATTATTTTCTAGGTAAAAGTAAAAAGGATGAAAAATCCAGCACTTTCTACTTGCATAGTCTTATTTAGCTAAAACGATTTGGTCCGATGGGTCTCTATCCATATCATCTACGACGATTTGATTACCGTTTACAGTGTAAATTTTGACATCATCGCCAATAATCATGCGTTGATTTGCTGCATCAAATGTGAGCTGTTTGACTTTCTGATTCCCGTCAGATTCGAACTCAGTCCATGTACCAGTTGTACCAGTCACTACCAAAGTGATACGGCCTCCTTCATCCTGACCAGTATAAGTTCCATCAATATCGGTCGGTTGAGCCTCGGGCGCATTTTGTGAAGAACTTGTTGCTACCTAGTTTGTATTTTCTGTAGACGATGAAGCAGCAGGTTGTGATTGCTGAGTTTGTTGTGTTTGCGCTTGAGCTGCTGGTTGTTGAATCTGTTGAGCTCTTTGTGAACAAGCTACTAAGAGACTAAGACTTGCTAGAGAAGCAAGAGAAAGTGTGAATCTTTTTAATTTCATGATGGATTTCCTTTCTGCTACCAATTTAGAGAAATTTTCTCTAACCAGCAATTCCCCTAGTATAACAAGTTCAAAAAAGGAGTTCAATTCATCTGCTCATGCCCCAGTAGGTAGCCCCGTACTTCTGAGATAAAATAGAGAGACCCTGTAATGAATAACAAGTCCTGCGTATCTGCTCTTTCTTCAAAACTGCTGATAAATTCTCGGTAAGAAGAAACTATATCGTAACCTGTCACATCCCTTTCGTCCAAAGCTCCCTGATAGTCAAAACCAGTCACCTTGAGTTCCACCTGAGGCAAATTCTCAGTCAGATAAGCCAACATCCCTTGATAATCCTTACGTTTCAAGGCTCCAAATAGGATTTGAGGACGATAGCCTTCCTGCTCTTTTTCTTTGATAAACTCCACCAGGCGAGTCAAGGCAGGAAGGTTATGAGCACCGTCCAAGTAAATCTGAGGACAAATACGCTCCAAACGGCCAGCCCAATGGGTCTTCTCCAAAGCCTTTCTTACAACCTGCTCATCAACAGATTCCTTTCTTTCTCCCATAAAAAGAAGAAAAGTTTGCAACGCCAAGGCTGCATTTTCCTGCTGATAAGCTCCTTCTAAGCCTATTTTCAACTGCGAAATATTTAGTAAAGAACTTGAAAAATCCCCATTCAGCATTGAAAAATCTTGGCTTGCCTGATAAAGGTCAACAGCTAAAGATTCGGCTTTTTTCTGACAGACAAGCCTAGCTTCTGGAGGCAATTTCGCAATCACTGCCTTTTTACCAGCCTTAAAAATACCTGCTTTCTGCTCTGCAATTGCTGCTACACTGTCACCCAGAGTCTCCTGATGGTCAAGTCCAATGGAAGTAATGACAGCAAGCTCTCCAGTTACCACATTAGTCGTGTCTAGTAAACCACCAATTCCCACTTCTAGTAAAACCAAATCCACCGCTTGCTCCCTAAAGTAGAGAAAAGCAATCAAGGTCAGCAATTCAAAAAAGGACAACTGATCATGGGTTTGCAGAAGCGTTTTTTCCATCTCCTTGACCTGCTCAGCTAAACGGATAAAGTCTGCGTCTGCTATAGGTTGTCCATTAATGCAGATTCGATCATTAATAGAGACGATATGAGGGGAGGTAAAGGTCGCAACTTTTTTGCCATGCCCCATAAATAACTCCCTCATAAAAGCAATGGTAGAACCTTTCCCATTAGTCCCAGTGACGTGGATAATAGGATAAGACTTCTCGGGATTCCCCAACAAATCCACCGCTTGTTGCATTCGGCCCAAACCTGATCGAAAATTCAAACCAATCCGACTATGGAGCCATTCTTCTACTTCAAACATATACATCTCCTTGACAAAAGTCTAATCAATTATCTAGCAAAATTCCGTAGATAACAAAAAATGAGGTCAGGATTTTCATCCCGACCTCTTACCTGGTTAGCTAATCACTAGCAACTATGGATATTAACGTGGGCTAAAAACGCCACCCAGATTCACCAGCTCTCTTATTTCAAGGAGCTAGGCTGATACAGTCTCCCAGACTTACTTACGGTCTTTATTTTTAGCGTCAGGCTAAAAACGTCCCCCGGACTTACCAGTTCTCTCTTATTTTAAGGAACTGGGGTAAAAATGTTCACTGGATATGCCTGCGTTTCTATTTTCTAGCGCAGGGCTAAACACGTCCACTGGATGTTTTTACTCCTCCATAAAGCTGTTGAAGACTTCTTCAATCATGTTCCATTCGTCTTCTGAGTCTTCTGGGATTGGTTGCAATTCGCCTTCTGTTCCATCTTCGTTTTCGATGAATGAGTAAGCTTGGATTTCAACTTGTCCGTCTTCGTCTTCTTCTGCGTTAACTGGTACTAGAAGAACATAGTTTTTACCAAATTCTTCTTTTCCATCAATCGTCAAAAGGATTTCAAACAAGGTTTCATTTCCTTGCTCATCTACTAGTGTAATTAGTTCACGTTCTTCGTGGTCGTGGTTATGATCGTGTGACATAGCCTCTCCTTTATATTATATTAAAATTTTCTATCTAAATAATTTTGTAAAATCAGCTGAGCTGCTAACTTATCAATGACTTTCTTGCGCTTATTGCGACTGATATCTGCTTGTTCAATCAACATACGCTCAGCGGCCACTGTTGTCAAGCGTTCATCTTGATAGTCTACTGGTAAACCAAAAAGCTCTTCTAGCTTTGCTCCGTATGCTTGACTAGCTTCTACGCGCGGTCCGCTTGTATTGTTCATGTTTTTAGGCAAGCCCACTACAAATCGTTCCACCTTATAAGTATCAACCAACTCCTTAACGCGGTCAAAACCAAATTGGCCTTGCTCCTCATTGATTTGGATGATTTCAAGTCCTTGAGCCGTAAAACCGAGCGGATCGCTAATCGCCACCCCTACCGTTTTTGAACCGACGTCCAATCCCATAATTCTCATAGGTTACAGATCGACTCCTTGTCCTTTAAGGTAGTAGCGGACCAATTCCTCAACGATTTCATCACGCTCATACTTACGGATTTGATTTCGTGCATTATTATAACGAGGAACGTAGGCAGGGTCTCCACTCAATACGTAACCTACGATTTGGTTGATTGGGTTGTAGCCCTTATCGTTCAACGAAGCATAGACATCAGTCAAAGTTTCGCTAATTTCTTTTTTATTGGAATCGTCCAATTTAAAACGTACTGTTTCTTCAGTAAATCCCATTCTAACACCCTCTTTCCTTAGAATAGTACCATTATAGCATAATTCCTTACGTTCTACAATTCAGGCAGTCTATTTATTTGGATTTTCTATTGTTCTGTCGCGCCATTTGCCAATCTGTCTGAAATATATTTGCTTGGTTCATTCTTCAAGAGATTTTCTAAGCCAATATTCTTCAAATATTCTAACTGAGAAGCCTTCTTGACATCCAGAACTTGAAAATCAAAACTAGTTGTTGTTTGAAGTTCTGTTGCACTCAATAATTTGGTTTCAAGCTTAAATCCTGCCAATTTACGAGCTTCTATGATGGACTCATCCTTCTCCTCCGCCTCAAGAAGAGCTTTTTGAGTTTCTTCCACTCCATGTTGGTCAATATAGGTCTTCAACTCATCTGAGACTGGACGTTTTTGTTGAATCGTTAAGCTCAAAAAAGTCTTGTCTTTGTAAGTAATGGTTTGTGTCTGCTGGCTACCATCATCTGACTTGGGCAAGACCAAAGTCTTGGTCACAACTGTATTCTTCTCAGCATTCTCAATAACTGGCAATGCCGACTGAAGCGTATCCTTTTCTGTTTTTGTAGCTGGTCCAGTTTCCTTTTTCTGTCCGCAACCAACCAGGACAAAAAGGAAAGCTAGACTAACAAGAACTATTTTTTTCATTTCTTTCTTCTTTCTTTTTGAAATTAAAATAGAATAAGACTGGGAATTGCTCCCAGCCTTGATGTTTATAGAGCTGCACGCAAACGTGCTTCTGCATTTTCTACATTACGGACAGAGCGTGGTAGGAAGGCACGAATATCGTCTTCCTTATAGCCAACTTGCAGGCGTTTTTCATCCACAAGGATTGGGCTCTTTAAAATTCTCGGTGTTTCCATAATCAGATTAAGGACTTCATTGACACTCAAATCTTCAATATCCACTCCAAGGGCTTTGGCATAGCGATTTTTAGACGAAACGATGCTGGCTATTCCGTTATCTGTTTTGGTTAGAATATCCAGTAATTCTTCTCTCGTAATTCCTTCTTTACCAAGGTTTTGTTCTTTATAACTTAACTGGTGGGCATTGAGCCAGGTTTTTGCTTTTTTACAGCTAGTACAACTTGAGACTGTATAAATTTTAATCATGTACCTACCCCTTTCGCTACATGTTACTATCAGTTTAGTCTATTATACCATAAAAAACATCCGACTTGCGACCTATTTTTAAATTTTTTTGACTTTTTTCGTCATTTTCGTACTTTTTTCTTGACAAAATAAAATTTACAGCCATTCTTGATATTTCTTGATATAAATTTTTTTCACAATTGTCACGCTAATCATATACAAAATAATGATGAAAAGTAAAAAGATGAAATAAATCGGTTTTAAAGGAGTTAGATGAAGTAGGATTGCGAGTGGACTGTAGGGAAGGAAGGTCACAAAGGCTGCAGCCAATAAGGTTGTCACAAGGACTAGCCAAGCCGGACGACTTTGTAAAAAGGGAATTTTAGCTGAACGCAGCATATGAATAACCATGGTCTGTGACCACATGGACTCGATAAACCAACCTGTCTGAAACAAGACAATAAATCCTACGGCAGACTCTGCCCCATGAACATAAGCTTGACCTGTCGTCATGGGTACAATGATAAAATAGAGCAAAATAAAGGTCAAAATATCAAAGGCAGAAGATATAGGCCCCATCCAAATCATGAAACGTGTGATGGACTTAGCTTCCCAGGTATGCGGATTTCTCAAAAAATCTTTATCCACCTTGTCAAAAGGCAAGGCAATACAAGACAAATCATAGACTAGATTTAGGATAATCAAATGGACTGGTGCCATTGGTAAAAATGGCAAAAAGATTCCAGAGACCAATAGGGATAAGATATTTCCAAAATTAGAACTCACTGTCATTTTGATATATTTGGTCATATTGGCATAGACCTTACGCCCTTCAACAAGTCCTTTTTCAAGCACCATGAGATCCTTATCAAGTAGGATAACATCAGCTGTTTCTTTGGCAATATCTACTGCTGTATCAACAGAAATTCCCACATCTGCAACTTTCATAGAAGGAGCATCATTGATCCCATCTCCCATATAGCCTACAGCATGACCATTAGCCTTAAATTGCAAAATAATCCTTGCTTTTTGGTCAGGTGAAAGCTTGGCAAAGACGGTTACCTCCTCCACGGCTTGAGCCAATTCTTGATCACTCATCTGATCGATTTCAGATCCTAACAGCATCTGATTGATATCCAAACCAACCTTTTCACAGACTGCTTGGGTAACTTTTTCGTTGTCTCCCGTCAAAATTTTTGTTTGAACTCCATGTTCTAATAGAGCCTTAATTGCTGGTGCTGCAGATGGTTTAGGAGGATCTAGGAAGGCTAAATAACCAGTTAGAATCATCTCCCCTTCATCATCAACTGTATAGGCATGGCCTTCCCTCAAACCTGACTTATAGGCCACTCCCAAGACACGCAAACCTTGTTGATTTAGTTGTCTGACTTCTGCTAAAATTTCTTCTCTAATAACATCTGTCAAGGGAGTAATCACTCCTTGGTATTCCGCATAACTGGAAATCGTCAACATTTCCTCTAGGGCACCCTTGGTTACCAAACTAACAACTTCGTGTTCATCCTTAACGATAACACTCATCCGTCTACGTTCAAAATCAAAGGGAAGCTCATCTATTTTTTGAAAAGTTTGATCCAGATTTTGTAAGAGGGTGTGTTCTTTGGCTTCCTTTTCAGTCCGTTTGATGATGGCTCTGTCCATCAAATTTTTCAAGCCCGTTTGAAAATAAGAATTGAGATAAGCTCGTCTCAAGACGGTCAAATCCAAGCGTCCGTGGATGTCCAAGGGATATTCAAGGACAATTTCGTCTTGGGTTAGAGTTCCTGTCTTATCTGTACACAAAATATCAATCGCCCCTAAGTCCTGTATGGCATTGAGTTTCTTGATAACCACTTTTTCCTTGGCCATAATGATGGAGCCCTTTGCTAGACTGGCCGTGATAATCATAGGAAGCATCTCAGGTGTCAATCCAACACCAACACTCAAAGCAAATACGCCAGCTTCTAACCAATCTCCATCTGTTAAACCATTGGACAAGAAAACGATAGGCACCATGACCAGCATCAAACGAATCAAGAGCCACGAAATACTATTCATCTCCCGTTCAAACGAAGTAGGCTCATCATAGGTGTTCAAAGTCTGCTCAATGGCCCCCATCATGGTATCATCACCAACTGCTAAAACCACGGCCTTGGCACTACCAGACAAGACATTGGTTCCCATAAAGGAGAGCGCTTCTGCTTCTAGCAGACTATCAGATTGTTGAACTGTTGCCTTGGTCAAGGCCAATTTTTCAACCGATTCACTTTCACCTGTCAAGCCCGACTGTTGTACAAAGAAATCGCGCGACTCAAATAAAAGAAGATCTGCTGGAATCATGTCTCCAGCGCTTAATTTAACCACGTCACCCACTACCAAATCATCGATAGGTACTTCTTGAATTTCTCCTTGACGAATGACAGTCGCTGTGTTGACAATCATTTTTGATAGATTGGTCGCAGCCTTATCACTACGGAGTTCTTGGACAAAGCGTATGCCACCAGAAATGAGGACTAGGACAACGATGATAATAGAAGTCGTCGGATCCTCTTGACCTGGTTTTGCCAACCAGACATTGGTCACCAAGGAAATCACGGCGATGACCAGTAAGATAATCGTAAAAGGATTGATAATGGATTCGTAAATCTTTTTGAGGATACTGTCTTCTTGACCCTTTGTGATGGTATTTTCGCCATATAGGTCACGATTTTTCTCCACCTGCTCCTCAGTCAAGCCTGTTAGACTTGTCTTATAAAAAGATAGAGTTTCGTTTAAAGATGTATGAATAGCTGTTGCTAATCTTTCTTTTGTAGTTTTCATTGGTTTCTCCTATCTGTATGAATGATGTGTTTCATACACAGAGACCAATCACTTTATAAGGACAGAACGACACAAATCAGCGATTGGCTGTGTATGTGCGGTTCCGGATGATCGTCAATTTGCATCGTTTATCTCCTTTCTTTGATTTAAACAGTAGAAAATCCCACCATAAAATGGCAGGATTAAAAAACTAATTATCTGTTTTTCGTTCAAGCTTTAACTCCATAGGGCAATGTAATGAGCTTAGTCTTGGCCTTCGCGACCAGGACTGTTGACCAACGAGTAGTGTCTCCACTGCTTTGCGGTAGTCATCCGTATCCCTATGGTAGCCTCACCTACCGTTTTCGTCTTTCAGTATAAACCTTTAAAATTTAAAAGTCAATCATTTGAGTTGTTTAACTCTTAAATAACTATCAACTCTTTTGGAGCAAGGGTCAATAATTCACAACCTGTCTCTGTAATCAGAATATCATCCTCGATACGAACGCCATATTTGCCTTCGATATAGATACCTGGCTCATCTGTCAATGCCATACCTGCCTTAATAGTTTCTGTAGAAGTTTGGCTAAAGTAAGGCTCTTCATGGATATCCAGTCCAATACCGTGTCCAATACCGTGGGTAAAGTAGTCGCCATAGCCTGCCTCGATGATAATATCACGAGGAATTTTGTCAAAGTCACGGAAACCTAAGCCAGCCTTAGCCTGGTCAATCAAGGCTTGGTTGGCTTTCAAAACCGTATTGTAAATCTCTGCCTGCTCGTCGCTAACATGCCCCAAGTAGATAGTTCGTGTCATATCACTGACATAGTGGTCATATAGGCAGCCGAAATCCATGGTAATGGCTTCTCCCAATTCCACTGGTTTGTGCATGGGATGGGCATGGGGTTTAGAAGAGTTGATACCGCTGGCTAGGATAGTGTCAAAAGACAAGCCAGATGCTCCCAACTCACGCATGCGGAAGTCAAGGAAGTTGGCAATCTCAATTTCAGTCTTTCCTGGCTTAATAAAGTCAAGCGCATCGCGGAAAGCTTGGTCTGAGATAGAACAAGCCTTGCGAATAGCTGCAATCTCCGCTTCATCCTTAATCATTCGAAGACCTTCAACAAACTGAGTCTGTGGAAGCAAGTCCAAACCTGCAAAAGCTGCCTGCATACGGTGATAATAAGAGACTGAAATCTCGTCCTCAAAACCGATTCGAGACAAGCCCATGTCCTTAACAATACCCGCAATGACAGCCAATTCATCACGGTCAGCCACAATCTCAAAACCACTGGTTTCTTGCTTGGCCGCAATGATATAGCGAGAGTCTGTCACCAAGACCTGACGATCACGGCTGATAAAGACTGTTCCGTTTGACCCCCAAAAACCAGTCAAGTAGTAGACGTTTTTAAGATTGTTGATGATGATACCATCTAGTTCTTTTTCTTGCATTTTAGCTAGAAATGCTTGTACGCGTTTATTCATGATGTAACTTTCCTTTCAAATAGTGTCCTGTGTAGCTTGCTTCGTTGGCCGCTACTTCTTCTGGAGTTCCTGTTGCGATGATGGTTCCACCACCGACACCGCCCTCAGGTCCCAAGTCAATAATATGGTCTGCCGTCTTGATAACATCCAGATTGTGCTCAATGACGAGGACTGTATTGCCATCGTCAACAAAGCGAGCCAAGACTTTAAGCAAGCGAGCGATATCCTCTGTATGGAGTCCTGTCGTCGGCTCATCCAGAATGTAGAAAGATTTTCCTGTCGATCGTTTGTGAAGTTCGCTAGCCAACTTCATACGCTGAGCTTCTCCCCCAGAAAGGGTGGTAGCTGGTTGACCTAGCGTCACATAGCCCAGTCCCACATCCTTGATGGTCTGAAGTTTACGTTGAATCTTTGGAATGTGTTGGAAGAACTCCACCGCATCGTTGACGGTCATATCCAAGACTTGCGAGATATTCTTTTCCTTATAGTGAACTTCTAGGGTTTCACTGTTGTAACGGGTCCCGTGGCAAACTTCACAAGCCACATAAACATCTGGCAAGAAGTGCATCTCAATCTTGATAATCCCGTCACCTGAGCAGGCTTCACAGCGACCACCCTTGACATTGAAACTGAAACGCCCCTTCTTGTAGCCTCGAATCTTGGCTTCATTTGTCTGGGCAAAAAGGTCACGTATATCGTCAAAAACTCCTGTATAGGTAGCAGGGTTAGACCTCGGCGTTCGTCCGATAGGACTTTGGTCAATATCAATCAAGCGGTCTACATGCTCAATCCCTGTAATCGTTTTAAACTTACCAGGTTTGTCTGAATTGCGGTTGAGTTTTTGAGCAATGGCTTTTTTGAGGATGCTGTTAATTAAGGTCGATTTCCCTGAACCTGACACACCTGTCACCGCGATGAATTTTCCTAGTGGAAAGCGAGCTGTGACATTTTGCAGGTTGTTCTCACGCGCACCTGTCACTTCGATAAAACGACCATTTCCGGTACGGCGCTCGTCTGGCACTGGAATGGCACGTTTGCCTGACAAGTACTGACCTGTGATAGACTTGCTGTTGCGAGCCACTTGCTTAGGGGTTCCTGCCGCAACAATCTCCCCACCAAAAACACCGGCACCGGGACCAACGTCAATCAGATAATCCGCCTCACGCATGGTATCTTCGTCATGTTCCACCACGATGAGGGTATTACCTAAATCGCGCATCTTTTTCAGACTGGCAATCAGGCGGTCATTGTCCCTCTGGTGGAGACCGATTGACGGCTCATCCAGGATATAAAGGACACCTGATAAGTTGGAACCAATCTGGGTCGCCAAGCGAATGCGCTGACTTTCCCCACCTGAAAGGGTTCCTGCTGAACGAGATAGGGTCAGATAGTTGAGACCCACGTTATTCAGGAAGGTCAAGCGGTCCTTGATTTCCTTGAGAATGGGACGGGCGATGATGGCTTCATTTTCAGACAAGGTTAACTGACTCACCAACTCCAAGTGGTCTGCGATAGACAGGTCTGAAATTTCTCCGATATGTGGCCCTTGCTCGCCGCCCACACGGACAGACAAGGCCTGGTCATTGAGACGATAACCGTGACAGGTTCCGCAGGTCAGCTCATTCATGTAGAGGCGCATCTGGGTGCGAGTGTAATCGCTGTTTGTCTCGTGATAACGACGCTTGATATTATTGACAACTCCTTCAAACGGAATGTCAATATCGCGCACGCCACCAAATTCATTTTCATAGTGGAAATGGAATTCCTTGCCATCTGAACCATAGAAAATCAAGTTCTTATCTTCTTCTGACAAGTCCTCAAAAGGCTTATCCATATCCACTCCAAAGGCTGTCATAGCCTGCTCTAGCATGTTTGGATAGTAGTTGGATGAGATAGGATTCCAAGGAGCCAAGGCTCCCTCGCGTAGCGTTTTGCTGGCATCTGGCACCACCAAATCAGTATCCACCTCCAGCTTGATGCCCAAGCCGTCACACTCACTACAAGAACCAAAAGGAGCATTGAAGGAGAAGAGACGTGGCTCTAACTCTGGGACAGTAAAACCGCAAACTGGACAGGCATAGTGCTCAGAGAACAATAACTCAGAGTCGTCCATAGTGTCGATAATGACATAACCTTCTGCGATACGAAGGGCAGCCTCAATGGAATCAAAGAGACGGCTACGAATGCCCTCCTTGATGACAATACGGTCAACTACGACATCAATATTGTGTTGCTTGCTCTTAGACAACTCTGGCACTTCGGTCACATCATAGACTTCCCCATCCACACGGACACGGACATAACCGTCTTTCTGAACCTTCTCAATAACACTCTTATGTTGACCTTTTTTCTTGCGGATGACAGGAGCTAAAATTTGCAGGCGCTGGCGTTCAGGTAACTCCAAAACCTTATCCACAATTTGCTCCACAGAAGAGGCCTTGATAGCTCCATGCCCGTTGATACAGTAAGGCGTCCCCACACGCGCGTAGAGGAGACGCAGATAGTCGTTGATTTCAGTCGTTGTTCCCACCGTCGAGCGAGGGTTTTTGCTAGTCGTTTTCTGGTCGATGGAAATAGCTGGGCTCAGACCATCAATGGCATCTACATCAGGCTTCTCCATATTTCCCAAGAATTGACGAGCATAGGCTGACAAACTCTCTACATAGCGCCGTTGTCCCTCGGCATAGAGGGTATCAAAGGCCAGACTGGATTTCCCTGAACCTGACAAGCCGGTCACGACAACCAACTTGTCTCGTGGAATCTCCACATCAATATTTTTTAAATTATGGGCACGCGCCCCATGAATGACAATTTTATCTTGCATCTTTGTTCTTTCTAGTCCATTATTGCTTACCATTATACCAAAAAAAGTGAGATTCTATTACCCAAAAGGATGAATTTATAGTATAATAAAAAACTTCTTATTTTATGTTTCCTTAGGGCTTCCTAACCCTTATATCACGCGCTTTTGAACAAAAAATACTAACATTACTTTTTACTACTTGCTCCCCCAAAGTACGCAAAAAGGGGAGCAAAAAAGCCCCACAAAAGGGCAATCAATCGATGAGTTCAGCAGGCAAGAAACTAGCACGGTCAAACGTGCTTTTTTATTGCTGATAAGTTCATTATACCACGTAGTATATAAAAGGCAAAAATAACTCATATCAAAAAGCACTTAGATTTCTCTAGGTGCTTAATTAAATTGATTCTAGTTTTAGACTCCTGACAAATTCATCCCATTCGTCATCTAACTCCTCAACAGTTTTGTTTTTATTTCGTTCATAGGCTTTTTTTAACAATTCATCCAGATTGTCGTCTTCGGCTTCTGGCCAATCATAAATATCTTTTTTAACCATATCATTCAATCCTTCCAAATTCAAATTTAAACACTTCACATAAAATTTTAAGTATTTTCTCTTACGCTATGACTTCATTATAAACTTTCCTATCCTAATATTCAATCAACAATACACCGTCTCGATAGCTTTTAGCAAAGTCTAGCAGTATCTCAGCTTTGAGACTTTCATACTCAGCCTTATCAATGCCCAATGCCTCGTATAACTGCCATATCTTTAACCTCTCTCCAGTTCGCCTTGTAAAGAGATTGGAGAATATATCACGCCTTACATCGTCCAGATTGTCCCTGAAGGCTTCAATCACGCGCACCAATTCCAGCGCTTTGGCTTCAAATGCTCCATCTTGACCGTATAGGCTCAATTTAACCAGTGAGTGATAGCTTTTCAGAAATCTGTAGGCCTGCTTTGTTGTCTCTTCTTTATCGATTGGCATTTTTAACCTTGGCCAAGTTCTCAATGGCTTTTTTCTTAATTCTGTAAATTTGTACTTTGCTAAAATTTAACTCCTTACAAACCTCAGCCATAGGTAGGTTATTCACATATATCATTGTCAATACCAAACATTCTTCAATTTCATCTAGCTGATCTATTAATTTCATTGTTGCTATCCGCTCGTCTATAAGGGCGCTCATTTGCTCCACTATCTCATCTTTTTGTTCCAAGATTTCAAGTATCTTATCCTCAGTAGTATTGGTTTTGCTAGTTTTTACCCTTGTAGTGAATTGATTGGATCCAGATAATAGTCCATTGTCTAAACTTTGGTACTTTAGTTGCAGTCTCTGGATAAGGTCGTTCCCTTTCTTTACTCTTTTTAGTTGTTCCTCTATTTCTTTAATGGTCAAGTTGACTCTCCTTTTTGGTGTAATATTTGCGTTTTCTCTATGTTCGCTCTAGCTTCAAATGCTTTCCCGTGAGAAAAAATGTACAGTGACGGTGTGAAGCTCATAGAAGCGCGTGGGGAGGGAGATAGCCCCCCATATCTCCTTGTGGTTTGATAAGCAATTAAGGGATGTTTTTATCTCTCTTATTTCCTTGTCATTCTGCAAGCAATTAAGGCAAGTTATTTCTTTGCTTATCTGCTTGTCATTTCTCAGGGAGTTAAGGAGGGTTTTTATTGCTCTTATCTGCTTGATAACTGATAAGCTCTATTCATTACAAAAACCTATATTGTCCCAGAATATCCGCAATCCTTTTGTATTTTTAATTTCTGAAATAGCTTTTTCTGCTTCTTCTTTTGTCGGATAGACTTCTATAATATCTTTGGGATTTTTTCCACCTATCCTATATCTTACCTCAAAATGTCCAGTATCAATCTGCGTCAAAAACACGGTATCAACTTCATCAACCACCGCTAACTTATTCAACTTATTTAAACGGTTTTTAATCGCCTTCATCTAGTATCTTCGCCTCTAATATTTCTAATTGCTCTACTACTTCAACCATTTCAACCGCCTTATAAGCCATGTTTAGAATGCTCTGGGCGCTTTGTTGTCTAGCGTAAGGGCTTACTGTCTCATCTAGCATAATTTCCCTCAATACGGTTACAGCCTCAACACTCGCATTCTGTAACAGCGTAGTAGACTCCTTGAGTTGTTCGCTACGTCTTTCACGGTAAACCCTCTTAAAAGTTACATCGTTCAAGTAATTGTAAGCCGTCCTTCTGGTTATTCCACTTAATTCACTAGCTTTTTTACATTCCCAGTCATGAGATAATTGGCCATAAATATTTCTTTTTTTCTGCTTAATTCTGTCAAATACTAGTCACCTCACTTTATTGGTCTAATTCTGGAAACTCACTTATCCCAGTCATTTCCCTAAGTTCATCCATACGTTTTTTTGATTTCTTATAGTCTGCTAGCTTAATATCTTTAAATGGTGTTTTAATAAAATCATCCATATCTATCTTTATTTCATCTTGCTGAAAAGCAAATCTTAAACAATCCACATATAAAGATATACATTCATCAGTTGTTGCATATTCCGTCTTTCCAGCATACTCTTCTAACTTTTCTAGTCTTGCTTTTAAACTTCTAACCATTCCCCTACCTCGTGTGTAATTCTGTCTGATTTATGTAAAAAAAGGGGATTGCTCCCCTCCACATCACAAACCTAATAAACCACGTCTTTCTTTGCCCAGTAGCTTATCATACAAGGCTTTATCTTTCTCATATAGTTCATGTCTACGCTTGTAGCCCATAGCCTTAAACTCTTCAAGGGTTACAGCTTCCTCTTCGTAAGATTTTGAAATACTTTCTACGTTCTTGGCAAGCCCCTGCAGTAAGTCAGCTTGTCTCTTCTCTTCTTCGATTTCTTGAAACAGTTGTTTATGTTCATCTTTCATTATTGTTCTCCCTCAAAATAGTTAATACGATTCACAAAATACGCCAAATCATCACTCGGATCTAAATAGCGGTGCTGGTTTCCCATATAACCAGCTACACCACTGTAAATGTAAGGCTTACTTACTCCACTATATTCTGGAGATGTATTCAGGCGGTCAAATAACTCTTCGATACCTGTTTCTCTTACCTCATCAGCCAATCTCTTAGCAGTGTTTTTGTAGTTTTCGTTATAATTTGCAATCAACTCTAAAAGCTCAATAGATTTCTGTTTGATTTCTTGACGCTGGCGTTTCACTGTTTCATCTTGTTCTAATGCTGTCTCTAAATAACCTTTCGCATTAATTTTTCTAGCGTCTGCCACTATTGAGTCAATTCGTTCTTTTTCGAGTTTTGTTCTTTGTGCTTTCATATCAGCAATATATTTCTCTTTAGAATTGACTGCCTTAAAATCTTCAAAAGTTTGTAACTCAGCTTTCTTAGATTTAATAGCCTCAACTTCTTTTTCGGTTTTCTTGATTTCCTCATCAAAGCGATCAAAAATCTCTAATTGAGTCCGTACTTTGTCCATCTGGTTTTTGACTTCTTGCAATGTTGGCATTTCTTTTTCCTCCAATCTTTCCAAAAACAAAAGAGGCATAGCCAAAATAGATTACTCTACTTTATGCTATACCTCTGATTTTTTCAGTCAGTATTCTTTTTAAATATTGTTGTTTTAGATTCCACGCTGGAGACAATCTCGCCGTCTTGTATTTTAAGCGTGATACTCCCAAACCTTGGAACCTCTAACAGTTTTATTATACCATAACTTTTGAAATAAATAAAGCCTTCTTGTATTTCCATGTTTAGCCTCTCATGCTATTTGTATAGAACCATCATACTGGTTAGTGTATCCATATCCTCACTATTCCCCACTGTTGCCTCTGTATATTTCACGTCAATAACTTCAACGCCTGCCATAAAACCATTTACCCGGCTTTCAAAATCCTCTAGGCTTTACTTGTATTTCTGATAAAATAGTTTAATTTTCATGTTGTTTTTCCTCCTTTTTTTATACTCCGATAGTCAATCCCCACAAGTTTTTTACGTTCATCGTGGATAATATATCCCTGTTGTATGGCTATAATTACAAAATGTTTTAGTAGTTGGTCTTCATGCTTCAAAGTCTGAATAAGCTCACTGTTTTTAAAAGTTTCCCAGTCAGAAATATAAGAAGCAGATTCTCCATCTTGTGGTGAAAGAAGATCCAACTTTCTTTCCTCCATCTTCTCGTATATCCTTTTTGTGCTATGCCTTAATCGTGGAGTTTTAGACAGCAATTCCCTAGATGGATTTCCAAAGTTCATACCTTGCCATGTACAGGTTAGCTTATCGAACACTAGATATTTTCTTGCTTTATCAAAAATATACCTCATCGGTTCGTTATCACCAGTCCACTTAATAACTTCTCCAATATTTTCCATGTAGGGCATTGTCTTGAATGCTAAAAAGTGCTTATCCTGGATAACTCGTTTTTTTAATCTCTTCTTTACCACTAGTTACCTACTCCATTTCTTTACAAGTTACACCCGCGCACCGTGGAAGTGTTGAAGGACAGGGTTACAGGGTTACAGGGGGCGTAGCTCAATCGCCCCTGTTCCTGTACCTGTTCTTACTTCCACAATTCACGGACACTTGGACAAACTAGAATTGACGCTAGGCTATTCTAGTCGTGTCCCTGATTTTGTCCCTGTTTACATTGTAAAATTTTACAACGCTTTACAAGTCTTTACATATTCCAACAAACCCCATAAAACCAATGGTTTAAAGGTATTATTTATTAGTTTACAAATGTAAAAAAACGCTATTTTACATCTTTTACACCGAGTTGTAAAGAGTTGTAAATTTTACGTTTGTAAAGGTGTAAAATCTTGTAAAATTTTTACACTTTTTTTACAACTTTTTACAAGTCTTTACATTGTAAAATTTACAAGTCTTTACACATTTTGAATTGTTAATAAGTTGGGTTTTCTTGTATCAATCCATCTATAACCACCACATTATTATCAGATTCCTCAATTAGTTTATCTAAGCTAGGTCTACTAATTTTTGCGAAACGTGAAAGCTCTGATTTTCTTGGTAATCTATTATTTACCTGTTCAAAGTCTGCTATCATAGATTTTAATTTATTCGTCGCTCTTTCTCTAATTTCTTCATTAGCCAACACCTTTTCTTTAATATCCTTTGGTAATGGTATTCCTGGTTCGTGGTAAGCTAATATTTTCTCCTTATCGTTTATCAACTGTGGATAGTAGAAAAGAAAATTTTTCTCCCCGTCATAATCAACTTCCGAGGTGACCGCTTCAAGTCTCCAATAAGTTCGTGTTTTTAATGGCAAATCTATGTTATCAAAATTTTGTAGAATTTCTCGCGTTTGTTCAGTAGGTAAATGTTCCAGCGCTACCTCTATATGGTTTCGTAAATCCTCGCTTGTTGCTCTCTTGTTTTTGAAATTGATATAGTCATTTGTTACATTTAGCTGAAAATATCTTTTATTGTGCGTAGTTATTACATTCTTGGCCAAATCCCAGACAGCTTCTAATCTCTCTAGGCGTAACAATTCGGGATCTAATTCCATCTTGAAAAATTCTAACAAGCTATCGCAATGAGCTAGGGACTCTGACCACTGGGCAAAGTCTGAACTTTCCGTAGTCCCTTTCGGTCTATCTCTATGACTTTGTGTATAGATCAGGCCACCGCCTACGTGTTGGTTAATCTGTTGCAAATAATCCCCTAAGGAGCCCCCGAACTGCAGTAGTTTCAAATTATCAATACTATCAATAATAACCACTTGAAAAGCGTTGTTTGGTACTTTATCTTTTACAACTTTGGCTAAATCTTCTAAGGCCGTTGACTTTGGAAGAGTTAAGATAGAAATATTGTCAAGATCTTTTTGCTCAACTTCTAAAAGTTGGGCAATCTGCATGAACTTACTAAAACAGTCGTTTTCTTTATGATTCGTATTGATATACAAGACGTTGAAAGCTCTTTTACTCTTCCACTCTAGCCAATTACTCCCCTGGGCTAAAGATAGAGCTAGGGAAATAACTACGCTAGTCTTTAAGGATCTTCTTGGCGCCGATATACCCAATACTTGCCCGCGTCTCAACAATCCTGTCAAAATGCTAGCAGATGGCCCTATTGTCTCGGCAGGAACTTGTCCTAGTTTTTTAATTTCTGTCATTGGTTATCCTTTCTGGTTTTTCAATCGTTTCTTTTTCAGTTTCTTTAATTGTTGTAACTCTTTTCGTTGCTCAAGCGTTAATTGTCTATTTTTCCAAGTGTAGCCGTTGGTAGTCCGGACAGATTTTCTCTGTCCGGGGAATCTTTCAAAGCTAGCCATTTTCCACCCCCATAAACTTCCAGATGTCAGATATTTTATAATAGATTTTCCTAGTGTCTTCTAGTGGGGGCTGGTATCGTCTTAGCCCAGCATCTTCCCACTTTTGGAGTGTCTTGTACTTTATATCTAACTCGTCCATAGCCTCCTGGGCTGAGATTAACCCTGTCAAACGTGGTTTGACTGTATCACGCGCCTCCAGGTAATTCTCCACAAGCTCCAGAACGCCATGAGTTAGCTCATATTCGCTCTCTTTACTAAGACTAAACATATTCATCAGCTCCCTTCAGTAGTTGCTTGTAGCTCTCTAAATCAGCATTTAAAAGGACGGTTAGGCGTTTCTGTTCTTCCTGTACTTGGTTATAGAATGCTTTTGCTCCGTCCAGTAACTCCTCTTTGTTAGCAGGGATAAAATATCCTCTAAATGTCCCATGACGTACCCCGATGATAGGAACACCGTAGCGCGTGATCAGACGGCTGATAATATCTTGCACGGTTCTTTCTGCCAGCTTAGTGATCAGGCTGATTTCTGCCCCTGTTATGGAGTTCTCAGCCCCTACCTTGATTAGTCTTAATACTCGTTTGTCATTCTCTGATAGACTCATTCAGTTCCTCCGTAAACTCTTACCCCTGCAAGCTGGATATATCGCCCATAATCAGGGTTTAAATCCTCGCTAGGTGTTTCTATCGTCTGTTGGTTTTCTCGCTCAAATTGGGCGCTTTTTTTGCGGTCTCGGTGGTTTAGATAAAGCAATATGCCAATCGATACCACCATAAAGATTACCGCTTGTGTGTTGGTCAAATCTAATTCATTCATGTTATGCCCTCGCTTTGTAATTCTTGATATAGTCCACTTGATCAGTTCGCTCCATCTTCAGGAACTCGTCCACCTCTTCGGTGCTTACCTTTCTATCTACAAAATCAGCAATAAACTGGAAGAGGTTTGGGCGTTTCGCTTTAATCTCAGCCATTACTTCATCAAATTCTGCCTGTGTCATGTTGTCTAGGTCTAGTGTCATTTTAACCCTCCTCATGAATCATCATTCCACGGGTGTACCCAATCGAACTTGTCCATAAGTCCAAGAGATTTTTTTTACCTCGTTTTTTCTTGGCAATATCAACTGCTAAAAGTTCCCATACATAATTTAATAATTGACTTTGATCCATAGGATAAACATTCTCTTTGGTCAATTCTGCTAGATAAGTGGTTAAGAAAAGAAATCCATCAAATCTAGAAACCAGTTTTATAAAATCAGTGTTACCCCAATAATTTCCATAAAATGAGCGTTCTTCCCACTCCAATTCTCCTATTACCTCAGAAACTACTCTCTGTTTCATCCTTTCCTTCTGTTCCTTAAGTGTTTGCTGTTTTTCACGATATTCTGTACTGTTTAGTTCATTGTAAACATCATCCAAGTCGTTCAATACCCTACTGATTTCTCTTTTAGCTAATGCAGTTTCAGCCCCTACAAGACTTTCTTGTATTTCTTCTAAATTTGTTGAAATAGCTTCTAATTTATCTGCTATCATATTTTCCTCCGTTGGCCTTTAATGTCGTTTCTTATACAGGATTGGCACCACTCCAAACGCTGGGCGATTGCCCCAAGTTGGCGAACGCTTGGAAGTGGTGTCCAGTTTAAAGAATTAGCGCTCTCCGTATGGTCAAAATGCCCTAGATATGCTATAATCTAGGTATAAATCTTTACTAAAACCTCTTTGATAATAGCTTGCCTGCTTTTTGTTAAATTCGTTTTAGTGTTAGTGTGAAAGGCTTTGCGGTGTGGTTATTGCTAAGCCTTTTTTGTTGCAATCACGCGCTTCTTTGGCGTGTTTTTTTATTTCTGAATGCCATAGCTTTGATTTCCTGATAACTCATATTCAAGCCAATCATGGCTATTACCATATCCTCAAATGCTTGGTATTGCTCCAGCTCGTCACTGGTCAAGCTATCAATGCCATTATAGCCCCCACGTTCTTCCCTTAACTGCTTAGCGTTCCTGTCGGTTACTGCTTTTAGTAGCAGGTTGTTCATGGTGCTATGCGGGTACTTTGGGGCTTGTTCCCAATTCTCAATACTGTCATGCAAGGTTTTTCTTTTTGGCTTTTCTAGCGCCCTCTGCATACGAAACTTAGAAAGTTCCTCACGCATTTCAAAGAATGCTTTGACTAGGTTGGTTTTGAAGTTGGCCACTTGCTCGGTATTCTTTAAGAATGTAACTAACAAGGTTGCTTGTTGCTCATTCAAAATATAGTCCTTGGTATTCTGGCCACTTTGTAAAGGTCGCATTTTAAATGACACCTTTCCAAATTGCTCCAGTCGTCCAATTTGTTTTCTAATGTGTTCCTGTATTGCGTGGTGTTTTATTCCAGCGCATTCAGCTATGATTGCACTCGTAGTATACGGCTCTTTTTTACCGTCCATATAGACTAGTTCCATCGGTTTGCTCCTTTCTAGCTATAAAATAGTTCATCTATGGTTATATCTGATTTGATTTCTGCAACCATTGACTTAATCGCTAGGCGTTCTTTGTCATTGAATGGCGTTTTACCTAATTCTTTGTTGTTGTACGACTGCAAAGAAATTTTTAGCTTGTCCGCCATTTGTTGCTGAGTTAGTCCTAACATAACCCGATAGCCTCGTAGTTTGCTCATAGATTTGCTCCTTTCTAAAAAAATCCCCCTCCATGAATAGATTGAAAGTGTGAAAGGTTGAAGGGAGTGGTATCCAATTTGGATAACTTTCGTTTTATTATATATCCATTTCGGTTAATTGTCAACTGTTTTTTAGAATTTTTTGTATCATTTCTTGATACTTTTATAAAAATCAGATATAATCATCTGTGAAAGGTGTGATAAATTATGAATAGATTGAAAGAACTGAGAAAACAAAAAGGGCTAACCCAACAAGGATTAGCTGATGAAATTTCTGTATCTAAAATCACCGTATTGCGATGGGAAAACGAGGAACGCCAAATTAAACCAGAAAAAGCCCAGCAACTAGCTGACTACTTCGGGGTAAGCGTTGGGTATCTGCTGGGGTATGAGGATGACTCTAGCTTAATAAAAGAATTAGGCCAAAAAATTTCTAAAATGTCCGGTACAGAGGCAATGAATTTTGCTTTTACAGAAGAAGGTGACTTACTCGCTGAATTAATGTATCAAGCTGAATTAAAAAAAGAAAAGCAAAACAACAAAAAATTTAGAAACTTTGTTAAGTTCTTAAAATCAAATATAATCGTTTTAAACGATGAAGAAATTGAAAATTTTTACAATATGCTTTTAACTGCTGATTTAAACAGTGGAAATAAAAAGAAATTATTTGAAAAAGTGGCAGATGAAGACTTTACTAAAGCTGTTGATTTCTTAGAAAATAACGGATACACTATCTTCTTCGATAAATCATATAACGATGACTAATATCACGCCATCAGCAAAGTCGTAAGTCTATATAGATAAAAATCCCCCATATTTGCCAATATCAACCATCTTTTCATGGTCTATTGTGCAAAAACGGGGGAAATTGAAGAATAGAAAGCCAATTTTACAGACTAAAGCGCAAAAATGAGCGAAATTGAAGAATAGCAACAAAAAAAGGTAAGTCAATACCCTTACCTTTAATCAAGACTAATATAATCAACCTAATTGAACCAGATGGTGCTAACTCTCTATACACTATAGAGGACGCTCCCGATAAGATGATTACAACATTATTATACCACTCTTGAATTTAAAATGCGACCTATAGCATGCCCACGCGCCACAATGTTCAACAATCCTGAAGCGCGTGGATTCTCGTGGTTCGTTCGTGCTTCAAGCCTATATAAGCCCCATATCTACTAATTTTATTGATGTCAACAAATATCAACCACTTACAATGTTTTAGAAAGGACTACCATGGTTAAAATCAACGCAAACGGTAAAGAAATCACTTTACTAGCCAATAATACTGATTATATCAGCTTGACCGATATAGCTAAATATAAAAATAGCGAAGATCCTAGAATAGTCATATCAAACTGGCTTAGTAGTTACGCTACTATAGATTTTTTAGCAACTTGGGAAAGTATTAATAACCCAAATTTTAACCGTATGGAATTCCATACGGTTAGAAATGAACCTGGTAGGCTTGTAATGACTTCTAAACAATGGATAGAAAGAATGAACGCCATCGGTATCACTTCAAAAGCTGGCCGTTACGGTGGAACATATGCCCACTCAGACATAGCCTTTGAGTTTGCTTCTTGGATTTCCCCAGAGTTCAAACTCTACATCATTCAAGACTATCAACGGCTTAAACAAGAAGAGGCCTATAGAAATCAGTTAGATTGGCAAGTGAACCGCTATATTTCAAAACTCAATTACACAATACAAACTGATGCAATTAAAGAAAATATTGTCCCAACACTCCAGCCGTCTCAAATATCATACGCTTACTCCTCTGAAGCTGACTTGGTTAATGTTGCCTTGTTCGGTATGACTGCCAAAGAATACAAGAAAGCTTTCCCAGAAAAAGACGGCAATCAGCGAGATAATGCCACTATTGAACAGTTATTAGTTCTTAATAATTTACAAAGTCTTAACGCTGAAATGATAAAACAAGGGCTATCACAAAGCAACCGCCTAACTGAACTCAATAGAATCGCCAAAGAACAGTTAGAGGTACTTTACAAAAACAATCAAAAAGCTCTGGACAATCTAAAACGCCTAGCCGATAAATAGCCCCATATCCGCCTTGTTTCCTACTCTGGTATTATTTACCGTCTGACTATTTAAAATTGAATACAGGGCAATCTGTGAAGCCCTAGCATGATATAAACCACAATCTAAAACCTTTTTGATAATAGCTTGCCTGCTGATGTATTTTAGAAAGGTTTAAATCATGAAAATAACTGAAGTTATAAAAAAAGACGGTAGTAAAGTCTATCGTGCTAATGTATATCTAGGAGTTGACCAGGTAACAGGAAAGAAAGTTAAAACTAAGGTAACGGGGCGGACACAAAAAGAAGTTAAGCAGAAAGCTACTCAAGAAAAAATAGCTTTTCAAAAAACAGGATCTACTAGACAAAAGGCTAGCACCATAAAAAACTATCAAGAATTAGCCAATCTCTGGTTAGAAAGTTATAAGAATACGGTTAAGCCAAACACTCAAGGCAATGTTAGAAAGTTAATCGATAATCATATATTGCCCATTTTCGGGGCTTACAAGCTCGATAAACTCACTACTCCACTTATCCAGTCAATTATCAACGAACTTGCTGACAAGACTAATAGAGGGGAAAAGGGGGCTTTTCTACACTATGACAAGATACACGCTTTAAATAAACGTATCTTACAGTATGGCGTAACCATGCAAGCTATACCGTCTAATCCTGCGCGTGATGTTGTTTTACCTCGCAACACTCAGAAAGCAAAGCGCCGAAAGGTAAAACACTTTGAAAATCAAGAACTAAAAAAGTTTCTTGGTTATCTCGATAATTTAGATAGCGATAGATATCGTTACTACTATGAGACAACGCTCTATAAGTTCCTATTGGCTACTGGTTGCCGTATCAATGAAGCTTTAGCTCTTTCCTGGTCTGATATAGATTTAGATAATGCCGTGGTACATGTTACCAAAACACTAAATCGGGATTTAGAAATCAATAGCCCAAAATCTAAGACTAGTTATCGGGATATAGATATAGATCAAGCGACTGTTAGCATGCTAAAACAGTACAAACTACGCCAAACTAAAGAGGCCTGGAAGATAGGGCAACGTGAAAGTGTAGTATTTTCTGATTTCATTCATGAGTATCCTAGCAGTTCAAGACTTAAAAGAAGATTGCAAACACATTTTAAGCGTGCTGATGTTCCTAACATTGGATTTCACGGATTCCGTCACACTCACGCTAGTCTCTTGCTTAACTCTGGAATACCATACAAGGAACTCCAGTACCGCCTAGGTCATTCCACTTTATCAATGACCATGGATATATATAGCCACCTCTCAAAAGAGAACGCAAAAAAAGCAGTCTCATTCTACGAAACTGCACTAAAAGCACTATAGGGGGAGCAAAAAGGGGAGCAAATTTTAAAATCAACATTTCAAGACAAAGTAAAAATCCAATAGCAACAGGATTTTTGTTAGATTTATTTTGAAAAAGGCCGATTTTATAGTATAATAGTACGGTGTGAAAAAATATGAAAAATGAGAAAGGATAAGGGATATGAAACAAGTTTTTCTCTCTACAACAACTGAATTTAAAGAGATCGATACGCTTGAACCGGGTACTTGGATCAATCTCGTCAATCCGACTCAAAATGAATCACTCGAAATCGCTAACGCCTTCGATATTGATATTGCCGACCTTCGAGCACCGCTCGATGCGGAAGAAATGTCTCGTATTACGATTGAAGACGAGTACACCCTGATTATCGTTGACGTGCCGGTCACAGAAGAAAGAAATAACCGCACCTACTACGTAACCATCCCGCTTGGTATTATCATCACCGAGGAAACCATTATCACTACGTGTTTGGAACCATTACCGGTCCTCGATGTCTTTATCAACCGTCGATTGCGTAATTTCTACACCTTCATGCGTTCGCGTTTCATCTTCCAGATTCTCTATCGCAATGCAGAACTTTACCTAACAGCCCTTCGTTCGATTGACCGCAAGAGTGAACAAATCGAAAGTCAACTGCATCAATCAACTCGTAATGAAGAATTGATTGAGCTCATGGAATTGGAAAAAACCATCGTCTATTTCAAGGCTTCCCTCAAAACAAATGAGCGTGTGATTAAAAAATTGACCAGCTCAACCAGCAATATCAAGAAATACCTTGAAGACGAAGACCTGCTTGAAGATACCCTGATTGAAACTCAACAGGCCATCGAGATGGCAGATATTTATGGAAACGTCTTGCATTCTATGACAGAGACCTTCGCCTCTATCATTTCTAACAACCAGAACAACATCATGAAAACCTTGGCCCTTGTGACCATCGTTATGTCCATCCCAACCATGGTCTTTTCTGCCTACGGGATGAACTTTAAGGATAATGAAATCCCCCTAAACGGAGAGCCAAATGCCTTCTGGTTAATCGTCTTTATCGCCTTTGCTATGAGTGTCTCGCTCACTCTCTATCTCATCCATAAAAAATGGTTCTAAGAGGAGTTCCTATGTCTCAGATTGATCTACAAAAATTAACTAAGAAAAACCAAGAATTTGTCCACATCGCTACCCAACAATTCATCAAAGATGGAAAAACAGATGCTGAAATTAAGGCTATTTTTGAGGAAGTTATTCCCCAAATCCTTGAAGAGCAAGCCAAAGGCACTACTGCTCGTTCCCTCTACGGTGCACCAACTCACTGGGTTCACAGCTTCACTGTCAAGGAGCAATATGAAAAAGAGCATCCAAAAGAAAATGATGATCCAAAACTCATGATTATGGACTCAGCCCTTTTCATCACTAGCCTCTTCGCCCTCGTCAGCGCCCTCACAACCTTCTTCTCAGCAGATCAGGCTATCGGTTACGGTTTGATTACCCTCCTGCTAGTTGGACTGGTTGGTGGATTTGCCTTCTACTTGATGTACTACTTCGTTTACCAATACTATGGACCAGATATGGACCGCAGTCAACGCCCACCTTTCTGGAAATCTGTACTGGTTATCCTAGCTTCTATGTTCCTTTGGTTGCTTGTCTTCTTTGCAACAAGCTTCCTACCAGCTAGCCTTAACCCAGTACTTGCTCCAGTGCCGCTGGCTATTATCGGAGTAGCCCTCCTAGCCCTTCGCTTCTATCTCAAGAAACGCTTGAACATCCGCAGCGCAAGTGCAGGACCAACACGTTATTAAGAAGAATCATAAAAGCAACTGCAGGTGCGGTTGCTTTTTCACTACTTTCTTGATTTAAAAGCATTCTTCTGAAATCCCACATAGCTCTATCTAATCTTTTGTGATAAAATAGGCTCATACTCAATGAAAATCAAAGAGCAAACTAGGAAGTTAGCCGCAGGTTGCTCAAAGNNATGAAACTGACGAAGTCAGTAACCATACATACGTCAAGGCAAAGCTGACGTGGTTTGAAGAGATTTTCGAAGAGTATCAATCTATTTCTAGGAGGATGAGATATGATTTCTACTATTGGTATTGTTAGTTTATCTAGTGGCATTATCGGAGAGGACTTTGTCAAACACGAAGTGG
This sequence comes from Streptococcus sp. 2579, assembly GCF_013277195.1. Classification (NCBI taxonomy): domain Bacteria; kingdom Bacillati; phylum Bacillota; class Bacilli; order Lactobacillales; family Streptococcaceae; genus Streptococcus; species Streptococcus sp. 2579. The sequence continues at coordinate 120,786 of NZ_VMMM01000007.1, forward strand.
ACTTGGGTGTCCAACGTCTCAAGGACCTGGGACTCAATCCTATCTTTTTGCCCCATTCGCTAAAAGGATTAGACTTTATCAAGAACCATCCTGAAGCTCGTGCAGAGGATTTGATTCATGCCTTTTCTGATGATAACATCGACATAATCCTATGTGCCATCGGTGGGGACGATACCTATCGCTTACTACCTTATCTTTTTGAAAATGACCAACTCCAAAAGGTTATCAAACAAAAAATTTTTCTTGGCTTCTCGGATACAACCATGAACCATCTCATGTTGCATAAACTAGGAATCAAGACTTTTTATGGTCAATCCTTCTTAGCAGACATTTGTGAATTAGACAAGGAGATGTTGCCCTATAGCTTTCACTACTTTAAAGAATTGATTGAGACTGGAAGAATTTCAGAAATCCGCCCTAGCAATGTTTGGTATGAGGAACGAACGGATTTTAGTCCCAAGGCTCTGGGGACACATCGTATCAGTCATGCAAATACTGGTTTGGAGTTGTTGCAAGGAAATGCCCAGTTCGAGGGAAAAATCCTCGGTGGGTGTCTTGAGTCCCTCTATGATATCTTTGACAACTCTCGATACACAGATAGCACGGAGCTCTGCCAAGAATACAAACTTTTCCCTGACTTGTCAGACTGGGAAGGAAAGATCCTCTTGCTAGAAACAAGCGAAGAAAAGCCTGATCCGGAATACTTCAAAAAGATGTTGCGGACTTTAAAGGACACTGGTATATTCGAGGTCATCAGTGGACTCCTGGTCGGAAAACCTATGGATGAAACTTTCTATGACGACTATAAAGAGGCACTATTGGATATTATTGACAGCAATATCCCGATTATCTATAATCTAAATGTCGGCCACGCAACTCCGAGAGCAATTGTCCCCTTTGGCGTCCATGCCCATGTAGATGCACAGGAGCAAGTCATTCGCTTTGACTATAACAAAAAATAAATAGTTTCTCTATTTTTGTGCTTTTGTATTCGTTTTCGTTACAATTTGTATCTGAATTTATTGCATTTCGCTAATTTCTATGTTATCCTTTTGAAGGAGGTGTATATGACAAAACAAAAAATTAATCGAATCGTAGGTTCTATTGGTGCCTTTATTGGAATTATAGTATTTATTGCCTACATACCTCAAATTATCGCTAATTTACAGGGAAATAAAGCTCAACCATTTCAACCTTTATCAGCTGCTATATCTTGCTTAATCTGGGTTATTTATGGATGGACAAAGGAACCTAAGAAGGATTGGATACTAATCATTCCAAATTCAGCTGGTGTTATTTTAGGTGGAATCACTTTTTTGACTTCACTCTAACAAATCTAATAGTATATATAAAAAGCTGGGAAGAGTTTCTCAGCTTTTTTCTATATTCTCAGATATTCTAATTACCTATACTCACTAATTGCCGCTTTTCCACTCACAATCATTCTCATGGTCATCAACTAGCCCTGCAGCCTGTAGAAAAGACAAGATAGCGACTGGGCCTGTGAACTTGAAACCTCTTTTTTTGAGATCTTTGGCTAATTTTTCAGACAAGGGTGTTTTAGCTGGGGCTTGGCGGTAGTCGGGAACATCATTAACGATCGTTTTCCCCTCAACAAAAGACCAAAGATAGGCATCAAAAGAGCCGTACTCTGCCTGTAGTCGTAGAAAGGCTTGAGCATTAGCGCGTGTAGAAAAAATCTTGGCTCTATTTCGGATGATGGCTGGATTGTCTAACAAGGCTTCCAATTCGGTGTCGGTCATCTCTGCAACTGCTTGAATTTGATAGCCATGAAAGGCTTCTCGGAAAGCTTGACGTTTGTTGAGCACCGTTTCCCAAGATAGGCCTGCCTGATAGGTTTCCATACACAATAACTCAAACAATGCTTGGTCATCATGGAGAGGCTGGCCCCACTCCTCATCATGATAGGCAATGTAGAGCGGATTGGTCATCTTGACCCACGAACAACGTTTTGTCATGCTCTACTCCTATTTGACCAACATTTTAAGGGCCGACTTGATATAGTTCTCAGCTGTATCTGTCGTTCCTTCAAAGAATTTCTTGATTTTCTTGAGTTCTGTTGCCTTGTAGCCCAGAGCCAGCATAGCTTCCATGGCTTCTTCCAGTTCTTGGTTTTCAGTGCTAGCTTGCACTGCCACCTTAGCAGGAAGGTCATCTCCTGCAACTACTACCTTGCCTTCCAAGTCCAGCACCATCTGCTGGGCTGTTTTCTTGCCAATTTTAGGGAATTTGGTCAAGTAGGTGATGTTCTTGGTTTCAATGGCTTGAACCAAGCCAGCATTGTCATCAGCAGCGATAATAGCAAGAGCTGATACAGGACCAATCCCAGAGACCGAAATCAGACTGAGAAAGAGTTTTTTCTCGTCTTCTGAGCGAAATCCATAAAGCAGATGAGCGTCCTCACGCACGACTTGATGCACATAAATCTGAGCCTCCTGATTGACCTGTCCCGAGTAAGCATAGGGATTGGCCACATGCAGGATATAACCGATACCGTTGGTTTCAAGAACAATGTATTTAGCAGTGATTTTGGTAATGATTCCTTTTAAATATTCGTACATAGTTTTCCTTTTAGTTTAATATTTCCCCAACTCACGGAGACTGGTGTGATTTTCCTGAATGCGTCGGAACATCTTTTCCATATCCGACTTAGTAAAATGCACCAAAACAGGACGTCCATGGGGACAGTTATAGGGATTGTCACATTGAGAAAGTTGATAAAGGAGCTGTCTGGCCGAATGGTCATCGATACGATGATTGGCCTTGATAGACCGCTTGCAGGACATCATGATAGCCAGCTCTGCCCGGTATTTCTTGATAGAAACTTCCTTGGTCAAGAGTAGCATATCACACATTTCATAGATGCCTGACTCAATCTCTTCTTCTGCCATCCAAATAGGATGTTCACGTAAGATAAATTGATTTTCTCCGTACTCTGCTAGAAAGACTCCAACTTCCTCTAAAAGTGCCATTCTTTCCTTAAGACGAAGGGCATCATCCGCAGGAAATTCAAAAATATAGGGCACTAGGAGTTGCTGCTGGCTCTGGTCAACATTGCCAATGCTTTCACGATACTCCTCGTACTTGACCCGTTCCTGAGCCGCGTGCTGGTCTATGATATAGAGCCCATCTCGCCCTTGGGCAAAGAGATAGGTTCCATGCATTTGCCCGAAAAATTCCAACTCTGGAAAGCTTGATGATTCTTCTCGCTCCAGCTTGTCATAGGCCTTATCAAGACTAGCAAGATCTAACTCTGGATGGTCTAGTTGATCGTAGTTAGCAGGTTTTCGCTCTGCAAAATGCAATTTTGCTGGCTTGGTCAATTGGTCCAAGGTTCCCTTGGCAAACAGGGTCAAATCCTGTCCTTCATCAGTCAATTCTACCTGATAATCAGCCACCTCAGCTTGGCTAGGTCTTGTCGGCTCTGTTTGCTCATAGTAGAGCGTATTTTCTTTGAGTGGGAGAATAGTTTGCTCCACCTTCTCACGATTGCGGACGGTCGATTTGGCAAGATTTTCCAAGGCATCTGGTATCAAGGTTTGTTCCTTGAGACTGTTGGAAATAGCTTCTGAGACCAGCGTCATCAATTCTTTTTCCTTGGAAATCCGCACCTCTTGCTTGGTTGGATGAACATTGACATCCGCTAGATAAGGGTCGATATGGATGTGAATGACAGCCAGTGGAAAACGCCCCACCATGAGCTTACTGCCATAGCCGTCAAGAATAGCACGATTGAGCAGGAAGTTCTTGATATAACGGCCATTGATGAAGAGGCTGATATAATTGCGATTGGCCCGAGTCAACTCAGGCAAGGACACAAAACCTGAAATTTCGAAATCAAGGTCAGAATTCTCAATTTCAATCATCTTCTTTGCACTCGCCAAACCGTAAATCCCTGCGATAGCTTGGCGCAATTGACCAGTCCCAGCTGTCCGCGTCATTTCCTTGCCATCACTAATCAAGCTGAAAGAAATCTCAGGATGGGCCAAGCCCAGACGGTTGACAATATCAATGATATGAGACAACTCCGCCTGCTGGCTCTTCATATACTTGAGACGGGCAGGCGTGTTGAAGAAGAGATCCTCTACACAAACCTTGGTTCCCACAGGACTAGTCGCTGGGATGACTTCCTCAACTTCACCCCCACGCGCGACTAACTTGGTTCCATGACTTGCACCATCCACCGCCGTCAAAAGGGTCAGAACACTAACAGACGCGATAGAAGGAAGGGCTTCACCACGAAAACCAAGCGTCCGAATCCGAAAGAGATCTGCTTGATTTTTTATCTTACTGGTCGCATGGCGACGCAGGGCCAATTCCACCTCATCGTGGACAATTCCATGACCATTATCTGTGATTTGGATCTTCTTGAGACCAGCTTCCTCAATCTCAATGATAATCTGACTAGAGCCCGCGTCAATAGCGTTTTCTACCAACTCCTTAACAACGCTAGCTGGACGCTCGATAACCTCTCCAGCTGCGATCTGGTTTGCCAACACCTCTGGCAATTCAATAATATGAGACATCTTTCAGCCCCTTTCCGTATCTATTTTCCTAGAAATTGATAATGCTATTATACCATATTTCAGAAAGGACAGAAAAGCAAGCGCCACATAGGAGTCAAATCCCTCCACATAGACAAAGTCCCTTGTCAGAGGGCGTAAAATAGTGTTTAATAAAGGTGTACAAGAAGTGATCACAATTTTGTATGAAAAACAAGGAGAGAAATTTATGAAAGTAGAACTACAGATTAGTGAGACTTACGAGGAGGAGAAACTGATTGTCCAAGCACCTCAAGAAACCGAGAAAGTCCAGAAAGTCATCGAGTTCGCAGAAAATCTGGATCTAACAGAAAAAATCAAAGGGAAAATCGATAATCAGGTCTATCTCGTTGAGATCGGCAAGATTCAACGCTTCTATATCGAGAATCGGAAGGTTCTAGCAGAAACCGCGAGTCAGACCTACAGCATTGATTTGCGACTCTATCAGGTCCTTGAAATTCTGCCAACCAATTTTATCCAAATTTCCCAATCAGAAATCATCAATATCGATTCCATCTCTCATCTCAATCTCACGCCCAACGGTCTGGTAGAAATTTTCTTGAAAAACAAAAGCTTCACCTACTCTTCACGCCGTTACCTAAAAACCATCAAGGAGAAATTAGAACTATGAAAAAACAAGTATTTCACGATGCAGCTACTGGTGTCCTTATCGGCCTCATCCTCTCTATCATCTTTTCACTCATTTATGCACCGAGTACTTATGCCCCACTAAATCCCTACTCTCTCATCGGCCAAGTGATGGCTCAGCATCAGGTTCACGGTGCCCTAATCTTGCTCTACTGTACTCTTATCTGGGCAGCTATCGGTATGCTCTTCAACTTTGGTAAACGATTATTCAGCCGTGACTGGAGCATGCTTCGTGCGACGCTTTCCCATTTCTTCCTCATGCTAGTAGGCTTTATCCCACTAGCAACTCTGGCAGGTTGGTTCCCTTTCCACTGGTTCTTCTATCTCCAGCTCATTATCGAGTTTGCGATTGTCTACCTTATCATCTGGGTTATTCTTTATAAAAAAGAAGCTAAAAAAGTAGACCATATCAATCAACTCTTGGAGCATAGAAAATAGGAACCTCATAATAAGCAAGTCCGAGAAAGAAACTTCTCGGTTTTTCTTTACCCTGCTGTACCTTGCTATCATAGCAGTTATTTTCAGATCTTCTTTGTAAATTTTCTGTAATTTTCTATCTTTTTTCAAAATATTCTTGCATTTTCCCAAAGTTTTTTGTAGAATATAGATTACATATCCAGATTATTCTGAAAATTCAAAAAGGAGTATTTATCATGTCGCAAGCTATTTCCTTAAATCAATCAACCTGGGCAAGTAAACTAAAAGCAATGGGACCTGGAATTCTAATGGCAACTGCCGCTGTTGGAGGTTCCCATATTGTATCCTCAACTCAAGCTGGCGGTTCTTACGGTTGGTCTCTACTTTTCTTGGTCATCTTAGCCAATGTCTTTAAATATCCATTTTTCCGTTTTGGTGCTGAATATACAGCTGATACCGGAAAGACTTTGGTTGAAGGTTACGCCGAAAAAGGAAAACTCTATCTCTGGATTTTCTTTATCCTCAATGTCTTTTCGGCTATGGTCAACACAGCTGGTGTCGCCATTCTGTGCTCAGCCATCATCGCCAGTGCTTTCCCAATGATTGGACTTAGCATCACTCAGTGGTCCCTCATTCTCGTTGCAATCATTTGGGCTATGCTACTCTTTGGAGGCTACAAACTTTTAGACGGCATGGTCAAATGGATTATGTCTGCTTTGACCATTGCGACTGTTCTTGCAGTTATCATTGCGGCGGTCAAGCATCCCGAATACAGCTCTGATTTTGTCGAGAAGACACCTTGGCAAATGGCAGCTCTGCCCTTCATCGTCTCCCTCCTAGGATGGATGCCGGCTCCTATTGAAATTTCAGCTATCAATTCACTTTGGTCAGCTGAAAAGAGAAAGACCGTCAACTTTAACACAGAAGACGCTCTGTTTGACTTTAACACTGGTTATATTGGAACAGCTATCCTAGCCGTCTTCTTTGTGGCACTGGGAGCACTGATTCAGTATCCTACAGGGCAGGCGGTTGAAGCTGCTTCAGCCAAATACATCTCTCAATTCGTGGGCATGTATGCCTCTGTTCTTGGCGAATGGTCCCGTTACTTGATTACCTTTATCGCCTTCCTCTGTATCTTTGGAACAGTTATCACTGTTATCGATGGCTATTCTCGTGTTAATCAGGAATCTCTCCGACTGCTAATCAGTCAAAAAGAAGACAGTAGTAAATCTTTGAACATTTGGATGACCATCACTGCTATCATCGGTATCGTCATTATCAAGTTCTTCGCTGGTCAGGTTTCAACCATGCTCCGCTTTGCTATGATTGGTTCTTTCCTGACAACACCATTCTTCGCTCTTTTAAACTACGCCTTGGTAACGCGTGAAAACAAAAATCTTCCTTCTTGGCTCAAACACCTTGCCATTGCAGGATTGCTTTTCCTCTTTGGTTTCGCCATCTTCTTTATCTACGCACTTGCAATCGGAAAAGCAGGTTAACTGACAAGCGCGAGATGAAGATAATACTCTTCGCAAATCAAATTCAAACCACGTCAACGTCGCCTTGCCGTACTCAAGTACAGCCTGCGGCTAGTTTCCTAGTTTGCTCTTTGATTTTCATTGAGTATAAGGTTTCCTTTCAAGAGAAAATGCAGCAAATATTTCTATGATAAAAAGCATAAGAACAAGGTTTTAAAGACCTGAACTTATGCTTTTTTACGTTCTTAAAGACTGTTTATACTCAAAAAAACAGTTAAAAAATCCCAAGTGCCTCTTATATTGACTTTAATTCTCCTTTTCCAACTCATACAAATCTGCGATAATGGCTGCGACACGTTTGATATCTTCCAGCATGCCTCGCATTTCAAAGTCAGCCAAGACAGGGAAACCAAAGCGTTGACTGTATTGCTTGGCTGTCAGGCAGTATTGGTTATTAAAGTTACGATTTCCTGAACCAACTACGCCAAAACACTTACTAGCATTGTCACCATAGGCGATAAAATCCCCAACGGGTGTCGTCAAAATCTCGACATCTCCATTATCCACGCCATTCCCACCTTCGAGATAGGTCGGCAAAAAAGCGACGTAAGGGTGGTCCATTTCATAGAAATCATGACCTTCCTTGACCAAATCCTTGATATGAATCTTTTGGACTTCAATCCCCTCGTACTGGGACAAGAGATAATCTTTCAAGCGCGTCACAAAACTTTCAGTGTTGCCACTCAAACTAATATAAACTAAAGAAATTGTCTTCATATGTACCTCCATGATTTTATTTTTAATCGAAAAAGAACTACCAAGATTGTATCTTGATAGTTCTTTTTTGTCAATACTTAGGCAAGATTTTCTGCTTCCTCTTCTTCTGCCAAGGCTTTCTGCTGACGCCACATCTTATAGAAGACAAGAGCTAGGAAGAGAATATTGATGACGATATAGAAAATGCTGACAGCTTTTGAACCAATACTCATTGTCAAACGCATGGTCTCATCTTGAACCAACTGCACAGCGTCCTGTAAACCAACATAGCCATAAATCGAACCGATAATAGCTAACAAAACATAGCCAACGTAAGTATAGTTTGCATATTGCAAATTCTTACGAATAAGGAAGACAATCGCTACGACCACTAAAATAGCAGATAGCACAATCAAGGCCATATTAAAAATAGAATGATACGCTTCTGCTACTCCATAGTTGTAATTAAGCTGGTCTTCTAATTGCTGAGCACTGACCCCTGCAACTTGTTTCTGAGCAGCACGAAGGGCTTCTTTGCTAGGTAAGGGACTCAACATTCCAAACAGAGACATAGCTGAAATAAGGGCAGACAAGATTAACAAGACCCATAGATAAATCGGTTTCTTTTTCATGATAGAACCTCCTAATAATATTATTTTTATTATAGCACATTTTGTAAAGGAATACAAATCTTATAGTATCGTTTCTACCTGTTTTCGGTAGGCTTTTGGCGATTTTCCGCACAATTTTCGGAACACTTTATAGAAATATCCAAGGTTACTGTAACCAACAGCATAACAAATATCTTCGATACTGTCACTGGTTGAAAGCAAGAGCTGCTGAGCAGCCTTAATACGTTGTTTGTTTAGTAATTCTGCAAAGGTCGAATCGGTTTCTCGCTTAATCAACTGACCTAGATAGACAGGATTGATAAAGAGGGCCTTACTGATATCCTTGAGGGAAAGCTCTTTTTGGTAATCACGACCAATGACTTCCAGCACACTGACCACATTTTCATTCATGCGGTATTGACCGAAAAAGCTGGTCAGAGTTTCCTTGATATAAGAAACCAATTCATCGAAGGATTGAATAGCATGAATGGTTTTGACAATGTCCGTCATATCATCAGCTTTGAGATGTTCAAACAAGTGAAAGACATCCATGACAAACTGGATAAAAAGCTGTTTGGTAATCGGAACACGAGGTGTATTTTCAAGAACCACCTTCTCCAAGAGGTTCAACTCTTCTACGATTTGATTGAGATTCCCCTGAATGATAACCCTATAAATCGGTTCGTAGTAGGCAAAGAGACTCTGAGACTGCTGTAGATTTACAGAGCCGTAAAAGAGGGCTTTCTCAGCATTCAGCTTCCAGCGTTCAAAGTGTTCTTGATAAGGAGCTTCAAAAGGTGTAACGACCAAACCATCTAGGGGTTGGTCAGAAATGAAAATCTGCCAATCTTGACCCAAGACATAGTAGGGAATGGTGAAGGAACCTTGTTTTTCCTTGGATAGACCTATCCACCAATTCTCCTTATCCCCTAAATAACTAACAAATCCAGTCTCGTCTAAATCTTGACTGAGGGTCTGGCTTTTCTTCCCTCTCTCGCCGAGCTGATCTGCAATCTTCTCCAGCAGATTTCCTAACTCTACCTTATCAACAGGCTTGACCAAATAGTCCACCACACTAAGATTCATGGCTCTTTTTACATACTCAAACTCCTGATAACCTGAAAGCAGGATATAGGCGGCATCTGGTAAGATCTCTTTCATTTCCCGAATCATATCAAGCCCTGTTTTGTCGGGCATATTGACATCTGAAATGATGACATCGAGGGGATTTTCCTGAACATATTCTAGGGCTTCATCGGCATGACTGGCTGTTGCGACGACCTCCATATCCCACTTATCAAAGGGAATCAAACGCTTCAGACCTTCTGTCACCATGTACTCATCATCTACTAATAATACTTTATACATTTTCTCCCTTTCTACTCATCTTGAATTGTAATACGATACTGAACACCTGCTTGCTCCGCAGACTCTATCGTAATGGCATAGCGGTCCCCAAAATAGAGCACAAACCGCTCATGGACATTGACAATCCCGATAGACTGCTTTTGATCACTGTAACTGGCTTGGTGTTCAAAATGTCTCTGACTTAATTTTTCTCGAATACTTGTCAATTTTTCAACCGACATTCCACGGCCATTATCTACCACTAAAATTTCCACAAAACCATCCTGTTTAAGCGCCTTGATGCTAATCACATTATCTGTCCGTCTGTGGTCAACACCATGCGCGAAATAATTTTCTACCAGCGGTTGCAAGGTAAACTTGGGAATCTTCATATTCTCTAACTCTGGGTCTATCTTGAAACCATAGGCAATGGACTTGGGATAGCGAACCATGCAGAGATAGCTGTATTTACGGCAAAATTCTAATTCCTGTTTGAGAAGAGTTTCTCTTTCGTCAGAAATATTGTTACGCAAGAGACTACTGAATTCATAAATGATATCTGCCAACTCATCTTGACTCTGCATAACTGCATACATGCGCAAGAACTCCAGCGTATTATACATAAAATGAGGATTGATTTGCGCCTGCAAGGCTCGCATATTGGCATCTTTTTGACTAAGTTCTAACTGGTAAATATCATGGATGTTCTTTTCCAATCGATCCAACATATCATTGGTCGTCTCCGCGATTAGGAGTAATTCCTGATCTTTCTCGGAAATGTCAATCCGACGACCCTCTTCGCCTTGAGCAATGACTTGAATGGATTCTACTAAATCCACCACCTGCTTTTGATAGTTGGCAAATGTCTGCCTCAAAGTCAGATAAAGAATGACAATAAAGAGAAGGCTCAAGCTCACAATCAAAGCAGAGCTAGTCACTGTTCCTTGTAAAACAAAGTTTTTGGGAACTGCCACCTGAACCTGATAACCATGAGACGTTAAGCCAACGAGCCAATTTTCACTCTCCTTATCAACTGTTTCACCAATATGAAAAATCTCCGTATCAAAAGGTGAGGTCACTGTTACTGCCATCGGAGTATGACCTCTAGTATTATCAATGGCATGGTATAAAACAGCAGGATCCAAGGAGATGTAAATCACTCCTAAATCTTGATCTGACACTGGATCTGACACCGGAATGGCAAAACTATTTCCTGCTGGTTTGAAATCCTCAGCCCTGATTTTTTCTCCACTACGTTTGTCTTTAGTAGAAACATAGACTTCCTTGTAATCTTGAAAAGCAATGGCCACTCCAGTTACAAAATCATTTCGAACATAGAGGTCATCAACATTTTCATGCAGAGAGACTGATACATAAGGCGAAGCTTTCCGCTCTAATTGCCAGTAAAAATAGTCTGGCATGCTAAGGCTAAAGTATTTATAGATTCCCTCAATACGAGCTTGATTTTCAACTAAAGCCTGAGCTATCTGGGTTGACTCTCTATGGTAATATTCAATTTCACTCACTGTTCTAGCAGTTACACGCTGGGCTACTCTCTGGGCTTCCTTTTCCCGTGAATCCCAGTCAGCATAGGAGAGTAAGATTGCAAAACTCGCAATAATAATGATCATCACTGAACTGTAGGTTCGCAGAAGCGTATGTAGCCAAAACTGCTTCATCCTACTTTGTCGCCAATTTTTCATGGATACTTTCATAGACCGGTTCCAACATATCACTGATAAAGAAATGCCACATCCCAATTCCTACAAAGAAAAGCAGAGCAGGCATATAGTAACCAATTGCTACAAGTAGCACGGTCCCAAGGAGAACCTTGGCCACAGCTGCTAGGCTCATAAAGATGCCAATCAAGGATAGTTTGAGGCTATTTCGATAGGACAAATCAAAATAAACTTGTAATTTCAAGGACACTGTATAGGCCAAAAAGAGCAGGGCAACTACTAGAACATTCAAAAATGTCGCAATCAAATGAATGATAGTCTGATGAGGCAATTGTACCAAGAGATACAAGCCATAGAGCAAAACTAAATCCACTCCTAAAAAGCTATAGAAAATCAGGTTGCTTGAGACAAAATTTTGCTTGTACAGAGACCAAGCCTCCTTCAAACTGTATTCCCGAAAGCTATAACCATGTTCTGCATACAAACTCATCAAGGTGGCACTAGCCGGCGCTAGACCAAGGATAATCCCTCCTGCTAAAGTTAATAGCCAAAAGAAGGCTGTCGCAATCATCCCTAAAAAGAAACGATTAAAGACAAAGTCTAAAAATCTCCCCATGATACCCTCCTAAAAATAACTATGAAACTATTATATCATATTTCAAGCGTTTTCAAAAACTTCTAGTATCCATTTACAATCCCACCAAACCGTGGTACAATGAGAATTGTGAAAAAATTATCAGGAGATGATTCATGAAAAAATCTATCTTAACTACACTGCTTTTTGCAGTTCTTTACTTCCTCTGCATGGGGATTGGTGTCCTTTTGGGCAATCTCTTTGACCAAACTGGAAACATGTTTTATGCGCCTGCTTTTACTGCCCTTGTCGGCGGTGGCGTCTATATGATTCTAATCGCAAAAGTTCCGCGTTTTGGAGCTATTACCACTATCGGCCTTGTCATTACTCTCTTTTTCTTGGGGACTAAACACGGTGCTGGTGCCTTCCTTCCTGGAATTATCTGTGGCCTCCTAGCAGATGGAATAGCTCATTTAGGAAAATACAAGGACCAAACTACGAATTTCCTTTCTTTCATACTCTTTGCCTTTAGCACTTCAGGACCAATCTTACTTATGTGGATTGCGCCCCAAGCCTATATGGCTACCCTACTAGCAAGAGGAAAATCCCAAGAATATATCGACCGTATCATGGTTGCGCCAAATCCTGGAACCATCCTTCTATTTGTTGCAAGTGTAGTCATCGGAGCCCTATTGGGTGCCTTGATTGGACAAGCCTTGAGTAAAAAATTGGCACAGAAAATCTGATTACTAAAAAAGAGCCAGGCGGCTCTTTTTTATTTATGGCTCAATTTTTTGGTCAGGAAATCTCCCAAGAATTGGATTGTAAAGATAATCAAGATGATAATGATGGTTGCCAAGATGGTCACATCGTGATTGTAGCGGTTAAATCCATAAGCGATGGCTACGTTACCGATACCACCAGCTCCAACCGCACCGGCCATGGCTGTTTCACCAACTAGTGAAATCAAGGTTACAGTCGTCACACGGATCAAATCTGGAAGGCCTTCTAGTAATCCTGAGCTTTCTAGGCTAAACTTTTTTACCTGAAAAACTTCTTTTTTCTAGTGATAAAATCAACCCTATCACACTCACTACCAAAAATACCCACCAACAAAGCCTGATGTCTTGCAAAGCTAAGAAGGAAAATACAGACATCCCCAAAGGTAATGTTAGGGAAAAAATCATACTCAAGAGATTATTACTTCTAGCTAATACATCCGCACTCAAATTAGACAATAACAGAGTATCTAATTTAGGCATTGATTTCGACATCAAATACATGACAAAAGCTAAGCAGGCAACACCTACTAGAGGAGAAAAATCTAAAATATTAGCAGTAGCAAGCAAGACAAACAGAATTGCATTGAGCGATAGCAAACTTGAAAAAGACCATTTCCCAAAATAATCATGGGGAGTTAGGCTACCAAGAATAGCTCCTCCCAAGCTAACACATTCAATTAAAAATAGGGCTTGAGCATAACTGAGATGATAGATAGTATGATCTAATAAGTAAAAGTGATAAATACCTCCAACAGCTCCTCCCAAAGTATTCATTACTAAAATAACAAGAATAATTTTAAACAAAGATTTACTTTCTCTCTGTCTAAATATATTATCCATGTCCTCATAGATTGCCTTAACTTGTTGAAGTAAACTAATCGACTTATCCTCTACACTTACAGACAAATGCGTCAATTCTCTTCTATTTTTGAACAAAATGAGAGAAGATAGTAAAAAGAAGCCAGCATTCACAATTGCAACAAAAGAAAAATTTTGACTACTGGTTGTGAGTAGCCACACTCCTAAGGCTTGACCTCCTAGATTTGATAAATAGGAGACAAACTGAGTAAAGGAATAAGCTTCATAGAGCTTATCTTCAGAAATATTATGCTGGATAATCGGCATACGAAGACCTGCTGTATAATCTGATAAAATATCTGAACAGATATTAACCATACAGATAACAGCAAACGTTACGAAGTTCTGGTCATGAATCACATTAGCAATCAAAAGAAATAGGAGACTTTGCACACAACCAACCCAGATAATTGTCCCTGCTTTATTCCGAGTATGATCAGCCTTAATCCCAACATAAAAAGTAAATAGGAAAGGTAAAATCGTAATCATATTCGCCATAAATACAGCTATATTTTTAAAGGGTAGACTCGCAGCATAAACGATAAATACCAGATTATAAATATAAGCTCCACTTGAGCTTAAAAACCTCGATAAGGTAAGTATCCTAAATAAATGATGTCTTAAGAATAGTTTCATAACAGGCCTTTCTCCATATTTCAAAGAGTATTCTATTGAAACCAGTCTAACAAAAAAAGCGGGATTCCCCACTTTTTTGTAATATATTTTTTCTGAAAATAGCAACTCTAGCGCCTAGAAACTGCTAATTATCAATCCATCTACAAGCCTATTTATTTTTCATCAATAGATGTAACGAGAATATATTACAAATCTTCATTTGAAAGCTGATTTGCAAAATAGTTTTCATAATATCTTGCACCATCTACATACTCTAAATCTTGTAAGATTGTAATGCCTCTCTGAATTTTTTCAAGACCCTTATTTTTTACATTAAAAATAGTATCATAATACCCTTTAGCAATCATATAAATGATTTTAAGATAAGCTTGAGGTTCTGGCAATTCTCGTTTTTCAATCTGAAAGATAAAATAATCTGCTTTTAATTTATCCTTTTCCTCTATCGCTTTAAAGAGTCCATTAATTAAAATGGTGTCAATACCAACTTTGTTACTAGGTAAAGAGCCTAATAAATCCGTCTTTTGTAACATCTCCCTAGAATATTTAAAATAGAGAGGCAGAGGAAACAAAGTAGAAATCGTTGAAAATAGTTCCAATTCATAATTTCCCCAGATATCAATATTAAAAAAATAGTCATAGAGAAAAGTCAGTTCTTCATCCGTTGCTCTTATTTCTGAATCAAAAAACACAAGAAGGCTTTTGATACGAATCATTTGTAAAAGATAGCTTGTTTCACCACTTGATCTATACTTTTGAGTCGTCTCTTCATACAAGGAATGGAGAGAATCAATCCCTTCTCTATCATATAAATCCCAAAGATTTTCTTGAAAAGCCAAAACCTTTTTCTGAGAAAAACCACGTACCAAGTACATAAATTCATTCAAATCAGAGTGGATATTATCTAAGGCAGTAATCAATTTCATAGATGATAGGTCTGCTTCTCCACGCTCAAATTTGCTCAGCATGGAATAAGTAAACTCTCCTCCCGTCGCCTCCTGTAGAGATACATTCCGACTCTTTCTCAATTCTTTAAAAACTTCTCCCAGATTTTGCATATTGACTCCCCACAATTCTTAACTCTCTAACTCATAAAAGTAACAGTTGATAGCAACCAGTACAGAGAATTTTAAGTCTTGACTATAACGACAACTCCTATGAATGATGTACAGATTGCCCAAATCTCTTTATTTATGGCTCAATTTCTTAGTCAAGAAGTCTCCCAAGAATTGGATTGCAAAGATAATCAAAATGATAATGATGGTTGCCAAGATGGTCACATCGTGATTGTAGCGGTTAAATCCATAAGCGATGGCTACGTTACCGATACCACCAGCTCCAACCGCACCCGCCATAGCTGTTTCCCCAACAAGGGAAATCAAGGTCACAGTCGTCACACGGATCAAATCTGGAAGACCTTCTGATAGGTAAACGCCCACGATGTCCCAAAAAGTCGCTCCGCTAGCTTGAGCCGCCTCAATGACACCGCCATCCAGTTCAGCCAAGACAACCTGCACCTGACGGGCAAAGAAGGCAAAGACTGCAAAAGATAGGGGTACGATAGCTGCATTTGGACCAATGCTTGTTCCTACGATTAGATGAGAGAAGGGTGACAAGACTGCCAAGAGAATGATAAATGGTACCGCACGGAAAATAGAGGTGATTTTATCCAAAATCCAGAAAACGACTTTATTTTCCAAGACACCACCTGGCGCTGTCAAGACAAGGAAGAGTCCTGCCACTAGCCCCAAGAAACCTCCGATGATAAAGGAAAGAACCGTCATATAAAGAGTCAAGTAGATAGCTGTCCCCCAGCCAGCTTGACCAGCCCAGCCCATCTTATAGACATTTGGCAAATAGGTTTGAATCAATGATTCCATCTTACTGTCCTCCCTTCAATACTTTTAGTTGCACACCAGCCTGACGGATGGCCTCTTGGGCGCTTGCCAAGGCTTCTTTTTCCCCTGACAAGACCACCACCAATTCTCCAACAGGAGTACCATCGAGAATTTCGATATTCCCATAGAGGATATTAGCCGTCACTTGATAATGCTTGTACAATTCATTCAAAAGTGGCTCATCTGTTGAAGCACCTGCATACTTGAGCTGTACCAAAATGCTATTTTCAGACAAGTATTCCACGATTTCTTGCTTCTCAATCTTGACCATGGCTTCATCAATACCTGTCGCTGTTGAGATAAAGTCTTGCGTCAAAGGTTGTTTAGGGTCTGAGAAGATTTCAAGGACACTGCCCTCTTCAATCAAATGCCCATCCTGCATGACTGCAACACGGTTGGCAATGTCTTTGACAATCTGCATTTCATGCGTAATCAAGACAACAGTCAAGCCTAATTTTTGGTTCAAATCTTGCAACAAGGCCAAAATCTGCTTGGTTGTCTTAGGGTCAAGGGCAGAAGTTGACTCGTCTGAAATCAAGATTTTCGGATCATTTGCCAAGGCACGCGCAATGGCCACACGCTGTTTTTGCCCTCCAGATAGTTGTGAAGGGTAGTTTTCAGCACGGTCTGCCAAGCCAACCAAGTCCAACAACTTAGCAACTTTAGCCTTCTTTTCTTCCTTGCTGAGTCCAGAGTGCTTAAGGGCAAAGGCTACATTCTCCTCTGCCGTCTTTTGACTCATCAGGTTAAAATGCTGGAAAATCATTCCAATATCCTGACGTTTACGACGCAACTGCTCTGCCGTCAAGGTCACCTTACCATCAAAAATCACATCGTCGTCAATGGTAATTTTGCCTGCAGATGGCTTTTGCAAGAGGTTAATCACCCGTACAAGGGTTGATTTCCCTGCTCCAGAATATCCAACGATTCCGTAGATATCCCCTTCTTGGATGTGAATGGTCACATCCTTGACCGCTGTGATAGTTCTCTTCTTTTGATGAAAAGTCACATCGATCTGATCTAACTTGATAATATCTCTACTCATAGCTTCTAATCAGCTCCTCTACTAATTCAATATGGGTGTAATAATCGGCGATTCGCACGTTCTCATCTCCACCGTGGTCTCGGCTATTGGCATTTCCTAGACCGAAGGCCACCATTGGCACCTCTAGGGCATCAAAGACCGTATGCATTGGCCCTGTTCCAGCTGTAGTCGGCAAGACAGAAACGCCCTGTGGATAGAATTTCTTGGCCAACTCGATCACATTGAGAATGGCTGGTGCGCTCATATCGCTTCGATAGCTCATCTCTCCCAAGGTATAGTATAATTCTACCTTATCAAAACCATTTTTGTCTAGCTGTTTCCGAATTTTTTCCAGAACATCATGCGGTTCTAAGCCCGGAACCAGACGAACTTCTAGCTTGGCACTGGCTTCTGCAGGCAAAATCGTTTTGACTCCTAGTCCTTGATAACCTGACTGAATCCCTTCGATATTAAGGGCTGGCTCGAAAAAGAAACGTTTTAGAAAGGCCATCCGCTCCTCCTGTAAGAGAGGCAACTCCAATCCATAAATCCGACTAACTTCCTCTGGGTTTCGTTGACCATAAGTTTCTAGCAAGGCCATTTCTCGTTCATTTGGCTCTTGCACTTCTTCGTACAAGCCTTCAACCAAGATACGGCCATCTGTAGCGCGAAGAGACTGTAAGGCTTGGAGGAGATACCAAGGAGCTGATTCCACAACCCCACCATAACTAGAGTGGATATCGACATCAGCACTTTTCACCTTGGCATCAAAGGTCACAATCCCCTTATTGCCACCAGAAATTTCTAGCTGTTCCAAGGCATTTTTGGTCCCTTGTTCCCAGACCAACAAATCCGCCCCACGGAGTTTATCCGCATGTTTTTCCAGATACTTATCTAGGTCTGTCGAAGCCGATTCCTCCGCTCCCTCCATGATAAAACTGATATTGACAGGCAGGTCATCGTGGTGCTGCATATATTTTCTCAAAGCACTCAAACGAGCTGTGATATGACCCTTATCATCGTCAACCCCACGCCCATACATGAAGCCATTGCGCACCGAAAGCGTAAAGGGATCCTCTGTCCAGACCTGATCCCCATCCGCTGGCACAGTGTCATAGTGGTTATAGAAAATCAAGGTCTTAGCATCTGGACGCGAACTCTTGAAGTGCGCCATGACAAAGGGCGCCGTATAAGTCTCATCAATCTCCACTTCAGCCCCAACACGCTTGAAAATCTCACCCAGATAGTTTGCGACTTCCTTAAGTCCAACCTGTTGGGCAAAGACCGACTTCTTAGAAATCAAGGTACGCAAAACCTCAAAATAATGCTGGGCTACATGATCCTTTTCAAATTTTTCGATCTGTTCTTGTTCGCTAGGAAAAACCATATTCTCTCTACCTTTCTATGAACTACTCTTCCTGACAATCCATGCTCTATACAAAAGCAAGAGGTGGAATTTTCTCTCCCACCTCCCTGTTTCTTATTACCAAACTGGTTGATCCAAACCGTCTGATGTTTCTTCGATAACTTTTTTCACGTCATCTGTGTGGTAAGCTGCGATCACTTTCTTGATAGCATCAGCCTTAGGTGATGTTTCCCAATCTTTTTTCGCAACGATGATGTTGTACCATTGTTTTGAATTTTCATCAGCTTGTTCTTTGAAAAGTGCTTTTTTGTAGTCCAATTTTGCTTCTGTAACGAAGGTATTGTTTACAACGGCAGCGTCAACTGATGACAATGAACGAGCTGTTTGGCTAGCGTCCAATTCAGTGATTTTCAAGTTCTTTGGATTTTCTTTGATGTTGGCAACTGTTGCAAGAGCAGTTCCAGAAACATCCAATTTAATCAAGCCAGCTGATTGAAGCAAGTAAAGCGCACGGCTTTCGTTTGTAGCGTCATTCGGTACAGCGATTTCTCCGTTTGCTGGGATGTCTTCTACTTTAGTGTACTTGTTGTCACTTCCATTCAAACCTGAGTAAAGGCGAATTGGAGAGATGTAAGTATCTGCAATCGCTACAAGGTCTTTTCCGTTTTCTTTGTTCCAGTTGTTCAAGAAGTTATAGTGTTGGAAAGCGTTCAAGTCTACTTCACCATCAGCAGTTGCCTTGTTTGGTTGTGAGTAGTCTGTGAACTCTGTAAATTCCAAAGTGATACCGTCTTTTTTAACCAATTCTTGAACTTTATCCCAACGAGCTTCTTCAGAACCGCTACGGTTAACAGTTGCGATTTTGATAGTTGTTGCATTGTCTGCTTTCTTTTCTGAGTTTCCGCAAGCTGCAAGAGCCAAACCTGCGACTGTAGCAAGGGCTGCTACACCAAGCCATTTTTTAATTTTCATGATTCTTTCTCCTTAAAAATAATACCGTACTAGTATCTCATACTTTCTTCAATTGCACAAATTGTTATTAGATAATCAGATATATAGTTTAAAACTATATCCCTAAGAACTGAGAAATCACCCATCTTATTCAGAATGGATGATTTCAAGAAATTATTTAATATCAGCTTCTGCCGGTAGGTAAGTGTCTCCGAAGAATTGTTTAGATAATTTTTCAAGAGTGCCATCTTTGTAAAGTTCTTTAATGCGTTTGTCTACAAATGATTTCAACTCATCTTGACCTTGAGCAAGAAGTGGGTAAACGTACGGTTGTTGGTCGCTTGGAAGTTCGATAACTTTCAAGTTATCCAAACCTTGGTTCTTGATCACTGTTTCAACACCGATTTTATCAAAAATCTTATAGTCAAATTGGCCATCGCTCAAACGTACCATGATTTGTTGGAAGTCTGCCTTAGTATAGTTAAGGATAGTTGGGTTGTCCGGGTGTTCAGCGTTGTATGCTTCTAACTGCTTAGCTGATGTAGTGGCTTGAACGACTTCCGTCGATTTTCCACCGATATCAGCGAGAGACTTGATGCTAGAGTCATCTTTCTTCACTACAAGGACATTAGGGTTTTGGGCAATTGGTGCGGCATAGAGGTATTTCTCCGCACGTTCTTTAGTGTAGCTAAGATTGTTGACAGCCATATTGTAACGGTCAGCGTCAAGACCAGCAAATACACCTGACCATTCTGTCTTTTCAAATTTGACATCATACTTGTCAGAGTCTTTAAAGATAGCGCGAACCACTTCAATTTCATAACCAGTCAATTCGCCATTTTCTTCATAGATAAATGGTTTTGGCGAGCCATTGGTTGCAACGATGATTTCTTTCTTGCTAGTTGCTTCTCCTTCTTTCTTAGCACCACCTGAGCAAGCTGCTAAAACACCTGCAGCAATAAGCCCTAGAGCAGCAAGAGATGAGTATTTAACGATTTTTTTCATGTCATTTCCTCCAAAATAGAATACCTTATAATCTTAACAGAAAAAGACCATTTACGCCATTATATGATATCTATCTCTGTGATAGGTTTTCTTTATGGCTAATTTATACTCAATGAAAATCAAAGAGCAAACTAGAAAGCTA
>NZ_VMMM01000007.1:141545-164184 GCF_013277195.1 Streptococcus sp. 2579
AAGTCAGTAACCATATATACGGCAAGGTAAAGCTGACGTGGTTTGAAGAGATTTTCGAAGAGTATTAAAAGACCAAACGCAAGACTGCAATTAAGACCACTCCAAAGAGAACTGTTCCGACTAGATTGCGGTAGCGAAAGGCTACCCAAGCTGTTGGAAAGACGGCTAAGAAGTCCAGCCATTTGATTTGAGGAAAGCTCCCAACCTTGCCTGTCACTACGCTTGAAAGAATCAAGGCAAAGATAATAGAAACGGGCAAGAACTTCAAAAAACGTTCAACAATCGCAGGCAAACCCTTATACTTGACTAAGATGAAGGGAATCATACGGGGAATCCACGTCACCAAGCCAGAGAAAATAACTGCTAATAAAAGATACTTACTGACCATCTAAAACCACCCCCATTGTACAACCAAGTAGCGTCGCAAAGAGAACAGCTAGCGACTGAGACACCACTGTCAAGAGTAAAAAGAAGGACACCGCAACAACTGCTAGGATAATGAGCAAATTGCGGACAGGAATCCGTCTTTGCATAATCTGGAATTGCGAAGCAAAAATGCCGATAAACATCCCAACTAGGGCAAAATCTAAACCAAAGATTTCTGGATTTGGCAGCAGGCCACCCAGAGCCGTTCCGACCACTGTTCCCACAAACCAAGCCACATAACTGTTGAGATTGTTCCCGTGCATCCACATAGGATTGACCTTGTCTGCATGGGCCAATTCGCCCATCAAAACACCATAAGTCTCATCCGTCAAGATACTAGACATACCGATATTGTGCCAGAGACTAGTATGACGAAAATAGGTCGACGCATGCAAACTCAACAAAAAGAGACGCAAATTGATCAAAAAAACCGTCATAGCAATAGCTGCCACAGGAGCTTGAACCGCAATCAGTGCCAGCATGGCAAACTGGGCACTCCCAGCATAAACAAAGAGGCTCATCAAGCCCATCTCCACAGGTGTCACATAGGGCGCACCAATAATCCCACAGGCCAGGCCGATACTGACATAACCAAGTGCCGTTGGCATAGCTGCCTGCGCCCCCTCCCAAAATCCTTTTTCTTTCATCTTTCTCCTCATATTGTCTTAATAAATGGGCTGAAAAGGCTCCAGCCACAGCATGGACTATTATAACATATTCAGGAAAGAGAAAAAAGTCTGCTGATTGTAATCAGACAGACTCCATTTTATTCTATAGTATCAAAAACAAGACTTGGTTTGGCATTGAAATCCAAGTCTTGCTCATATTCAGATTCATCCATTATGCGATGCTCATGCCGTATTTTATAATGAATCATATTTTAAAAATACCAGACCACACTACTCCCTGCTTATATTTAGCTTCTTTCTTTTGGACAAATTTTGCCAAATCCAATAACTCTGTCGGTGGTTCACCTTTAAAGCCCAATAATTCTTTAGAGACGGCAAATGAGAGACGTACAGCTAGCAAATCTTCACTAGTACTAGAGAACTGTTTTGCTGTTTCCAGCAATTGCTTCCTAAATTCTTCCGTCAAGCTAATTTCTTTATTATTGTACAGGGAATGAATTAAAATTTGTAACTGACTCTGTTTTTCCATCGTTTACCTCATTTTATCTAGGACGCCAAGGACCATATTTAGCCCAACCATCCACCATAACATTTACAGTGTGTTCCAAATTAGAAATATATTGTACAGACTTCCAGTTGCTAGGTGAAATTTCGTTTCTTTCATGGACACCTCTAAAAATTTTTAGAAGTTCTTTTCAAATAATCATGCAACATTCATATAAAATAAATTTTAACAATTAGTATCATTCTTTTTGAAAAAATTACAAATAACTAATAAATAAATTCCTATAGATAGTGTAAATCCATTTATTAAAATACCCAAAATTTTTATATCTGTATAAAATTGAGGAATAATCAAAAATAGAATGGCAAATAAAGCATATAAACTTGAATTAGTCGAATATATCAATCCCATAGTGTCGTATCTATACTCTGAGTAAATCATTTTTTCAAACATATTTCCTGATATACCTATTAAAATAAATGCTAAAAAAAATAACAACAACTTTATTAACGGAAATGGAGTAATAAATACTAGCATGAGTGCTAATCCAGATACAGTATAATCAATAAAGAAAAACATTTTATACGGAATTCCCACTCTAGGAGCCAAAATTGCTCCTATCAAATCGGCAAATCTTTGAGCTCCTAGTACCAATCCCAAATATTGAATAGGTATGCCTTCTGATAAAAGATACAGTGGCATTAAAGTTAAAAGTAGATCTGTACCCCCACTTAAAATTGACTCTGTAACTACTATAAAAGAGGCAAATTTTGATTCTCGAAAAGCAGAAACAGTTTCCAAAAATTGGAAAGAAGAATTACTTTCCAAATCTACCTTTTCAGGTCGAACACTTTTAGTATTGTTTTTGGAACCGGGCAATCTGATTTTAATCATAAAATAAATAGCAGCCACAAAAAACGGAATACTTAAATTAAAAACAACAAAATAAGATAGAAGCCCTAATAGTAGAGATGCAGTTAAATTACTAATAATATCTAACACATTTGATGCCAAGTATTGAACATCTATCGATTTCTTTATTAGCATGTCATCATTATTTAAAGTTTCTGGAACAATTTTCATCTGCAGTGTATTTAATAAATTAGTTGATAATGCGAACAAAAAATTCAATACATAGATATACACAACACGAAAATGATACCTTAAACACAGAATTGTAATCACAATTATAATAAACTGGAGAATCTGGAAAATCACTAGCCAAATTTTATCTCTCTGAATTTTATTTATAAAACTTCCATAAAAAACAGCAAGCAAATTTGGGATAAAACCAATTAGAGTAAATAGAGATAACTGTCCTGCCTCAATATGATATACACTTACTAACCCTATCGATAAAGCAATAAAGTAAAAACTATCTGCAATATTCCTAGACGATCTACCTAATATTAAATTTATAAAATTTTGGCTAAATTTTCTTAATATCATGCTTATAAACCTCAAAATTCATGCAATCGATTTGAATATAATCCGTTAAATTCAATAATCCTGTTAAAGTATCTAATACTTTATAAGATATGATTGATGCAGCCATATATGATATTGGAGAAATAACACTATACGGTATTCTACTATCCAAAACATGATCATCTGTTATCATAAAGTCCCTATAAAACTCCCTCAATGAAATAGTTTTGCCCGGAATAATATGTAGGTAGTTTATTACCGTAGATGCATATGAGCCAACAATAATAGGTCTCGTATATTTATGAGCTAAATCATCAAACCAGTAGTCTATCTCTATTCTAGGAGTATCTGCACAGCATAAAGCAATGTCAAAATTATAATCTTTAAAAATAGTTTCTAAGTCATTCTGACACTCTAACTTCCTATAAATAGTTGTCACATTTGAATCAGAAATCTCTTGAATATGCTGTTTTATTATGTCTATTTTTAGCTTACCAATATCAGATTTCTTAAAGGATGTTTGTCTAGTAAGATTTGACTCTTCCACAATGTCAAAATCTACTAATATGAAATTACCTATACCTAGACGAGCTAAAATTTCGACTGTTGTTGATCCAATACCCCCTACACCAACAATTAAAACTGTTGAATTTAATAATCTATCCTGATACTTACTAGGGTCTAAATTTTCTGACAAATCAACCCACTCAAAGAAATTAATATTTCGGGAATATTTGGAATTATCATATTGATTACTAGTCACTAATCCCATAGATATCATCGACTCAACAACTTGTTTTTCTCCATTAGACAACAATTTTATATCAATGTCATTATCTAATTTTTTTATTAAATTGATGTTCTCTTCATTAAAATCAATCTCCCTTACAAGAGAAGCATTACCAAAACCAAATTTTATTTTATCTTTAAATATATACGGTTGAAGAGTTCTCTTTATTCTCATTTAGATCCTCCTAATCAAAAACTATTAAAAGATAAACAACAAATAGGAGTTTGGAAAATATTTTCCTAAACTCCAAAATTATAAATACGAATACAACTCATTTATAATTTCTATCCATATAATAAATTAAAATACAAAAAACTTATCGACTTCTAAAATTCAGTTAAAATCTTAATAGCATGCAGATATTAACTTTTAAACATTATGAATATCATCATTCTTCACAATTATTAAGATTTAAGATTTTTTGTATAATATCCGTTGCATTTGCAGCAAAATATATATTAATTAGAATTTTTGTCGTATATGTTTATCTTGATTTCAATCCACTATATCTAATCCAAAGTTTATCTTTTCTATCCTATAGATTGCTATTATTTAACTAACGGCCACCTAAACGATGCCCTTGAAATGAATATGGTACAGCAGACATTGTTTCTCCTCCAATTATTTTTCTTTGTAAACCACTTATGCGACCTAGGATTTGCTTCAAGTACTTTACAAGAACACTATAACACGAAAATTGGCGTATTTGAGAAAATCGCATATTTGATATTTTTTCTTATAGAAATTTCTGATTTGCGATTTTAGTGGATTTGATTATTTCACTGGTATAATAAAGTTATTACTAACAAGGAGGGATATAATGATGAAGAAAAGAAAAATCCAACTGATACTCCTGCTTATTTCGGAGTGGGTTATCGTCTTCCCGTTTCTAATCAATCGATAAGTTCTTTGTATTGCTGAAAACGCAATTCGAAGAGGGCTGTTAATTGTGAATTTTCTAATACTTGCAGAGATTGGATAAAGTGTTCAATCTCTTTTTGATTACTTCCTTTGGTTTGAAGAAATATACTCATTTTCTTTAAAAATTGCCACGATAATTTCTCAAAAACATCGTATGGACGGAGCATACTCTCCAGCTCTGCTTCAAAGATTGGGATATAGGAGAAAAGCTTGCGCTCCATGAGCTCTGATAAGATATTTAATAGTCCTTGCTTCATATACAATCGATTGTGTACTAACTCTTTAAATTCTTTGGATTTTTCAAGCAAAGAGGTTGATAAAAAAATCAGATCTTGATTGCTTAGGAAGGGCATGGTATTGCAAAAAAGATAGAGTTCAAACCAGGTCCAAGACTCAATAGCATAGAGATAAGTAGTCAAAAACTCCCTATCCTCCTCTGTTAGCAGATAGCTCTTATTTAAGGAATGAATAGCATTTTTAATCACAATGGCATTCAAACAACGATAGGTCTCTGCCATCTGTCCTTGCTCGACTTCCTCCAACAGTTGCTCTAAGCCAGCTATATCTTGGTGGGCAAAGCGATCCACAACCCTCCTACCAATCTGCATATGTGGAGATTCTTGATAGTTGTTGAGTTTGTGCCCAAACTCATCAAAATTCATATTGATCCCTTGGATGGCTAGAATCAACTTATCCGCAGATAGCATAGACTGCCCTAGTTCAAACTTGGACAGCTGAGAAGCTGTTAGTCCAGCACAAGCCACATCTGACTGCTTGAGCTTTCTAGCCAAGCGCAACTCCTTGTAAAATTCTCCCAATTCCATTCTCTCGATCATCTTACCACCTCCTAGCTTTTGCATATTATATCATTATTTTTATAGTTTTGTCAAAATATTCTGACACTTTGGTGATTGAAAAAGCCAGCCTTAAGCTGACTCCATTTTATTCCATGGTATCAAAAGCGAGACTTGGTTTGGCATTGAGGTCCAAGCCTGAGAAGTTTTCTTTGTTCCACTCACTGACGCTGGCATAGGCAATCATTCCTGCATTGTCTCCGCAGAGGCGCAGAGGTGGGATGATGACATTGACATCTGTGATTTCAGCCGCCAGGCGTTCTCTGAGACCTTTATTGGCTGCCACACCACCTGCCACGACAAGGGTTTTAACAGGGTATTTCTCCAAAGCCTTCTTAGTTTTTGCCATAAGAATATCCAAGACAGCTGCTTGGAAGGAAGCACACAAATCCTCTGTGGACAAGCTCGCTCCCTTTTGCTCGGCATTGTGGTGAAGATTGATAAAGGCAGACTTCAAACCAGAGAATGAAAACTCCAGATTATCTTCCTTGATCATGGCACGAGGGAAATCATAAATATCCTGTCCCTGATGAGCTAGCTCGTCAATCTCACGACCAGCAGGATAGGTCAAGCCCATGACACGGCCGACCTTATCATAGGCCTCGCCAACCGCGTCATCTCGCGTTTCCCCAACAATCTTGTAGTCACCAGCCTCCGAAACATAAACCAACTCTGTGTGTCCACCGCTAACCAAGAGGGCTAGCAAGGGAAACTCCAAAGGCTCTACATTTTGAGCTGCCATGAGGTGACCAGCCATGTGGTTAACAGGGATAAGTGGAAGTCCATGTGCCCAAGCAAAGGCCTTAGCAGCTGACAAGCCAACTAGCAAGGCTCCGACCAAGCCTGGTCCATAGGTAACTGCCACAGCTGTCACATCCTCTTCTGTAATCTCTGCTTCTGCTAGCGCCTCCTCGATACAGGCTGTAATGACCTCGACATGGTGACGACTGGCTACTTCAGGCACTACGCCCCCAAAACGTTTGTGACTCTCAATTTGACTAGCAATGACATTGGACAAGAGCTCATCGTCGTTTTTCAAGACGGCAACACTAGTCTCATCACAGGATGTCTCAAATGCTAAAATATATCTATCCTTCATCTATTTCTCTCTTCATAATGATGGCGTCCTCGGCTGGATCATGGTAGTAGGCCTTTCGCTCAGCGATGACTGCCATCTTTTCTTTCTTGTAAAATGCTTGCGCTCGGTGATTTGACTTTCTGACTTCGAGGAAAATCTCCTTGTCTGTCGGCAATTGAGCAAACAAGGCTGACGCAATTCCCTGACCCTGATAGGTTTGTTTGACAGCGATTTGCAGGACTTCTGCTTCAAAAAGATTCTCCTGTACAGCTAGAAATCCAATCACTTCGGCCCCATCATAAGCTAGAACATACCAAGTCTGATCTTGGGACAGGTCTGCTTGGATTTGCTCCAGCGTCCAAGGACTGACTGGGTAAACAGCTATCATAACAGCGTAGATGGCTTGAGCTAGGTCAGGCTGTTGTTGGATTCGTTTGATTTCTATCATAGGCGTTTAATGTAAGACTCGCCAGATTCAGTGTGATTCTTGAGCCAGTTTTCCTCAGCCTCGACACGCTTGAGGTAGTTCGGCACAAAATCATGCAAGGAGTCTGCTTCCTTGTCCCAGGCCCAGAGAGCTAGATTGGCTGCATTAGGCAAGGTTTCTTTGAAATTAGTCCTTGGCAAGTGTTCTTGAATCTGCTCCACAAAGGGGGCAACTTCTCCGACAAAGGTTATCTGACTAGCGCCCTTGATTAGCTCAATCACTCTCTCAAAGGAAAGGTGCGCTTCTGGCATGACAGGTTTAGCATTTTCATAAAATCCTGCGTACACATTATTGCGACGCGCATCCATCAAAGGAACGAAGAGACCTTCTTGTTGGTAGGGCACCAGAGCCAAGAGGCTAGACATACCAACCAACTCAATGTTCAGAGTATGAGCCAAAGTCTTGGCAGTTGCGACCGCAATTCGCAAGCCTGTGTAGCTACCTGGTCCTTCCGCCACCACGATTCGGTCCAAGTCCTTGGGAGTCCAGTCCAAACTCGTCATCAAAAAATCGATGGCAGGCATGAGGGTAATACTGTGATTTTTCTTGATGTTAATAGTAGTCTCAGCAAGAACCTGCTTGTCCTCTAAAATAGCGAGAGAAAGAGCCTTGCTGGACGTATCAAAAGCTAATACTTTCATAACACATTCCTATCTTTTTGTCTGCTTACTATTATACTACAAAAGCTGGCACATGGGAATTTTCTTTGCCCCTAAACAAGAGTGCCCTCACTTAACTAAAAATAATTTAAAAAAATGTTCACTTTTCCTTTTCTTTTACGAATATAAAAGTGAACAAGAAAAAAGGAGGAAAGTTCAATGACAAATTTTGACGTTCTTGACAATCAATTTTTATCCTTATCTGAAAATGAATTATCAGATATTGATGGCGGTCTCGCTCCCTTGGTTATCTTTGGAGTAGCAGTATCTTGGAAAGCTATTGCAGGTGGAACAGCACTTATAGGTTCTGGTTTGGCAGCTGGTTATTTTTTAGGAGGAGATTAATATGATGAAAGATTTGAACAACTATTGTGAAATTTCTAATAAGGAATTGCAAGAAATAAAGGGTGGCTTTGGTGTAGGTGTTGGTATCGCTTTATTTATGGCAGGTTATACCATTGGAAAAGACCTTCGTAAAAAATTTGGTAAGTCATGCTAAATAAAAAACACATTTTTAGAAAGATAAATTTTATTATCTTTATCTCTTACAGTTTGCTCAGCATTCTCAATGATTTAAACATGACTACTATCCCTTTACCAATTGATTTATCTGTTTGTATTGTTTTATTTTTATGCTTCAACTCTATTTTTGAACAGAAGAATCATTAACATAAAACTAATAAGCTATGAAAATTCGATTGTCATGTCATTTTAGAAAAATGCAAAGACCACCTCATCTTGATAGATGGGGTGGAATTTTCCTGTCGTAAATCTACTATCTCTACATCCCCAAACAAAAATGCCCCAGCATGAGCAGGGCATCTAAGCATTTAATCCAAAGTAAAATACAAACCAAACGACATAGGTTACGAGGAGGAGAAAAATCGAGTAGAGAGTCACAAAGGTAATTTTCCACAAGAACTTGCTTTGTCGTTGTTCCAGTTTGGCAAATAGAAGATTCCCCGCATAAACGCAAGCAACAAAAACAATAAAAGCTACCAAGCGAGCTCCGATAGCAAAAGCAAATAAGTTATACATAGGGCAACCTCCTTGACTTAAAAACTATATGGAATTATGACAAGCAATAAATTTCACTTCCGTTATCAATATAACACATTTTCTTCGTTTTTGCAAGCGCTTACTAAAGGAATTATCCCATGACTTTCTCGTTTCCGTCTTTTACTAATTTTTCATTTTGTGGTATAATTGAAATAATTGTAACGAATCAAGGTCAATCTAGACACAAAATGGAATGAAATCAAACAAATCTATGCTAAAAGTTTGGAATAAGCTGACCTGTAAAATAGAAAGGAACTATATGATTTACAAAGTTTTTTATCAAGAAACAAAAGAACGTAGCCCACGCCGTGAAACAACACGCGCACTTTACCTAGACATCGATGCCAGCTCAGAACTTGAGGGTCGCATCGCTGCTCGCCAACTTGTCGAAGAAAATCGCCCAGAGTACAATATCGAGTATATCGAACTCTTGTCTGACAAATTGCTAGATTACGAAAAAGAAACTGGCGCCTTCGAAATTACGGAGTTCTAATATGGCCTACACTCTTAAACCTGAAGAAGTTGGCGTTTTTGCCATCGGTGGTCTGGGAGAAATCGGGAAAAACACTTACGGAATTGAATACCAAGACGAGATTATCATCGTCGATGCTGGGATTAAATTCCCAGAAGATGACTTGCTGGGTATCGACTACGTCATTCCTGATTACTCTTACATTGTAGACAATATCGATCGCGTCAAGGCTGTTTTGATTACCCACGGACACGAGGACCACATCGGTGGGATTCCATTCCTACTCAAGCAAGCAAATGTCCCAATCTATGCTGGACCACTTGCCTTGGCTTTAATCCGTGGTAAACTCGAAGAACATGGCCTCCTGCGCAACGCCAAACTTTACGAAATCAACCACAACACTGAGTTGACCTTTAAAAATCTCAAGGCAACTTTCTTTAGAACGACTCACTCTATTCCAGAGCCTTTGGGGATTGTCATTCATACTCCTCAAGGGAAAATCGTTTGTACGGGTGACTTCAAGTTTGACTTAACACCAGTTGGTGAACCAGCAGATTTGCACCGTATGGCTGCGCTTGGTGAAGAAGGCGTGCTCTGTCTCCTGTCTGACTCAACAAATGCAGAAGTGCCAACCTTTACCAACTCTGAAAAAGTCGTTGGCCAGTCCATCATGAAGATTATCCAAGGCATCGAAGGACGTATCATCTTTGCATCCTTTGCCTCAAATATCTTCCGTCTCCAACAAGCAACAGAAGCCGCTGTTAAGACTGGACGTAAGATTGCGGTCTTTGGTCGTTCGATGGAAAAGGCCATTGTCAACGGAATTGAGCTTGGCTACATAAAAGCTCCAAAAGGAACCTTTATCGAGCCAAATGAAATCAAAGACTACCCTGCAGGAGAAATTCTGATCCTCTGTACAGGTAGTCAGGGCGAGCCTATGGCAGCCCTCTCTCGTATCGCCAACGGAACCCACCGTCAGGTACAACTCCAACCCGGTGATACCGTTATCTTCTCTTCAAGTCCCATCCCTGGAAACACTACTAGCGTCAACAAGCTGATTAACATCATTTCTGAAGCTGGTGTCGAAGTTATCCACGGTAAGGTTAACAATATCCATACATCTGGACACGGTGGCCAGCAAGAGCAAAAACTCATGCTCCGCTTGATTAAGCCAAAATACTTCATGCCTGTCCACGGTGAATACCGCATGCAAAAAGTCCACGCTGGACTAGCGGTAGATACTGGTGTTGAGAAGGACAATATCTTTATCATGAGCAATGGCGATGTACTTGCCCTTACTGCTGATTCTGCTCGTATCGCAGGCCATTTCAACGCCCAAGACATCTATGTCGATGGAAATCGTATCGGTGAAATCGGTGCTGCTGTCCTCAAAGACCGTCGTGATCTATCCGAAGACGGTGTCGTTCTAGCAGTCGCAACTGTTGACTTCAAGTCTCAAATGATTCTGTCTGGTCCAGACATCCTCAGCCGAGGCTTTGTCTACATGAGAGAATCTGGCGACTTGATTCGCCAAAGCCAGCGCATCCTCTTCAATGCCATTCGTATCGCACTGAAAAATAAGGATGCTAGCGTGCAATCTGTCAATGGTGCCATTGTCAACGCTATTCGCCCCTTCCTCTATGAAAATACAGAACGTGAACCGATCATCATCCCTATGATCCTCACACCAGATGAAGAATAAATCATAAAACAGCCCCGATTTTCGGAGCTGTTTTTCTCTATGCTTTCTTTTCTTGATTTTTAGAAATACTACGATTTTTACCTTCCAGATACACCATCAAAATAGAAATATCTGCTGGGTTTACTCCCGAAATACGGCTAGCTTGACCAATAGTTTCTGGATTGATAAGTTTGAACTTCTGGCGAGCTTCTGTCGCGATAGAATCAATATCATCCCAGTCGATATTGGCTGGAATGCGTTTTTCTTCCATGCGTTTCATCTTAGCAACCTGGTCCATGGCTTTGGAAATATAGCCTTCGTACTTGATTTCTGTTTCAATCAATTCGATAATCTTGTCATCCAAGTCCTCTGCAGCTGGTCCGATGAAGGCTACCACATCTTGGTAAGAAACTTCTGGACGGCGAAGGAATTCCTTGGCTGTCACTGCATCGGTCAACGGTTTAAAGCCCATCTCCTCAACCTTGGCATTTGTTTCCTTGACTGGCTTGAGTTTGATACTATCTAGGCGCTTCATCTCATTGTCAAATTGATTTTTCTTAATTTCAAAACGAGCCCAGCGTTCATCATCCACAAGGCCAATCTCGCGTCCCATCTCGGTCAAACGCATATCAGCATTGTCATGACGGAGGATGAGGCGGTATTCAGCTCGACTGGTCAAGAGACGGTAGGGTTCAATGGTTCCCTTGGTCACCAAGTCATCAATCATCACCCCGATATAACCATCACTCCGCTTCAAAATCAATTCAGGCTTATCTTGGATTTTCAGAGCCGCATTGATCCCAGCGATAATCCCTTGACCTGCTGCCTCTTCGTAACCTGACGTTCCATTTGTCTGACCAGCAGTGAAGAGACCTGAGATTTTCTTGGTTTCCAAAGTCGCACGCAACTGATGAGGCAAGACCATATCGTACTCAATGGCATAACCTGTTCGCATCATCTCTGCATTTTCCAACCCTTTGATGGAATGAACCAACTCACGTTGGACATCCTCAGGCAGACTAGTTGATAGTCCTTGGACATAGACTTCCTCAGTATTGCGCCCTTCTGGCTCAAGGAAGAGTTGGTGGCGTTCCTTGTCCGCAAAGCGCACAATCTTGTCTTCAATTGACGGGCAGTAACGAGGCCCCACTCCCTTGACCACACCTGTAAACATAGGCGCACGGTGGAGGTTGTTTTGAATAATCTCATGACTGGTACCATTGGTGTAGGTCAACCAGCACGGTACTTGGTCTTTAACATAATCTTCATCACGTGACGTGTATGAGAAGTGATTAGGTGCTTCGTCTCCTGGCTGAATTTCTGTCACATCGTAGTTGATAGAAGAAGCCTTGACACGTGGAGGCGTTCCTGTCTTGAAACGACCGATTTCGAGGCCCAATTCCTTGAGATTGTCAGCTAGGTTAATAGAAGCTAGGCTGTGGTTAGGACCTGATGAGTACTTGAGGTCTCCGATGATAATTTCCCCACGGAGAGCCGTCCCTGTCGTCACGATAACAGCCTTTGAAGCATACTCTTGATGGGTCGCTGTACGAACACCGACAACCTTACCATCTTCCACCAAAATCTCATCAATCATGGTTTGACGAAGGGTCAGATTTTCTTGATTTTCAACTGTCTTGCGCATCTCCTTAGAGTAAAGTTCCTTGTCAGCCTGCGCACGAAGGGCACGAACAGCTGGCCCCTTCCCGGTGTTAAGCATCTTCATCTGGATGTAAGTCTTGTCAATGGTCTTGGCCATTTCACCACCGAGGGCATCGACTTCACGCACAACGATCCCCTTGGCAGAACCACCTATAGAGGGATTACAAGGCATGAAAGCCAGCATTTCAATGTTGATAGTCGCAAGCAAGACCTTACAATCCATACGGCTAGCAGCTAAGGAAGCCTCGACCCCAGCATGTCCCGCACCGATTACAATAATATCGTATTCTTCAGTAAAATTATATGTCATGTTTCTCTCCTATTCCTCAAGATGAATGTGTCTTAGTTGGCCGTCCCAATCTGGCAGGGCTATTTTTAAAAAGGCTGGAACTAGATTGATACCCTCAAGCTTGTCTATGTCAATCCATTCACAGGGCTGCCTTTTCTCATCTTCCTGCATGGTCAATGGGGCATCTTCAAGCAAATCCACCAGATAATGAAACTCGATATTGTGATAGGAAACACCGTCCTGTTCAAAACGATTTTCAACTACGAAAGCTAGCTGTCCAGCTTGAGCTTTTACACCCAGTTCTTCCCTCACTTCACGGACTACCGCGTCTTCCGTGCTTTCATTGACTTGAATCGCACCGCCGATAGTGTAATACTTACCCTTATCTTTGGTGACTAGAAGCTTGCGATTTTGGACAATCAAGGCTGTCGCCCGAACACCAAAAACCGTATTGTCTACTTTTGTCCGAAAGTCTTGTTGAATCATTCTTGTCCTTTCCTCTAAACGACACAAAAACAGTCAAAACTCCAAAGAAGTGCAGGACAAAAAAGCCTGCAACATCCATGAGCTTTGACCATCATTTCTATTGCTTTTATTATTGTAGCAAATTGAGAAAATTTGTCAATCTAAATGTACTGACAAACTTGTCCATCGCGGTAAGCATTGTCAATCAGGCCACCACCTAGACACTCTTCGCCATCGTAAAAGACAACTGCCTGTCCTGGTGTAATCGCGCGTTGCGGTTCTGCAAAGATGACCTCTGCCTTGTCTCCTTTGACATGGACGGTCACCTTAGAATCAGGCTGACGGTAGCGGAATTTAGCCGTACATTCGAGCGTAAACTCTTCTGGCATTTCACGAGTAAAGTGGACTTGACTGGCTTCTAGGCTGGTTGACATGAGCGAATCATGGTAGAAACCTTGGCCTACATAGAGGATATTCTTGCTCAGGTCTTTTCCGACAACGAACCAAGGAGCATTGTCACCGCCGTGTTGTCCACCGATACCGAGACCACCACGCTGACCAATCGTATAGTACATAAGCCCAGCATGCTCGCCCATATCGCGACCATCCACAGTCATCATGCGACCAGGCTGAGCTGGTAGGTAGTTGCTGAGGAAGTTTTTAAAGTTCTTTTCTCCGATAAAGCAAATCCCTGTCGAGTCTTTCTTCTTAGCAGTTGCAAGGCCTGCTTCTTCTGCTAGTCTGCGAACTTCAGGCTTTTCCAAATGTCCTAGTGGGAACATGGTTTTTTGAAGTTGTTCTTGCGAAAGCTGGCTGAGGAAATAGGTCTGGTCCTTGCCATTGTCCACGCCACGAAGCATATGAACAGTACCATCTTCATCACGCGCTACTCGGGCATAGTGCCCAGTCGCTACATAGTCTGCCCCCAAGGTCATGGCATAGTCCAAAAAGGCCTTGAACTTGATTTCCTTGTTACACATAACATCTGGGTTTGGCGTGCGCCCTGCACGGTATTCCGCTAGGAAATACTCAAAGACGCGGTCCCAGTACTCTTTTTCAAAATTAACAGAGTAGTAGGGAATGCCAATCTGGTCTGCCACCGCAGCCACATCCTTGTAATCTTCGGTCGCCGTACAGACGCCGTTTTCATCTGTGTCATCCCAGTTCTTCATGAAGATACCGATCACATCGTAGCCCTGCTCCTTGAGAAGAAGAGCCGTCACCGACGAATCAACACCACCACTCATCCCCACAACAACACGTGTTTTAGAGTTATCACTCATGGTAAGTCTCCCATCTATTCGTTTATTTATACCCCTCAAAATTCTATTTACTATGACTTTCAATAGAATTTCTTCGAGTATAGTCTTTTCGTTTGCTTTTAGGACTAGGCAACGAGTCGCAGGCATAACTTGAGTTAGGTAAGACGAGTTAACGACGTAATAAAAGATAAACGAAATGACTAGTTCACGATTGAAGGTCGTGTGTGCTTTAACGATTGAAGGTCGCTTGAGCAGTATTCATTATAACATGCTTGGTTAGAGAAGACAAGAAAGAGGCTGTCAATCGACCAACCTCTTATTCTGAACCTATCAATCTAGCACTTTCTAGCTTCATTCGCTTTCTTAGCGACTGCAATTTGGTATTTCACTTGGTCAAATCCTGTACCTCCCAAAGAATTTCGTCTTTGAACAGCAGTTTTAGGTTGCAAGTAGACATAGATATCCTCGGCAATGAGGGAATGATAGGTTTGCAATTCCTCCAGAGTCCAATCTTGAATATTTTTAGCAGACTTGATAGAGTCTAGCACTAATCTTCCCACAACCTCATGAGCTTCTCTAAATGGCAAGCCTTTCCCTGCCAAATAATCTGCTAACTCAGTTGCATTTGAAAAGTCCTTCTCTGTAGATTCTTGCATTTTTTCCTTGTTTACCTGCAAGCTGGATAACATACCTGCCAATACATCGAGGGAATTTAAAATCGTTTCGACCGTATCAAACATTCCTTCCTTATCCTCTTGCAAATCCTTATTATAAGCTAAAGGCAAGGACTTCATGACTGTCAATAGTCCAAACAGATTTCCATAAACTCGACCAGTCTTTCCTCGAATCAACTCAGCCATATCTGGATTTTTC
This sequence comes from Streptococcus sp. 2579, assembly GCF_013277195.1. Taxonomy (NCBI): domain Bacteria; kingdom Bacillati; phylum Bacillota; class Bacilli; order Lactobacillales; family Streptococcaceae; genus Streptococcus; species Streptococcus sp. 2579. The sequence continues at coordinate 157,086 of NZ_VMMM01000007.1, forward strand.
TTTTGGGGCATAATAGAGGAACCTGTTGTAAACGTATCTGACAAGGTAATGAATTGGTACTCAAAGCTACACCAATTGATCATTTCTTCACAAAAACGGCTCATATGCATCATGAGTATGCTGGCATTAGACAGAAATTCTAAGATAAAATCGCGGTCACTAACAGCATCCAAAGAATTTGTATAAGGTTGCTTAAACTCTAACAAATCGCTAGACAATTGGCGATCAATGGGGAAAGTCGTTCCTGCCAAAGCTGCCGCACCTAGAGGGCATAGGTCTGTATGCTGCTGGTTAAATTCAAAACGTTCACTGTCTCTCTGAAACATATTGTAATAAGCCATCAGGTGATGGGCAAAACTAATAGGCTGGGCATGTTGCAGATGGGTATAGCCCGGCATGATCGTCTCTACATGATTTTCCGCCAAGTCTAATAAAACACCCTTGAGATGAGCCAGTTTATCTAGGACATGGCCTAGTTGCTCCTTGAGATACAAGTGCATATCTGTCGCAACTTGGTCATTTCGAGAACGAGCTGTATGTAACTTCCCTGCAAGGGGACCAATTTTTTCTGTCAGAAACACTTCCATATTCATATGAATATCTTCGTTTGCGATATCAAAGTCAAGTTGACCTGCCTCTAGCTCTTCTAAGAGTTCTTTCAAGCCTGCTTGAATCTTTTCTGACTCCTTCAAACTCAAAATGCCCGTCTGACCCAACATCTGAACGTGGGCTAAGGAACCAATCACATCAAATTTAGCTAATTTCTGGTCAAAAGATATACTCGCACCAAAGCGCTCTACCCAGTCTTCGACAGTACCTTCAAAGCGACCACCCCATAATTTTGTATTCTTAGCCATATCACATCCACCTCTCTATCCAATCGCCCTATTTGGCGCTTTTTTGAACCTCAGAATGAACCTTGGTTGGAAGTCCCCACAACTTAATAAAGCCAACAGCTGCATCTTGGTCAAAGGTATCTGCACTGGTATACGTCGCCAAATTTTCATCGTAAAGTGAATTTGGTGATTTCCGAGCCACGACCTGAGCGCTTCCCTTATAGAGTTTGACTTTTGCAGTCCCATTGACAACTTTTTGAGTCTCTTTAATATAAGCAATCAAGGCTTGCGTAGCCGGACTAAACCACAAAGCATTATAAATGAGATTTGATAATTCATTTTCTATGATTGGTTTAAAATGAGCCACTTCTCTCACAAGCGTCAAGTCCTCAATTTCCTTATGAGCTGTCAGCAAGGTCACTGCACCTGGACACTCATAGATTTCTCTTGATTTAATCCCAACTAAGCGATTTTCCACGTGGTCAATCCGTCCGACCCCATGTTTTCCAGCTATTTCATTGAGTTTTTGAATCAAATCCGCCAATTTTAACCCTTCTCCATTGAGGGAAACTGGAACACCTTCACTAAACTCAATCTCAATGTATTCTGGCGTATCTGGAGCTTGCTCTGGAGAAGTTGTGATGCCAAAGGCTTCTTCTGGAGCCTGATTCCATGGATTTTCCAAAATACCACACTCATTGGCACGTCCCCAAAGATTTTGGTCGACAGAGTAGGGATTGTCAAGGTCAGCAGGAACAGGTACTCCATTTTCCTTAGCATAATGAATTTCTTCCTCCCGTGACCATTTCCATTCACGAACTGGCGCAATCACTTTTAGATTGGGATCCAAGGCTGCAATCGATACTTCAAAACGCACTTGGTCATTCCCCTTACCTGTACAACCATGAGCAATTGTAGTCGCTCCTGTCTGATGCGCGATTTCAACCAATTTTTTAGAAATAAGAGGGCGGCTCAAGGCAGATACCAAGGGGTACTTTTGTTCATAGTAGGCATGTGACTGGAGAGCCACTAGCACATAATCTGTAGCAAATTCGTCCTTAACATCAATAACATAAGATTCGACTGCCCCAACCTTGAGAGCCTTATCATGGATGAAATCTAAGTCTTTCCCTTCACCCACATCCATACAAACTGCAACAACATCATAGTCTTTCTTTAGCCAGGTAATAGCAACTGATGTGTCTAAACCGCCAGAATAGGCCAAAATTACTTTTTCTTTACTCATGTTCTTTTCCTTCTTTCTATTTTTCAATAGATGCTTTAAAGGCATCCTCAATGAGTTTGTCTAATTCCCCAGAATCCTTCAACTTTTGAATGGTTTTATCGACTGCCTCTTTTAATTCCTTGCTATCTTTTTTCATGGCGACCGCGTAGGAATCATCTTGCTCTTTTTCAAAATTGAGGTCTGCGATTGCTAAATCAGGATTATTTTCCACAAATCCCTTGGCAACTGGTTCTTCAAAGATAACGGCATCCACTTGTCCTGATTTTAAATCTGTAATTAAATTCCCATTTTTAGGCAGAGATACGAGGGATGAATTTTGTAGCAAATCTTTCGCCATCGTTTCTTGAATCGAACCTTTCTGCGCTCCAACCTTTTTCTGCGCCAAGTCATTTACAGACTGATAAGTGGCCAAGTCAGATTTTTTGACAATGAGCTTATTTTTTGCAGTATAGTAGGGAGTTGAAAAATCGAACACCTTGCTCCGTTCATCTGTCTTAGAAACACCAGATATGGCAAGATCGGCTTTTCCTGATTGAACACTAGCCAGTACATTGTCAAAACTCATAGGAGATAGTTCCAATTCGACACCTAGTTCTGTTGCGATAGCCTTGGCTAATTCGATATCTGAACCCACAATCTGATTTTTCCCATCAACCACTTTTTGGTATTCAAATGGAGCAAAATCTGGATTGAGGGCTACAACCAATTTCCCTTTGGACTTGATGGCTTCAATTCCAGCCGATTGATTGTTACTACAAGCAAATAGTAGGGGGAGCATCACTAAACCAAACATCGTCATCAACACCTTCTTCATCTTATTCATAACAAAGCCTCCTTTATGTTTATTCCTTTTGTTTGTATAAATAATACACCTATCTTCATCCTTTGTCAAGCCTAAATTGTAATTTTTTTCAATTTAAAACAGAAAAACCTAGGAAAATTACATAAAAATGTCATTCCTAGGCGTATTTATGCTATTTCTCTCTGAAAAATATGAGTATTCAGTCAGTCAAATAAAGCTGAACGAACTCATTTTCCCTCGCCCAATTCAATGATACGATGACATTGTTGGGCTACATAAGCATCGTGGGTCACAATAATAACTGTTTTCCCTTCTCGATTCATCTCTAAGAGAAACTTCAAGACCAAATCTCTATTTTCAGGATCCAGAGAACCTGTTGGTTCATCGGCTAAAATCAGCTGGCTGGGTTTTAAGATGGCTCTAGCAACTGCAATTCGTTGTTGTTCGCCACCAGACAACTCGGAGACCTTTTGGTGCAAAGTAGCTGACAAACCTACTCTCTCTAAAATCTCTTCCACCTTTTTGAGTTTGTCTTTCTTAGACAATTTCACATATTTCAGCGCCAGCATGAGATTGTACTCGACCGTTTCATCATCAATCAGGGCAAAATTTTGAAATAGATAAGAGATATGTTCACGGATTATTGTTTGTGACTTGGCAGAATTGACCGCTAGATTTGTCTGACCAAAAATCTCATACCGTCCGCTATAATCACCATCTATCAAACCTAATAAATTTAACAAGGTTGACTTACCACTACCACTTTTTCCAACGATGGCAACCAAATCTCCCTGATCAATCCTGAGAGATAAGTGATCCAAAATCACTTTTCCCCCAATGGTTTTGGTAATATTTTCCAACTCAATCATAAGATGCCCCCTTTCAATAACTCTACTAGACTTCTTTTCTCCATCCTAGAAGCCAAGCCTAGCACAAATAGTATATCCAGACATGTAAAGCCTGCAAACAGCAGAAATGGCAAGAACGCATGGGCAAAGAAAATCAAGACTAGAAGAGGCAGACTATAGCCCAGCAAGAGCAGAACGAGGAGAGGACGGTAGCGATCGACCAGTTTCCACCCCATAAACTTCTTGGTGATAATATCCCTGCGCTTCAACAAGAAAGTAGTAACGAGTAAAAAGTAGGAGACAATCATACTGAGAAGAGCAAATAAGGCAAAAAGAACGTTAAAATTACGAACAGAATCCCGATAGGTATCAACTATCCCCTCTTGAATGGCTTGAATAGATGAAAATTTTAAATAATTTCCATCTGACAATTTCTCAACTAACTCTGTAATCTCTTTTTGATGTTGAACCGTATTTTCAATTTTAATCGGATTATTTAAGCCAGTTGTTGACAGGGAGGCTTTCTCATCCCACATCATATCAGAATCATTGACCAAGCTAATAATTGGATTGGAGAGATTTTCCTTTCGCTTATCACTATATGGGAAAAATGACCAATCTCCTTCATAATAGGCAATCTCGACATCCATCTCCTCTATCGTTCGTTTTTGCTGCTCTTCATACTTCATCGAATGAAAGGCAATTAACTTCCCCAAGAGCTGATTTTTATCTTCTTCACCTTTCGTACTTGCTGGCATCAAAATAACTTTTTTAATACCGGTATCTGGTAGCTTGAATCCCTTGCTCTTTAGAAAATTGCGATTGGCATAGTAAACATCCACCGTATCTGTTAACTGATATTGCTGAATCTGTTCTGATTGGACAAAATTTTTTACAGGAAGACTGCTACTCTGCACATAGCCCGCCTGCGTTTTTTCTACCAAATCCTGATAAAATCGATAGAAATAATCTGTAGATTTCGCTGACCCTGCTAGCTCTTCTTGCCACAGGTTATCATTGAGTTTGAAGGTTTCTAAGGTCAGGTAATTGCCTTGGCTTACCCACTGTTGCTGATAAGCAAGTTCTTTGTTTTCTTGTTCTAAACTTCTGCCCACCCCAATCAGTAAGGCCGTCAGTAAAATAGTTGTCCCTATTTTCATCACATAATTGAAGATGAGACCAAGTTTGACAGATGAAAAACCTTTCAACATGGAACTGACTGTCATTTTCTGAATCATCAGGTAGGTCAGCCAACTGATGAACAAATACAACTGTAAAAGCAGAAATTGGGATAAGAGTAAACTTGGGAACAAAAGTTTTGGTCTATAGTCCAGCACTAAAAATAGTCCCAAGTCAATGATAAGACTTCCACCCAAGAGAAGATAAAAATTAGTCTTTACAAAACCAGCTAAAATCGCTCTACTTTGAAAACCAAGTAACTTTTGAACCCCCACTCGTTTCATCTCCATCATCGGCTGATAAACTGTCATTAAAATCACAAGTAAGATTGCCAAGATAAAGATAATGATAGATAGCAACAAAGCTTGATTTAGCACTCCAACCTGACTTCGGTAAGTGGGTTCTAATAAAATCGTCTTATCTATCTGGAAAAAATCACTCCACTTTTGTAGAATGGTATCGCGATCTATCTCTTTGCTGGAGGTAATCATGTAGCGCCCATTTACAGTATGGGATTTATCCTCAATATAGGATTGGAAGGTCTGGAGTCGAATGAGTTTCACCTTTAAAAAGGTGGGAATGGTTCCTAGATTATTGGGAAGATCCTGGTTGCTGTAGACCCCCTTCTCATTCTTTGAAAAATCAAGAGAAGTCAGACCGAACTCCTGATAGGGGAAGGTTTCCTTATTAAAAACACCAGCCTTGACGGCTTCATCGCCATTATCTACTTTGATAATAGAGACCTTGTCTTGATTTGCAACCTCTTCAAAAAACTGGAGAATCGTTTCTGTCGGTTTAGTGACATCTTTCAAGTACAAGTCAAATGAATAGGTTGTCTTGCCCATCTCCTGAATCCGCACTATTTCACGTGTAACATTTACATTCAGGACAAAAAACGTAGTACACAGCAAGAGCAAGAGCATACAAAGATGACTGATTTTTTTCATAGAGATACCTCCCGTGAAGAGACGAAACTGGAAAAAAACTAACTTTCCAATAAAGCCACACAGTGATTCTCTCAGCTTAATTGTGTTCAAGGCTGAAAACACTGTGTGGTTTTTGAATGTTTAGAGGTTAGTTTTTTGAGCAATCGTCTATCAAAATGTCCGTTTATCTGTCAATAATCCGAGAAAATCTTGTCGTTTCAAGTCGGAGAAATGTTTGGTAGAAAGACTTCCTTTTTGAAGTCCATCATCTCTAACCTGCAAATAATAGCTATGTTGGCTTGTTTTAATTGTCAAAAAATCGCCAAATATAAAAACTCTTTTCCAGTTGCGAATCTCAAATTCTTTCATCTCTGATTTTGGAATGCGGATAAGTCCTTGTCGCAAATCACGATGGTGCTCACTTGTGAAAGTCATCCCATTCCCAAGATTTCTTATCAGTAGTTCATCTGGAGTCACCATCACCAGCGCTATTTTAGTTAAGAAAATTTCAACTGTTGGTGGTAAAATCGCCAAATTAAACCAGGGATGTAGGTAGCGATAGGCTAAGAAATAATGAGGCTCCTCACCCAATCCTAGTTGTTTATATAAGGCCTTGACCTCACTATCTAACCTCGCTTCAAAAGACACATCCGAATGCGCTTCTTCCTTCTTCTGATTAAAATAACGCATCCAGACTAGGAAACCTATAAAGACTAGGACAAATATTCCTGATAAAAGATATTTTAAATTGTAGTTCATTACTTAACCTCCTGATTAACTTTTCCGCCTAAAACAGAGGCCTATCTATTTTGAAAATAGTTCCATAACAACTTTAAATAAAACTGGTGACATTGTATCAAGCTAGAATTCTTTCTTTTCTAGCTGCATCATAATTCTTTGCTGAATACAAGGTTAAGGGTACTGTATTTGTTAACGCTTACACAATCCCTATTTTACCTATATTATAAATCAACATATATAACCTGTCAAGTAATTAAAGAAAAATATTAAATATTTTCAAGTAGTTTCAGTCTTGAATACAATCAAGTTGAAAGGAATACCGTGTGGTTTTTGAATTTTTGAAGTTTCATAGGTCAGTTTGTTGGATAATGTTATAAGAAAATTCATGCTCATCAATAGAAGGCTTAATTCCCTACAATTATCTGTTTACCTCTGTTATACATTCTAATTTTCTTTAGTCAGCGCAACATCTTTTTATTTTTTGCTAGATTTTGAGACGGTAAATAATACTAAATGAAACT